>NZ_SMLC01000091.1 GCF_004349245.1 Actinomadura sp. 6K520 | reverse complement strand
CCCCACCGGCGCCCCGCCCCGCCCGCCGGGACCGGGCAGCCGCGCACGGGACGCCTCAGGACGTTCGCCCGCGGCCGGTGGCTCCGCACGATCCCGGGCCGCATCGGCAGCCACGCGGTGCTGTGCCTGGCCGGGATCGTGGCGCTGCTGGCGGTGCTGACCGTCGCGATCGGGAACGCCCGCGACTCCGTCCAGACGATCGGCCATGACGCGGGCCCGCAGGTCGTCGCGACCGGCACCCTGTACTTCGCGCTCAGCGACATGGACGCGCAGGTGTCCAGCATCCTGCTGATCGGCCGCGACCACGACCTCGGCATCGGCCATGACGAGTCGCTGCGGCTGTACGAGCGGCGCCGCGCCGAGGCCGACGCCGCCGCGGTGGAGGCCGCGCAGCTCGCCGGCAGCGACCCCGCGCTGCGGCGCACCGTCCAGGAGGTGCTGGACGGCCTCGGCCGGTACGAGCGGCTCGTCGGACGCGCCATGGAACTCGACGCCCAGGCCGACCACGCGCCCGGGGAACTGCCCCAGGAGGTCATCGACGCCTACCGGCAGGCGACCGACCTGATGAAGATGCAGCTCCTGCCCAAGGCGTACAACATCACCCTGGACACCGGGGCGGACGTCCGGCAGGACTACGAGACGGACCGGTCGGCGGTCCTGACGGGGCGGACCTGGGTCGCGGTGACCGGCATCGTGGTGCTCCTGCTGCTGATCGCCACGCAGCTCTACCTGGCGCGGACGTTCCGCCGCGTCCTCAACCCCGCGCTGGTCCTGGCGACGCTCGCCACCCTGGCGCTCACCGCCGTCGGGACGGGTCTGCTGACCGCCCAGGCCGGGCACATCAGGAAGGCCAAGGAGGACGGCTTCGACTCGATCCTCCAGCTGTCCCGGGCCCGCGCGATCAGCCACAGCGCGTTCGCGGACGAGAGCCGCTACCTCCTCGACCCGGGCCGCGCCGACACCTACGAGCAGACCTACCTCGACAAGTCACTCGCGGTCATCCACCCGGACTTGGGCGACAAACCGGTGAACCTGGAGAACTACTACGCCGGGCTTGAGGAGAAGCTCGGCGCGTACAAGGCCGGCGGGGGCGACGTCCCGTTCCTCGGCTTCTTCGGCGACGAGGCGCGCACGGTCGAGCCGGGCCGCGAGTCCGCCGCCCTGCAGCGGACGCTCCAGGCGTACCGGGTCGTGCAGCGCAACGACGCGCGGATGCGGGAACTCGCGTCGTCCGGCGACCGCGCCGGGGCCGTCGACCTGCGGATGGGCCGCACCTCCGACGCGATCAGCGACTTCGGCGCCTACGACGCGGCGCTGACCGCGCTGACGGCCGTCCACCAGGACGCCTTCGACGACGCGATCAGGGACGCGGACGGCGGGCTGCGCGGCTGGAACGCGGTACCGGCCGCCGGCGCCGCCGCCATCGCCCTGCTGATCCTGGCGGGGATCCGTCCCCGGCTGGCCGAGTTCCGCTGAGGAGACGAATCCGTTGAGGGAGAGGGCCATGCGCGCCATCCGTGCCACCGCCGCCGCCGGTGCGTTCCTGCTCGTGGCCGGCCTGTCGGCCTGCGGCCTCGGCGGCTCCGAGAAGGACAGCGTCATCGACAGGAACTCCCTGGTCATCGGGGTCAAGGAGGACCAGCCGGCCCTCGGCGTGAAGCGTCCGGACGGCAGCTACGAGGGCTTCGACGTCGATGTCGCCGTCTACATCGCGGGCAGGCTGGGCGTCCCGAAGAACCGGATCACGTTCCGGACGACCAACTCGTCCGTCCGGGAGGAGGCTCTGGCCGACGGCACCGTCGACCTCATCGTCGCGACGTACTCGATCACGGCGCGGCGCAAGATGGAGGTCACCTTCGCCGGCCCGTACTACGTCGCGCACCAGGACACCTTCGTCCGCGCCGACGACGACTCGATCGACGACGTCCGGGACCTGAAGGGCAAGCGGATCTGCGAGGTGACCGGCTCCAACTCCTGGCGCCGCGTCATCGAGGAGCGCAAGGTCGCCGCGAAACCCGTCACCGTCGACACCTACGGCGCCTGCATGGACGCGCTGGCGTCCGGGAGACTGGACGCCGTCTCGACCGACGACCTGATCCTCGCCGGGTTCGCCGCGGGCCGCTCCGGCCGGATGATCAACGCCCCGTTCACCGACGAGAAGTACGGCGTCGGCCTCCGGAAGGGCGACCTGCGGGGCTGCGAGAGCGTCAACCGCGCCATCACCGCCATGTACCAGGACGGCACCGCCGAACGCCTGCTGAACAAGTGGTTCGGCGACTCCGGCCTCAAACTGACGACCAGCGTCCCCCAGTTCGAGGGCTGCACCTGACGGGTCAGCGAGTTGTGGAGGGCAGCGAGGCGATGGCTTCGCGAAGGGTGTCGTGGATGGGGATGAACTTGTCGATCCCGGTGATGCGGAACACCCGCTGGACCCGCGGGGGAAGTGCGACCAGCGCGACGGTGGTGCCGCGTTCACCGGCGCGGCGGTTGGCGGCGACGATCGCGTTCAGGCCCGTCGAGTCGCAGAACGTGACCTCGCGCATGTCGATGACCATGGGTTCGCCGGATTCGACGACCTCGAAGAGCGCCTCCTCGAACCGCGTGCGGGACACGACGTCGATGTCGCCCTGCACCCGGACGAGGGTGCACCGGTCGTCGCGCATCAGACTGATGTCGAAGTCCATGGTCACCTCACGCCCCATCCGGTGGTACCCCGACCGTCTCAGGTGACTCCTCAGGATTGCGCACCGGCGCCCGCATTCCAAGGACTTCCCGGGAAAGGACCTGCTCGCCCACTGGTGTGCCCCGGACCGTAACATGCCCGAGACGGCCGTCCGGTCTCCTGCACCGACCCTACCTGACGGATCGTCCGGAGCGCCCGGCCGCGCCCCGGGACATCCGGGAAACGGGGCAATAACTTACTCCAGCGAAACTTACCGAATAGTAGAAATGCTGGATAAGTGCCGCCATATGGGCCTTGACCTGCGGTTGGGCATTTCCTGACCTGACCGGCAAGGTGCACCGGGGGCGCTGACTCGGGCGCGGATCGGCGCAGACGTTACAGTGTCGTTGGCGAATTCGGGAGGCTGGATGTTCTACACGTTCATGACGCGCGTGGTGCGTCCGATCCTCTGGCTGCTTTTCCGCCCGCGGGTCGTGGGCGGCGACAACGTGCCGAGCTACGGTCCGCTCATCGTGGCGAGCAACCACCTGTCGTTCATCGACAGCTTCATCATCCCGCTGGCGGTTCCGCGGCCGGTCACCTACATCGCCAAGGCGGACTACTTCGAGGGCGGCGGCCTCAAGAAGCGCTTCGTCCGCTGGTTCCTGACCAACCTCGGCCACGTCCCGGTGCGCCGCGGCGCCCGGCGCGCCGCGATGGGCGCGCTGGAGCAGGGCGCCGAGGTCCTGGAGAACGCCGGCGCGTTCGCGATCTACCCGGAGGGCACCCGCTCCCCGGACGGGCGGCTCTACCGCGGCCGCACCGGCGTCGGCTGGCTCGCCCTGGAGACCGGCGCCCGGGTGCTGCCCGTCGCGCTGGAGGGCACCGAGAAGATCCAGCCGCTCGGCGCGTCGATGCCGCGGGTCTTCGGTCCCCGCCCCACCGTGCGGATCGGGCCCCCGATGGACTTCTCCCACTACCGCGACCTGCCGCCCGCCAAGGCCCGCCGCGCCATCGCCGACGAGATCATCGAGACGATCCAGAAGATGTCCGGCCAGGAGTACGCCGCCGAGTACAACGAGCGCGCCGGGAACGGCTGAGCCGAACGACGCCGAGCCGGACAACGCTGACCGGTTCGCCCGGAACGCGTGTCGTCCCGGGCGGCCCGCACCCTCCGCGCCGTAGGGTCACCGCCATGGCGCACAGGCTCCTCCCGATCATGCTGCTGGCGACGGCCGCCGCGGCCACCGCGTGCGGCGGCGGCGGTGAGCGCGCCCGTCCCGTGCACGGCACCGCCCCCGCCGAGGTCGCCGGTGTCGGCTACACCTCCGACCAGCTCGCCCAGGCCCTCCTCACCGAACTCCCCGGTTACCGGAAGGCCGGCGAACCCGACTCGGGTTCGTACGGCACGCTGCGGCCGATCCAGAACGCCGCCAGGCTGCAGCGCCAGACCGTCCTGGACAAGCCGCAATGCGGGACGGGCGGGACGGGCGGCCCGGACGGCACCGTTCCCGGCGACGTCCCCGCCGCCCTGGTCACCTTCGCCAAGAGCGGCCAGACCGTCACCCAGACCCTGATGGGCATGCCCGTCAGTGCCGCCGAGAAGCAGGTCAACGTCCGCGTCCCGGCCGGCTGCCTGCGGTTCCGCACCAAGGTCGGCTCCGAGTGGGCGAAGCACCGCGTCGTGGAGTCCCCGAAGGGCGACATCGGCGAGGGTTCCCGCACCGTCGGCGTCGCCACGACCAGTGGTGACACCAGCACCCGCACCTGGTACGTGGTGTTCCGCGGCCGCCACTACCTGGCCACGATCACCGTCTCCGGCCCCACCGCCACCCGAACCGAAGCCGAACGCCTCGCCCGCACCGCCCTGGGCCAGGCCGACCGCATTCTCCCGTAGCCGGAGGCACGTGACCCACTCCCGCGAACGCCCAGGCATTAGCCTTAGCCGTCAACTCCGCGACGAACAGGGGGCGTTCCTTGATCGGTAAGGAAGGCCGGGTCACCGGCAGGATCGGGCCCGGCCTGGTCGGGGAGGTCATGATCCCGGTGCGCGGCGGGGTCGAGGCGTTCTACGCCCATCCGGTGGACCCGCGCGAGGAGATCACCGTGGGGATGGTCGTGGTGGTCGTGGAGTACCACCCGCCGCGGACGGTGTACGTGGCGCCCGCTTTCGGCCAATAGCTCCGCAGGTCGAACCGTTCACGGGTGCGGCGCGTCTATGGGGCAACGCGGACGGATTCGACCCCCCCGCCCCAAAACAGAAGAGGAGGCCGTATGCCCGTGCTCGCCGTGGTCGGCGGCGCCGCAGCCGCGCTCATCGTACTGATCATCTTGTTCAAGCTCGTGTGGCGGGTCGCCGAGCCGAACGAGGCACTGATCATCTCCGGGCTGGGGGCCAGGTCCAAGCCCGTGGACGGGCTGGACAGCCTCGGATTCAAGATCGTGACCGGCAAGGGCACCGCCGTCCTGCCGGGCTTCCAGGTGGCCCGGCGGCTGCGGCTCGACAGCCGGGCGGCGAACCTCGAGGTGAACTGCGTGACGCAGCAGGGCATCCCGGTCAAGGTCCGCGGCGTGGTCATCTACAAGGTCGGCGACGACTTCGTGTCGATCGCCAACGCGGCGCGGCGCTTCCTGGAGCAGCAGGGCTCGATGGACGGCGCGATCCACGAGCTGTTCACCGGTCACCTGCGTTCGATCATCGGCAACCTCACCGTCGAGGACCTCATCCTCAACCGGGAGCGCCTCACCAGCGAGACCCGCATGTCCGCCGCCGACGAGATGAGCAAGCTCGGGCTGGTGGTCGACTCGCTGCAGATCCAGGAGA
Source organism: Actinomadura sp. 6K520 (assembly GCF_004349245.1). Lineage (GTDB taxonomy): Bacteria > Actinomycetota > Actinomycetes > Streptosporangiales > Streptosporangiaceae > Spirillospora. Next base: position 23,638 of record NZ_SMLC01000091.1, on the reverse strand, counting down.
TCGACGACGAGACCGACTACATCACCAACCTCGGCCGCCCGCACGCCGCCCGGGTCGCCTCCGCCGCCCGCATCGCGGAGGCCGAGCGCAACCAGGAGGCCACCGAGCGGGAGCAGGAGACCGAGCGGCAGAACGCCGCGGTGATCCGCGACACCGAGATGAAGAAGGCCGAGTACGAGGGCCAGGTCCAGCAGGCCGCGCAGCAGGCCCGCCAGGAGGTCATCCTCAAGGAGACCCGCAACGCGGAGCTGGAGGCGGAGCGGACCGAGAAGCGGCTGGAGAGCGAGATCCGCAAGCCCGCCGACGCCCGCGCGTACGAGCAGGTCAAGCTGGCCGAGGCCGAGCGCGAGGAGCGCATCGCGCAGGCGCAGGCGGCCGCGACGGAGATCCAGCTGCGGGCGGCGCGGGAGGCGGAGGCCACCCGCATCCTCGGTGAGGCCGAGGCGGACGCGATCCGGCAGAAGGGCCTCGCCGAGGCCGAGGCGATCAAGGCCCGCGCGGAGGCGCTGGCCGAGAACACCGACGCCGTCATCGCCCAGCAGCTCGCGGAGCAGTGGCCGCAGATCGTCGAGGCCGGCGCGGGCGTGTTCGGCAACGTCGACAACATGGTCGTGCTCAACGGCGCCCAGGGCGTCGAGGACATGCTCGCCAAGGCCCTCACGCTCGGCGGCACCGGCCTCGGCCTCGCCCGCCAGCTCCTCGGGAACATGAACGTCCAGAACGGGCACGCCCCGAACGGCACCGCGAACGGCGCGGCCGTCCCGGCCGCTCCCGTCGAGCTGCCCAAGGACGCCCCGAAGGACGACTGAACACCGGCCACCGGCTCACGGGCGGGCGCGTGCGGCGAGCGCTGCGCGCCTGCCCGTTCGCGCGTCCGGGGGTGGGGCCGCCGCCCCACCAATAGACTCCACCCCATGCCCGTCCCGCGCCTCGCCGTTTCCGTTGATCTCGTCGTGCTCACCGTGCGGGAACAGCGCCTGTGCGCGCTGCGGTGGCGGCGCGACCGCGCGCCGTACGAGGGGGCGTGGTCGCTGCCCGGCGGGTTCATCCAGCTCGACGAGGACCTGCCTGTCGCCGCGTCCCGGCTGATGGCGGAGCGGGCGGGGCTCGCGGACGTGCGGATCCACCTCGAACAGCTCGCCACCTACGGGTACCCCGACCGCGATCCGCGCCAGCGGGTGGTCAGCGTCGCCTACCTGGGGCTCGCGCCGGACCTGCCCGCGTCCAGCCGCGCGCAGGTGCTGTGGACGGCCGTGGACGAGCTCGTCCACCGCGACCGGGCGGCGTTCGACCACCGGCGGATCCTGTGCGACGGGATGGAGCGGGCGCGGGCCAAGCTGGAGTACACGTCGCTGGCCGCCGCGTTCTGCCCGCCCGAGTTCACCGTCGCGGAGCTGCGCCGCGTCTACGAGATCGTGTGGGGGACGAGCCTCGACCCGCGGAACTTCCACCGCAAGGTCACCGGCGCCGACCGCTTCCTCATCCCCACCGACCGGACGACGACGCGGGACGGCGGCCGTCCGGCGCGGCTGTACCGGCGCGGCGACGCCGAGCAGCTGCGCCCGCCGATGCTCCGGCCGCGCGCCTCCTGAGCCGCGCTTCGCCCTCCTTCTTGAGCAGGGCCGATTTCAGTGCGTCGCCGGGTGGTTGCTAGTTTCGCGAGCCATGAACGGTGACTCGCCCGAAGCGCTCGTCATGCTCGTCCAGGACATCGGAGACGCCGGCATCGCGCAGATGGCCGACACCCCGGGACTGGCCGCGGCGGTCGACCAGCACGTCGCCAGCCTGCGGGAGGAACTCGGCGCCGCCGGCAGGCAGGAACTGCTGAGGTACCTGCACCGGTTCGCCGAGGACGCCGTCAACCGCGGCTGGTGGCCGGAGAACGTGCGCGACTGGGAGTTCGTCCGGATCGTGGCACTGTGCTGGATGATGCGGCATACCGCGTAACGGTGTACCGCGTGCCGGAAGGCGCTGCGTAGGCTGGCCCCATCACCCCTGTGCAATCTGGAGGACAACGGTGTCCGAGGCAACCACTCCGCGCTTCCGCTCCGTCCTCGACCGGTTCGTGGCTTACAAGCCCGGCAAGGTCGTGGTGTCGCCCGAGGGCCGCTCATTCAAGCTGTCGTCCAACGAGTCGCCGCACGGTCCGCTGCCGTCGGTCGTGGACGCGATCGGCGCGGCCGCCCGGAACGTCAACCGCTACCCCGACAACAACGCCACCGCGCTGACCGAGGAGATCGCGTCGTTCTGCGGCGTCCCCGCCGACCACGTCGCCGTGGGCTGCGGGTCCGTCGGGGTGACGCAGATGCTCCTGGAGGCCGTGGCCGAGCCGGGCGCCGAGGTGGTGTACGCGTGGCGGTCGTTCGAGGCGTACCCGCTGCTGGTGTCGCTGTCGGGCGCGACGGGCGTCCAGGTGCCGCTGCGGGACGAGACCCACGACCTCACCGCGATGGCCGACGCGATCACCGACCGGACGCGGCTGGTCTTCGTCTGCAACCCGAACAACCCCACGGGCACGGCCGTCCGCCGCGCCGAGCTGGAGGCGTTCCTGGACCGCGTCCCCGCCGACTGCCTCGTCGTGCTGGACGAGGCGTACCGCGAGTACATCCGCGACGACGAGGTCCCCGACGGCCTCACCCTCTACGGCGACCGCCCGAACCTCGCGATCCTGCGGACGTTCTCCAAGGCGTACGGGCTGGCCGGCCTGCGCATCGGCTTCCTCGTCGCGCACCCCGTGGTGGCGGAGTCGATCCGCAAGACGTTCCTGCCGTTCAGCGTGAACTCCGTGGCGCAGGCGGCGGGCGTCGCGTCGCTGCGGGCGACGGACGAACTGCTCGAACGCGTCGAGGGGACGGTGAAGGAGCGCGACCGCGTCCGCGGCGCCCTCGTCGAGGACGGCTGGGCGGTCCCGCCGACCGAGGCCAACTTCGTCTGGCTGCGCCTCGGCGAACGGACGATGGAGTTCTCCGACGCATGCGACGCCCAGGGGGTGAGCGTCCGCCCGTTCGCCGGTGAGGGCGCCCGCGTCTCGATCGGCTCCCCGGAGGAGAACGACGCCTTCCTGGCCGTGGCGAAAGCCTTCCCCCACCGCAATTGGCGACACGACTAGTTCGTGCTGGCAACGGCCAGGGAAACACGAGTACGCCCCGACAGGGGCATCCGGTGTCTGATTAGTTCGTCGTGCGAACTTTAGAGCGTGTCCGGGATACTCTGGCCGGGTGGCTAAGCATGAGGACGGCGGGGTCGGGATCGTGGGCGCGCTGGTGCGATCCTCGTTCCTGGTGAATGCCGTGTACGCCGAGTCGGGCAGGGAGTACGGGCTGACCCCGCAACAGGGGCAGTTGCTGTGCGTGCTGATGGCGCGGTCGTACGGCATGAGCGAGCTTGGGCCGATGCTGAGGCTGGCCAGATCGAGCCTCACCGGCCTGGTCGACCGGACCGAGCGCAACGGCCTGGTCCGGCGTGAACCGGATCCGCGGGACACGCGCGCGGTACGGGTCGCGCTCACGGACAGGGGTGCCAAGCTCGCCGCAGATTTCTACAACGAGACCTGCAGGCGGATCGAGGAACTGCCGGCGAGCCTCAGCCCGGCCGAGCGCGACGCGCTCGCCGGGCTGCTGGGGCGGGTCGTGCTGGACAACGAGGTTCCCGTCGTCTTCAAGGACCCGGACGAGGAGACCGCCGCCAACCAGTGAAATCGACACCTCCCGAACACCCGGGTTGTTGTTCGTAGTACGAACTGTTATTGTTCGCGACACGAACTCAAGCATTGTTCATGGGAGCGTGCAAATCATGAGCCGTACGGTAGTTGTCGTTGGCGGAGGCTACGGGTGCGCTAAGTTCGCCCGGGGGGTGTCGGCCGACCCGGGCATCACCGAGGAGATCATCGGCCGTTGGTTCGCCACGGGCGGCGGCGTTTTGGACGTGACGCCGGACGACGGCGCGTCGGCGAGGCTGGAGGAACTGTTCCCGCCGCCCGGCCCGAACGGGGTCAAGCCCGCACCTGAGGCGTACGCATGGTGACCCGCCATGGGGGTGACGGCGATGGAGCACACAGAGTGAAAGACAGAGCATCGTCCGCACATGAAGTCGTCTTCGGTTTCGGTGCGCACAGCGTCATCGACGACGGTCCGGCACTGACGCGGATGGTCCAGCAGGCCGACCGGGACGAACTGGACCTCTTCTCGCTGTCGGACCACCCCTACATCGGCCAGCGGCTCGATGCCTATGCCTCCATCGGCTTCCTTCTCGGGAGTACGCGCCACATCTCGGGCTTCGCCAACGTCACCAACCTGCCGACCCGGCCCGCCCCCATGCTGGCGCGGACGGTGACGTCGCTGTCGGCGCTGTCCGGCGGCCGTGTCGTCCTCGGCATGGGCGCGGGCGGGCTGTGGGACCGCATCGGCGACATGGGAGTGCCACGGCTCTTGCCGGCCGACGCCGTGGACGCCTTCGAGGAGGCGATCAGCCTGGTCAAGAAGCTGTCCGGTGGCGGTCCGCCGGTCACCCACCGGGGGCGCCACTATCGGGTGAACGAGATCGAGCCGGCTCCGGTGGCCGCGCCGCCCGTGTGGACGGGATCGGTCGGCCGCAGGTCGCTGGCCGCGACCGGCCGGGTGGCCGACGGTTGGATCCCCGGGCACGCGGCGGACTGGCTCAGCGAACGGTACCGGACGTCGCGACCGGTCATTGACGAGGCAGCCGCGGCGGCGGGCCGCCATCCGCGCGACGTCCGCACGGTCTTCAATCTCCCCGGACGCATCACCGACCGTCCGCTTCGCGCCACCCGCGAAGACGGCGGGCGCTGGATCGGCGGTTCGGCGGAACAGTGGGTCGAGGAACTGACCGGAGCGGTGCTGGAGCACGACGCGTCCGGATTCATGCTCTTCTCGCAGGGAGGGGGAACGCCGGACACGATGTCCCTCGGCCGCTGGTCCGGGGAGATCGTCCCGGCCCTGCGGGAAGCGATCGCGAAGGCAAGGGGCTGAGGGGCCGAGCGGGATGCCGGACGCCCCGCAGGCGTCCGGCCCGAATCCCAGGGAGGGCTGGTGAAGTGCGGCGACGCACTCCACCAGCCCTCCCTGTCCACGGAACCCTCAGCCGGTCTTCGCGGGCCCCAGCTTCTCGACGATGAGGCGGTAGAGCTGCCGGGGGCGGCCCGGCTGCGGTGTCCGGTTCGGGGGCAGCGGCCAGGCGAGGCCCTCCTCGACGAGGGTGCGCAGGAGGCGGCGGGCCGTGCGGGGCGTGACGCCGAGCATCTTGCCGGCGTTCTCCGCGTCCACGATCAGCGGCTGCTCCTGGTCACCGAGCTTGTCGGCGAGGCGCGCGAGGATCTCCAGGCCCTTGGGCTTGGCCTGCGGCGGCGTCCGCGGCGGGGTGCGCGGCGCGGGGACGAGGGCCCGGCCGTCGCGGTCCAGGGCGAAGCCCTGCGCCCGCTGCGAGCTCTGCGACCGGGCCAGTGCGGCGCGGGCGTGGTTCTCCGCCTCGTGCGCGGTGCGGCCCATCCCGATGCCGACCTCGATCGCGAGACCGAGTTCCTCGCGGACGCGTTCCACGAACGGCGGCGTCCGGAACCCCTCGGTGGACGCGGTGACCGAGCCGCGCGTCGCGATGACCAGGTAGCTGTGGTCGTCCAGCGGCCACACCGACGCGTTCATCCGGTGCGCCTCCTGGAGCAGCACCCGGTGCAGCGCGAGCTTCAGCTCGTCGCGCCAGTACCGCGGGGTGACGCGGCGCGGTGTCTCGCGCAGCGTCGGCACGTCCACCAGCACCACGACGAGCTGCGACTCCTCCAGCCGGTGGTGCGCGCCGAGCAGCGCCGCCGTCTGCAGGGAACTGCGGATCGCCGCGCCGGTCGGGCGGACCCGCAGCGTCGGCACCCCGGCCATCTCCATCCGCTCCGCGGTGGCGTGCACGCAGGTCATCGCGACGGTCGTCGCGCCGCGCCGCCACAGCCGCTCGTGGAAGGCGGCGAGCGTGCCGGGGCCCGCGGCCTCCTCGCGCAGGTGGACCTGCTCGGTGCCCAGGCTGATCTCGGAGTACGCCTCCTCGACCTCGGCGCGGCCGAGCACGTCGATGCTCACCCTGGCCGGGTCGAAGCGGTCGTCGAGGGAGGCCCGCAGCAGGGCGCCCTGCAGGGCGGCACCGTTCAGCGGGACGTACGTCGCGGGCATGGTCAGCACGCCCGCCTTGCGTGCGAAGTCATAGGGGACGGGACTGGCGAACAGGCATACGTCGACGCCCGATCCCAGCCGCACGACCTTGTCGGCCGCCTCCTGTTCGTCTCGGTATGCGGCGGCCACCAGCCGGCTCGGTACCGGCGTGGGGCCGTGGCCCATGAGCATGACCCTTTCGACCAGGTCATGCGGGCCTACGACGCCGATCGTGAGGTCGGGGGTGACCGATCCCGTTCGTGCGGCCGTCATCGATGATCGCTCGCTTCCGGTCCATCCTCTCGGCGGGGGTCCGACCCCGACCACGCGTTCGCGCACGCTCCGCCTAACGGTTGACTCATGGCTTGTCGCCCTGCCTTCTGCCCAGCACCGCAGTTCCCGTGCGATCCGCCTTCCCGCAGCCCCCTCCCACCACCCATCAGCGGAAGAGACCTTCTTCCCGCAGCCCCCACCCGCCACCCATCAGCGGAAGAGACCTTCTTCCCGCGCCCCCTTCCGCTTCCTGACAGCGGAGGGGACTCCCTCGTCACCCCGGCCCACCGACCAGAAGCGGAGGAACCCTTCTGCTGGCAGATCGGGTCAGGGCGGCGATGTGTGACACCCGGACGCGAAATCGAATCAAGAGTGCGGCGAAAAAGTAACCTACGGGACCCCCTGGTCAGTAATTTGTCACCATTCGGCCAGCCTTGATCCTGCATCTTCGGGTGTCCGAAGTTGAAAAACAAGACCCGAAAACACCCGAAGGGGCCTCCCACGGCGCTGGTGCGCACTAGAGAGACCCCTCCGGGGTGCGTTTGGTTTACCGGCGGGCGGTGGCTCGTCCGTCCCGCTGCCGGGCCGCGGGGAAAGACGAGTGATCCGTTGTTCCATGATCGGTGATCACTGACGGTGAATTTTCACCGCGTTACGGTCCGGCCGAAGCGGACCGTTCCACCGGTTTACTTCCCAGCTCAGCGGATTGTCAGGACGTCCCGCGGGGTGCCGTGATCAAGCGCTGTGTAGCCGCTCCGTAACGCATTGCCGCAACGACTTCCCGCCGCGGCGTTACAGCGCTCGTCAGGTGTCACGTCAAAGTTGGTCAGGATGGGGCCACAATCGGCCGAATCAAGCCGTCCGGATGTCCCCGTGCCGACCGGCGGCCCCCCGTGCCCCTGGCCCGTGCCGGCCGGCACGGGCCGGTTAGTCGGCCTCGCGGACGATCTCGGCGCCGAGCTGGGAGAGGCGCTCGGCGGTGTGGGCGTGCCCGCGGTCGAGGTAGTAGGCGGAGGTGATCGTCGTCTCGCCCTCGGCGGCGAGGCCGGCCAGCACCAGCGCGCTGCCGCAGCGCAGGTCGTGCGCCTCGACCTCGGCGCCGCGCAGGGGGCCCGGCCCGTTCACCTTCGCGCGGTTGCCGTCCACCTCGATGTCGGCGCCCATCTTGCCGAGCTCGTCGGCCAGCTTGAACCGGCCGTCGAAGATCCGCTCGTAGATGTAGGACGGGCCCTCCGCCAGGCAGGACAGCGCCATGATCGGGGACTGCAGGTCGGTGGCGAAGCCCGGGTACTCGTCGGTGATGACGTTGATCGGACGCAGCGTCCGCTCGCGGCGGACCTGGAGCACCGCGCCCTGCTGGTTGAACTCCACGCCCATCTGCTCCAGCTTGTCGGCGGCGACGCCGAGGTGCGCCAGGCTGGCGCCGACGAGGCTGAGGTCGCCGCCGGTGATCGCGGCGGCCATCACGAAGACGCCGGCGTCGATCCGGTCGGGCATCACGGTGTGCTCGACGGCGGTCAGCTCGTCCACGCCCTCGACGGTGATGAACCCGGTGCCGCCGCCGCCGATCTTGGCGCCCATCGCCTGCAGGATCGCGATGTTGTCCAGCACCTCGGGCTCCAGCGCCGCGTTCTTGATCAGCGTGGTGCCGTGCGCCAGCGCCGCCGCCATGATCAGGTTCTCGGTGCCGGTGTGCGACGGGGTGTCGCAGTAGAGCGTTCCGCCGCGCAGGTCGCCGGCCTTGATGTGGATGATGCCGTCGCCGTTGTCGGCCACGTGCTCGGTGACCGTGGCGCCCATCCGCTTGAAGCCGTTGTAGTGGAAGTCCAGGTTGCGGCTGCCGAGGTTGCAGCCGCCGACGCCCTCGATGACCGCCTCGCCGAGGCGGTGCAGCAGCGCCGGGACGAACAGGAACGACCCCCGGAACCGGGACGCGATCTCCGCGGGCAGCACGGGGCTGCTCAACGAGGAGGCGTCGATCACCAGGGTGCGCTCGGTCTCGTGCAGCTCGGCCTTCGCCCCCACGGCCCGCGCGAGCTCCACCGCCCGCCGCACGTCCTCGATGATCGGGACGTTGCGCAGCACGGTCCGTCCCTTGGCGGCCATCAGCGAGGCGCCGATCATCGGCAGGACGGCGTTCTTCGCCCCCTGGATGAATACGGTGCCGTGCAGCTGCCGGCCCCCGCGCACGCGGTACCGAACCTCGTGGCCCATGCTCATGCCGCCTAGTCTCCTTCTCGGGTGCGGAAAAACGTGCCTTCAGGTGGGAGCACGAGGGCTGAGCGCGCCGAACGGTGTCCCCCTCTGCGCCAACGCGACCCCAGTAAACCATCGGCTCGGACGTGTATTGCCCGTCCGAGCCACGGTGACGCCGGTTCTGCTCGTTGAGACACGCGAAGCGCCCGGAAGGTTCGCCTCCCACGGGAAATTCCCAAGGTGAGCGTAGGGGCGGCGTGGCGCCGGTGTGCGGTCTACGATGATCATCCATGGACGAATCGCCCGGTTGGGCCGCCATCGACGACGCCCTGCGACCCCTCTACGGGGACACCAGTCCACTGCACTTCGGAACCCTCCACAAATGGTCGATGGGCGGCCCTGACCCGCTCGACGGGATCAGCGTCTATCCCCGGACCGAGCCTGTTCCGCACTGGCACTGCGTCTCGTACGGCATGAGCGAGCTGTACACCAAGGATTCGCAGGTTCCGGACGAGTCGGGCTGGGGTTTCGAGTTCACGTTCCGCGTCGCCCGCGACCCGGGCGAGGAGATGCCGCCGGCGTGGGCGCTGAACCTGCTGCAGAACCTCGGCCGGTACGTGTTCGCCTCCGGCAACCGGTTCGGGCCCGGACACCACATGAACGCCAACGGGCCGCTCAGGGCGGACCACGAGGACTCCGAGATCCGCGCGGTCGCGTTCGTCGCCGACCCCGAACTCGGGGAGATCGCGACCCCGCACGGCCGGGTCGAGTTCCTGCAGGTCGTCGGGCTGGCGAGCGAGGAGTACGAGGCGCTGCGGCAGTGGAACGCCGACCGGATGATGGAGGTGCTCGCGCCGCATCTGCCGTTGTTCGTCACCGACGTCGACCGCCGGTCCCTGATGTCCCTCCCCGATGTCGCACGCGCAGTCGAGGACGGCAGTGCGCGGGACGGCTCCAGCGGCGGCCTCCTGTACGTGTCCCGGGCGGACTGGGAACGCGGCCCCGGGGCGACCACGCTGCGGATCGGCGCTCTTCAGGCACGGGCGATCGCCGACTCCCTCCAGTCCCGCCTCCCGTTCGGCCGCGAACTGATCCTGGAGGCCGACACCACCCGGCTCACCTTCCGCCCCGGCGAGGCGTTCGCCGTCGAGGAGCCGTTCGAGGACGTCCTGGACGTGCACGTCCCTCCGGCCGCCCTGGACGACCTCAGAGCCGCCCTCCGTCCCGTGGCCGGGAGCACGGCCGTCCCCTCGCTTCCCGGCCTCACCGTGGAGATCGTTCCGACCGCGATCAAGGACCGGTACGGCAACGAGACCGGCGAGGTCGTCGGCTGAACCGGTGATGCCGGCCGGTCGGCTCAGCGCGTTTCCAGGACCTCCACCGGGTCGCCGAGCGTGAGGGTGCCGAGGGTGCGGGGGACGCAGTTCTGGCCGAACTGGATGCCGCGGTCACGGGTGCGGTAGGCGGCGAGCGTCCGCAGCGGCTCGCGCCCGCGCTCGCCGGTCTCCTGGTCGGTGGTGGTGATGATGCAGCGGCTGCACGGCTTCACCGCCTCGATGACGGTCTCGCCGATGCGCAGGAGCCGCGCGGAGTCCTCGCCGTACGCGCCGAGTCCCTCGACGACGAGGCTGGGGCGGAACCGGTTCATCGGCAGCGGCTCGTCCAGGCGCCCGTTGAGGTCGGCGAGCGACTCGGCGGAGATCAGCAGCAGCGGGTAGCCGTCGGCGAACATCACCTCGCCGCCGCCGCGCGACGTCGGCCGGTGGCCGGTGAAGCGCACCAGCCGGCAGTCCCGGTCGAGCAGGGCCGAGAACCACGCGGCCGCCTCCTCGCCCTGGTCGACGCCCTGGCATTCCGCGCGGGCGACGGCCACGTCCCGGACCTCGCCGTCGCCGGTCGCCTTGTGCACGAGCGCCGGGACGTCCGGGGCGCGCACCGTGAGGACCTCGCCGTCGTAGGACGGACGCAGCAGCGCCATCTCCGCGTGGTCCCGCTGCGACAGGAAGCGGCCTTCGGGGGTGACGAGCATGAACTCGCGATCGAACCGGAGCCCGGTGGCCGCCAGTTCGGCGTGGCGCAGAGCGGTGCGGCCGGCGCTCTTGAGCGGGTAGATGTTCAGTTCGATCAGGGTCGCGGTCAAGGTCCCTCCCGTGGGGCCGGCGCAGGAGTCAGCGGAGTTCGGCCAGGCGGTCGAAGACCGGGCCGAGGCGTTCGACGAAACGCTCGGGGCGGCACACTTCATCCAGGCGCGCCTCGTCCAGCGTGAGGTTCGCCTCGGCGGCGTGCTTGCGCAGCGTCTCGCGGAACGGTGTGCCGCTCTCCCACGTCTCCATCGCGGCCTTCTGGACGAGTGGGTAGGCCTCGTCGTCGCGTGACATGCCCGCCTCGACCAGCTCCAGCAGCACGGTCGAGGTGTAGATGAGGCCGCCGGTCGAGTCCAGGTTGGCCCGCATCTGCCGCTCGTCCACGACAAGTCCGGACATGAGGCGATTGGTGAGGTGCAGCATGTAGTCGAGGGCGATGGACGCGTCCGGCAGCGCGATCCGCTCCGTGGACGAGTGCGAGATGTCGCGCTCGTGCCAGAGCGGGATGCCCTCCAGCACCGGGACGATCTGCGCCCGCACGATCCGCGCCATCCCCGCCAGCCGCTCGGAGATGATCGGGTTCTTCTTGTGCGGCATCGCCGACGAGCCCTTCTGGCCCTTGCCGAACGGCTCCCACAGCTCACGGACCTCGGTGCGCTGCCCGTGCCGGACCTCCAGCGCGACCGCCTCGCACACCGTGGCCATGATCGCCAGCGCGGACACCCACTCGGAGATCCCGTCCCGCATCACGACCTGCGTCGACACGTCCGCGCTCCGCAGCCCGAGCTTGCGCGCGACGTGCAGCTCGACCGCCGGGTCGATGTTGGAGTACGTCCCGACCGCGCCGGAGATCGCCATCACCCCGACGGCCTCCCCGGCGCGCCGGAGCCGGTCCCGGGAGCGGGCCATGGCGAACGCGAAGTCGGCGACGCGGTGCCCCCACACGTCCGGCTCGCCGTGGATGCCGTGCGTCCGCCCGACCCGCAGCGTCGCCCGGTGCGCCAGGGCGTGGTCCCGGAGCGTCGCGACGAGCGCGTCGGCCTTCGCCAGCAGGATGTCGGTCGCCTCGACGAGCTGCAGCGCGAGCGCGGTGTCGAGCAGGTCCGACGACGTCATGCCGAAGTGGACGTACCGGGCGGCCTCCCGGGGCTCGGTGTTGTCCGCCCACGCCGAGAGGAAGGCGATCACGTCGTGCTGCGTGACCGCCTCGATCTCGTGGACCGCCTCCGGCGTCGGCGGGGGCGCCTTGCGCACCGGCTCCACCACCTCCGGCGGGATCGTGCCGGCCTCGGCGTGGGCCTCGACGACGAGGACCTCCACCCGGCACCACAGCTCGTACTTGTGCGCGTCGCTCCAGACGCGCCCCATCTCCGGAAGTGTGTAACGCTCGATCACGTGTTCATTATGGCGTCGCCTTGGCGTCGGGCCTTGGGGGCCCTCCTTCGGCGGCACCGCGGTGCGATCGCTGCATCGCTACGTCTCGCCCTGGGGGCTCGCTGCGCGATCAGGTTTCTCGCAGGCTCGAAACCTGCCTTCGGACGCGATCGCGACGGCCGGGCTTGTTGCGTGGTTGCGGCGGTGGCCGGTGTGGTCACGTTGGCGGGGGCCCATTAAGGGTGGCGATGTCGGTGCGGTGGTGGGAGCCGCGGAGGGTGATGTGGGACAGGGCCTCGTAGGCGGTGGCGCGGGCGGTGGGCACGTCGGGGCCGGTTCCCACGACGTTCAGGACGCGGCCGCCGTTCGCGATGAGGCGTCCGTCCGCGTCCAGTTTCGTGCCCGCCTGGAGGACGTAGGCACCCTCGACCTCGGCGGCCTCGTCCAGGCCCGTGATGATGTCGCCCTTCACCGGGGCGGCCGGGTAACCCTCCGCGGCCAGGACGACGGTGACGGCCGCGCCGGGACGCCATTCCGGGCGGAACTGCGGGTCGAGGCCCCCGATCGCGCAGGCTTGCAGCAGCGACGCCAGGGGTGTGGCCAGGCGGTCCAGGACGACCTGGGCCTCGGGGTCACCGAAACGGGCGTTGAACTCCACCACGCGCACGCCCTTGGACGTCAGCGCCAACCCCGCGTACAGGACACCGACATAGGGGATCTCGCGGCGTCGCATCTCGTCCACGGTGGGCTGGACGACCGTGGACATGACCTCGTCCACAAGGCCGGGCGGTGCCCAGGGCAGCGGCGTGTAGGCGCCCATGCCGCCCGTGTTGGGTCCGTCGTTGCCGTCGTAGGCGCGCTTGAAGTCCTGCGCGGGAAGCAGCGGAACGGCGTGCTGCCCGTCGGACAGGGCGAACAGGGAGACCTCGGGGCCGTCCAGGAACTCCTCGATCACGACCCGCTCGCAGGACGTGGCGTGCTCGTGCGCGGCGGCGCGGTCCTCGGTCACGACGACGCCCTTGCCCGCGGCCAGGCCGTCGTCCTTCACCACGTAGGGCGGACCGAAGGAGTCCAGCGCCTCGTCCGCCGCCGCGGCGGACTCGCAGATCCGCGCGTCGGCGGTCGGGACCCCCGCCTTCGCCATGATCTCCTTCGCGAACGCCTTGGACGCCTCGATGCGGGCGGCGGCGCGGTCGGGCCCGAAGCACGGGACCCCCGCCCTGCGCAGCGCGTCGCCGACCCCCGCGACCAGCACCGCCTCGGGGCCCGCGACCACCAGGTCGGCCCGCAGCCGCCCGGCCAGCTCCGTCACCGCGACCGGATCGGTCGGGTCGAGCCGGTGGTTGGCCGCGATCTCGGCCGTGCCCGGGTTGCCCGGGGCGCAGTGGAGGGCGGTGACGGCAGGGTCGCGGTGCAGGGCGCGGGCGAGCGCATGCTCGCGGCCACCCGATCCAAGGACGAGTACTCGCACGTCACGCGAGCATACTGGGCGCCGGGGCGGCGGACCCCCGGGTGACCGCACTCACGTCGGGGGCCAGCGAACATATCCGTTCTGGACGGCGTCTCAAATGTCGGCTGATAGGCTGCCACCGGCTTGACCGAGGTGTGAAAGGAGGTGGTCGGGATGAGTCCTGGTGATCCTTGCGGTTCGCCGGAAAACCCTCACAGTCCGAACCGGACTGTCCGACCGTCCGCCTCCATCTGGCGTCCGGCCATCGCCTTCGCGCGCTCCCTTCGCTGACCAGCCTGGGTTGAGCGCGCGCTCCGTGCGTGGCCGGCGGGTTAGGAGCACCTCATGGCCATGACACGAGTCCGCCCGAGCCGCGTCCTGTTCAAGACGCGCGGCCGGCCCACCGGCGTCCAGGCGCCGCACCGCGGCTCCGCCGTCATCGACTGGGCCGCCTACATCGACGGGCACCGCGTCTCCACCGACACCGTCGCCGACGCCGTCCGCCTCATCCGCGACGGCCGCCTCGTCCCCGACGGCGACAGCGCCGGTTACGTCTGGGTCGGCCTCCACGAGCCGTCCGCCACCGAGCTCGCCGACCTCGCCGAGGTCTTCGGCCTCCACCCGCTCGCCGTCGAGGACGCCATCCACGCCCACCAGCGGCCCAAGCTGGAGCGCTACGACGACGTCCACTTCGTCGTCATGAAGACCGTCGGGTACGTCGCGAGCGGCCCCGCCTCCGCGCCGGGCGGCACCGAGGTCGTCGAGACCGGCGAGATCATGCTGTTCTGCGGCCCCGACTTCGTCGTCACGGTCCGCCACGGCGCCCACGGCGAGCTCGGCTCCGTCCGCCGCGACCTGGAGAAGCAGCCGGAACGCCTCGCGCTCGGCCCCGCCGCCGTCGTGCACGCCGTCGCCGACCGCGTCGTCGACGGCTACGTCTGCGTGGCGGACGCCGTCATGGAGGACATCGACGAGGTCGAAGAGGCCGTCTTCTCCCCGGAGCGCACCGACGAGTCCCGCCGCATCTACCGCCTCAAGCGCGAGGTCATCCAGCTCAAGCGCGCCGTCGGCCCCCTCGCCGGCCCGCTGCGCAACCTCTCCGGCCGCCGCTTCGTCCCGGCCGAGATAAAGGAGTACCTCCGCGACGTCGAGGACCACCTCACCCGCGTCCGCGAGCAGGTCGAGTCCTACGACGAGCTCCTCAATCCCATCCTCCAGGCCCACATGACCCAGGTCACCGTGGCCGACAACAAGGACATGCGCAAGATCTCCGCCTGGGGCGCCATCTTCATGGTCCCCACCGCCATAGCGGGCGTCTACGGCATGAACTTCGACTTCATGCCCGAGACCCGCTGGCGCTTCGGCTACCCCATGATCCTCTGCGTCATAGCCATGGCCTGCTTCTCCCTCTACCGGGGTTTCCGCCGCAACGGCTGGTTGTAGCGCCTCTAGCGGTTCGCGCGCAGGTGTTGGAGGCGATCGGGGTAGTCGGTGACCAGGGCGTCGGCCCCGTAGTGGGTGAAGCGGGCCGCCTCTTCCGGGGTGTTCACCGTCCAGACGGCCACCTGGAGGTCGTGGGCGTGGGCGCTGGTCACCAGGTCCGGGGTGGTCATGGCGTGTTCCGGGGACAGGACGGTTGCGCCTATCCTCGCGGCGGCGCTCACCGGGTCGTCCGGGGGCAGACCGGCGAGCCAGGGCGTGTCCGGGAGGACGGTCTTGCGTTCGACCAGGGCCACGCGCGTGAAGGCGGGGTGGTCGCGGAGGGCCACGGTCAGGACGCGCCAGTCGAAGGCGAGGATGCGGGAGCGGCCGGCCAGGCCCGCGGACGTCAGCACGGCCGCCACGGCGTCCGTGAGGCGCTCCACGGCCTCGATGGGCCATCCGGGGTCGGTCTTGAGCTCCACGGCCAGCGTGACGCCCGTGGGGGCCAGCAGGGCACATGTCTCGGCGAGGGTCGGGATGACCGCGCCGGGGACGGGGATCTGGGTGAACGCCTCGTGGCGGCGGGTGCCCGCGTCGACCGTGCGGAGCTGGGCGGCCGTCAGGTCCCGGACGCGCTTGCCGACGTAGGGGAAGGCGGGGTCGCCGGGCCAGGCGGGGGCGGTGTCGGCGAGGTTCACCGGGGAGAGCGTCTGGTCGTGGTTGAGGACGACCGTGCCGTCGGCGGACATGCCCACGTCCAGTTCGATCGCGTCCACGCCCAGTTCCAGGGCGCGGGCGAAGCCGGGCAGCGTGTTCTCCGGGCGGAGACCACGCGCCCCCCGGTGGCCGTGGACCTCGACCACGTCAGACCAGGGACCGCAGTGACAGGGTCTGGTCGCGCCCGGGGCCGACGCCGATCGCGGAGATACGGCAGCCGGACATCTCCTCCAGGGCGCGGACGTACGCCCGCGCGTTGGCCGGGAGGTCCTCGAAGGTCTTTGCGCCGGTGATGTCCTCCTGCCAGCCGTCCAGGTACTCAAGGACGGGCTTGGCGTGGTGGAACTCGGTCTGCGTCATGGGGAGCTCGTCCACACGCCGACCGTCGATCTCGTAGGCGACGCACACCGGGACGCGCTCCAGGCCGGACAGCACGTCCAGCTTCGTGAGGAAGTAGTCCGTGATGCCGTTGACGCGGGTGGCGTAGCGGGCGATGACGGCGTCGAACCATCCGCAGCGGCGGTCGCGTCCCGTGGTGACGCCGTACTCCCCGCCGGCCTTGCGCAGGTACTCGCCCTGCTCGTCCAGCAGCTCGGTGGGGAACGGTCCGGAGCCGACGCGGGTCGTGTACGCCTTGATGATGCCGATCACCCGGGTGATCTTCGTCGGGCCGACGCCGGAGCCCGCGCACGCGCCGCCCGCCGTCGGGCTGGACGACGTCACGAAGGGGTAGGTGCCGTGGTCGATGTCCAGCAGCGTGCCCTGCGCGCCCTCCAGCAGGACGACCTTGTCGTCCTCCAGGGCCTTGTTCAGGACGGTCGCGGTGTCGGCGACGAACGGCCGGAGCCGCTCGCCGTAGGCCAGGTACTCCTGGACGATCGGCCCCGTGTCGATGCGGCGCCGGTTGTAGACCTTGGTGAGGACCTGGTTCTTCTCGCGCAGCGCCAGGTCGAGCTTCTGCGTGAGGATGTTCGGGTCGAACAGGTCCTGGACGCGGATGCCCATCCGGTTGATCTTGTCGGCGTAGGCCGGGCCGATGCCGCGTCCGGTGGTGCCGATCCGGGCCTTGCCGAGGTACCGCTCGGTGACCTTGTCGAGGGCCCGGTGGTGCGGCATGATCAAATGCGCGTTCGCCGAGATCAGCAGGCGCTCGCAGGAGATGCCGCGGTCCCGCAGGCCGTCGATCTCGCCCAGCAGCACGGCCGGGTCGATCACCACGCCGTTGCCGATCACGGGCACGACGTCCGGCGACAGCACCCCGGACGGCAGCAGGTGGAGCGCGTAGCTCTTGTCGCCGATGACGACGGTGTGGCCCGCGTTGTTGCCGCCCTGGTAGCGGACGACGTACTCGACGTCCCCGCCGAGGAGGTCCGTGGCCTTGCCCTTGCCCTCGTCTCCCCACTGCGCCCCGACCAGAACGATGGCAGGCATGCCACTTTCCCTTCCCACGACGAAGGCCCCTGTCGCCGCAAGTAGCGATGGGGCCTCTTGCGATCAAAGCCTACCTTTCCGCGGAAGCTGAGGAAACCGCACCTCACCTCCCGCGGAACGCTCGATCAGCTCGCCAGGACGTCCGCGGCGGTGGGGCTGCTGTCGCGGAGGAAGGTCCTGCAGCGCTCGGCCTCGTGGTCCTCGCCGATGGCGGCCGCGGCCCGGCCGAGGGCGTGCAGGGCGCGCAGGAAGCCGCGGTTGGCCTCGTGCTCCCAGGGGACGGGCCCGTGGCCCTTCCAGCCGGCGCGGCGGAGCTGGTCGAGCCCGCGGTGGTAGCCGGTGCGCGCGAAGGCGTAGGAGTCGATGACGCTCCCGTTGGCGAAGGCGCGGTCCGCCAGCTCGGCCCACGCGCCGGTGTAGTCGGGGTGGCGCGCGGCGACCTCGAACGGGTCGATGCCGTTCTCCAGTGCCGTCCGGGCCTCTTCGTTGTCCGGCAGTTCGGTCGGAGGAGGCCCGCCGAGCAGGTTCTGGGTCATGCGCCTCATCGTAGGCAGCCCCGCCGCGATGCCATCAACCCGGGTCGGACCGGTGCCCGTCACGGTCGCGTCAGGAAGTTCGCGCGGGGGCGGGCAGTCCACCCCTAAAGCGCTGCGCGCTCGCGGACCGCCGTGTTCGCCCTCGCCTCCGCGGCCGTGCCGGTCGCGGCCATCGTCGCGAGGTGCACGTGGAAGTGGGCGGAGCCGCCGTCGGTGGTGGAGCGGGCGGCGGGCCAGCCGTGGTGGACGAAGCGCAGCGCTGGGCGGTTGGTGAGGATGACGTCCGCGTCGAACTCGGTGATGCCGCGCCGTCCGGCGAGCTCGGAGAGGCAGCCGACCAGGACGGACCCGAGGCCCTGGCGCTGCCAGGGGTCGGCGACGAGCACGGCGATGTCGGCGCGCCAGGGCCGCTTCTTGCCGCGGACGTACTCGGCGATGCCGACGATGTCGTCGCCGTCCAGGGCCACCAGGGCGTCGCGGTCCCAGTGGTCGAGCCCGTCGAGCAGGCCGACGTAGTGGTCGGGGAGCCGGGGCGTGCCCGAGAAGAACCGGGTGTAGAGGCTGGCGGCGGAGAGGCGGTCCGACATCCGGTGGACGCGGTCGTGGTCGGTGATCCCGTACGGGCGGATCCGGAGGTCGTCCAGCGCGGGGTCAATGTGGGCGGCGTTGCGCACATCGAGTTGCTTCATGAAACTTATTGGACCGCATTAAGTTGCGTGAAGCAACTATGAATTCTCAGGCGCCGGGCCCGAGGCGTGGTTCAACGTCGGACGGGCCGAGGGGGCTGCCGCAGACGTCGCAGGTGAACCGCGGCGTCAGGCCGCCCTCGCAGCCGCGGTGCCCGACGATCAGCGGCGGGCCCCCCGGGGCGTAGTGGCGGTCGCCCCACATCAGCAGGGTCATCATCGCCGGCCACAGCTCGACGCCCTTGCGGGTGAGCCGGTACTCGAAGCGCTCCGGGCGCTCCTGGTACGGGACGCGGCGCATGATCTCCTCGTCGCACAGCCGGTTCAGCCGGTCGGTGAGGACGTTGCGCGCCACGCCCAGCGCGTCCTGGAAGTCGTCGAAGCGCCGCACGCCCTCGAAGGCGCTGCGGATGAGCAGCAGTGTCCACCGGTCGCCGATGACCTCAAGCGACCGGGCGATCGAGCAGTTCTGTGTCTCGTAGGTACGGGGCAGTGCCACCCGGCCAGCCTACCCGCGGTTTCGTCAAGCAACCCGAGGGCCGGGCGGGCCCGGCGCCCGCCGAATCGAGCGTCGCGCCGCCCGGCCCCCGCCGGTTCGTCCGCTACTTGAGCTTCTGGCCCGCGGACTGGAGGCTCTCCGCGGCCTGCACGATGCGCGCGGCCATCGACGCCTCGGCGGCCTTGCCCCACGAGCGCGGGTCGTACTGCTTCTTGTTGCCGACCTCGCCGTCGATCTTCAGCACGCCGTCGAAGTTGCGGAACATGTGCTCGGCGACCGGGCGGGTGAACGCGTACTGGGTGTCGGTGTCGACGTTCATCTTGATGACGCCGTACGACACCGCCTCGCGGATCTCCTCCAGCGTGGAGCCCGAGCCGCCGTGGAACACCAGGTCGAACGGCTTCTCCTTGCCGTACTTGGCGCCGACCGCATCCTGGATCTCCTTGAGCACCTCGGGACGCAGCTTGACCGAGCCCGGCTTGTAGACGCCGTGCACGTTGCCGAACGTCGCCGCGAGGATGTAGCGGCCCTTCTCGCCCACGCCGACGGCCTCGGCGGTCGCGAGCGCGTCACCCGGCGTCGTGTAGAGCTTCTCGTTGATCTCGTTGGCGACGCCGTCCTCCTCGCCGCCGACGACGCCGATCTCCATCTCCATGATGATCCGGGCCTTGGCGCACTCCTCCAGGAGCTCCTCGGCGATCCGCAGGTTCTCGTGCAGCTCGACGGCGGACCCGTCCCACATGTGCGACTGGAACAGCGGCTCCTCGCCGCGCGCCACCCGCTCCTGCGAGATCTTGACCAGCGGGCGCATGAAGCCGTCCAGCTTGTCCTTGGGGCAGTGGTCGGTGTGCAGGGCGATGTTCACCGGGTACTTGGCGGCCACGACCCGGGCGTACTCCGCCAGCGCGGTCGAGCCCGTGACCATGTCCTTGACGGTGGAGCCCGAGAGGTACTCGGCGCCCCCGGTGGACACCTGCACGATGCCGTCGCTCTCCGCCTCGGCGAAGCCGCGCAGCGCGGCGTTCAGCGTCTGGCTGGACGTCACGTTGATCGCGGGGAACGCGAAGCCGTCGCGCTTCGCACGGTCGAGCATCTCCGCGTAGACCTCGGGCGTTGCGATGGGCATTGATCAGCGTCCTTTCAATGGGTCGGTGCCGGTGGGCATCCGGCCGGGCGGATGCACCCGGTCGTGCACGTACCCGGGGTGAGCGCCCGGCCACACGATTTCCGGGTCGGGCATGCCGTCCGCCATCAGTATCCCGCCTTCTCGGAGCGTGTGGAAAGGTACGCTCGCCGTGTGGAGCTCATGACCCTTCCCCTCAGCATCACCGAGTGGCTGCATCCGACCGCCTGGCTGCAGCTCTTCGGCACGTTCGCGACGATCGGCGTCATCGCCATCATCTTCGCCGAGACCGGACTGCTGTTCGGCTGTCTGCTACCCGGTGACTCACTGCTGTTCACGGCGGGGATCCTCACGGCGGTCTCGACCGTCAACGGGCAGGAGTTCCAGCCGCTGTCGCTGCCCTGGCTGATGATCGGCGGCCCGATCGCGGCGGTCGCCGGCGCGCAGACGGGCCACTGGCTCGGCGAGCGCTACGGCCGCCGGCTCTTCGACCGCCCCGACTCCCGGATCTTCCGGCAGGAGTGGGTCGAGAAGGCGGAGTACTACTTCAACCGGTTCGGTCCCGCCAAGGCGGTGGTGCTGGCCCGGTTCATCCCGATCGTGCGGACGTTCCTCAACCCGCTCGCCGGGATGCTCGGCATGGACCGCAAGAAGTTCTTCGTCTGGAACACGGTCGGCGGCGTGCTCTGGACGGAGTCGCTGTTCCTGCTCGGTCACTTCCTCGGCGCCAACGTGCCGGAGATCGAGTCCTACATCCTGCCCGGCGTGGTGGTGATCGTCCTGCTCTCGCTCATCCCGATCATCCGCGAGGTGATGAAGGGCGGGCCAAAATCGGACCGGGGTCCGAATAAGAATGGCCCCGAAGAGTCACGTCCGTCGCTCAGCGGTGACAGTTATCGCTAACCTCCCCATGTGGGACGTCATCGGTCGGACCCTAGGGGTCTCGCGCGCATTCTGATCGCGGTCGTGGCCGTGATGGCCGCCCTGGCACTTCTCGTCGTGGGCGCCATGGCACTGGTCGACGCGATATCCGGCGAGCCCGAGCAGAAGGGCCCGGTCACATCCGGAGCGCCGTCCGGCGGTGGTGGCGGGGGTGGGGGCGACCCATCCCCGACCAACAACGCCACCTCGCCGCAGTCGGCGGTCCCCCTGGTGATCCGCGTGATCGGCCAGCCCACCACCGTCGTCGTCCGGGTCGCCGACGCCGAGGGCAAGGTGCTCACCAACAGCCAGCTCAGCAACGGCGACATCCTCCAGTACGACGAGGCCCCCCTCCAGGTCGTCGCAACCAACGGCGGCTCACTGCAGGTGACCATCTACGGCGAGGTTCAGCCGCGGAAGCCGAACGGGCAGCGCGGCCAGTGGTTCGTCGGTGACCGTTCCTAACCGCGTTCGATTCAGGCCAGGCCGAGGTCTGCGACGTCGTAGGGGTGGCGGTAGGTGAGGTTCTCCCCGGCGATGCGGCCGGCCGCGCCGCGCTCCAGGATCGTCGCGACCGCCACGACCTCCGCGCCCGCCTCCCGCAGCGCCGCCACCGCCGTGAGCACGGATCCGCCGGTGGTCGAGGTGTCCTCCACGGCCAGCACCCGGCGGCCCGCGACGTCCGGGCCCTCGATGCGCCGCTGCAGCCCGTGGGCCTTGCCGGCCTTGCGGACGACGAACGCGTCCAGCGCGCGGCCGCGGGCCGCCGACGCGTGCAGCATCGCCGCGGCCACCGGGTCGGCGCCGAGCGTGAGCCCCCCGACGGCGTCGTAGCCGAGGTCGGCGGTCTCGTCCAGCATGACCCGTCCCACCAGCGGCGCCGCGGTCCCGTCCAGCGTCACCCGGCGCAGGTCCACGTACCAGGACGCCCGCTTCCCCGAGGACAGCACGAAGTCCCCGTGCACCACGGCCTTGTCCTTGATCATCTGAAGCAGCTCTTCGCGATCGCTCACGTCACGACCCTATTCACCCGGGTCGTCCACCCCGCGTCCGGCGCCCGCGTCCGCCGTGTACGGTGCCGTGGGGGGTGACATGACGCCGGGAACGCTGGTCCTGCTGCACGCGCCGGACGCCGGCGCGAAATCCTGGGGCGATCTGCCGGAGATGCTCCGCTCGTACGGGCTGGACGTCGTCGCGCCGGACGTGGCCGACACCGGCCCCCGCTACATCGCCCGCGCCTCGCTGATCATCGCGGCGACCGATCCGGTGGCCCCGCTGGTCCTCGTCGCCCACGGCGCCGCCGGGCCGCTGCTGCCCGGCATCTCGCTGGCCCAGCGCGCCGCGCACCGTCCCGTGGGCGGTTACCTGTTCGTGGACGCCGATCTCCCGCGTCCGCTGCACCTGCACGGCGAGGGCTCGCCCCACGATGAGCTTCCGATGCCCCCAGATTGGCCGGAGGCGCCCTGCGGCTACCTCCGGACCCATCCGGGCCGGGCCGCCTCCGCCAAGCACGATGAGGCCCTTAGAGAGGCGCGGCTGCGCGGCTGGCCCGTGACCGAGCACGAGCCCCCGGCCGCCGTGGCCCAGTCCTTGAGCGAACTGGTCACCCTCCTGTAGCCGCCACCCCACTCGGGGCGGGGGTGGGGGTCAGCCGTTCTTGAGCAGGTCGTCCAGGAGGGCGTCGTAGTCGTCTTCGCCTCGGCCCAGGTCTATGCGGGCGCGGTAGCGGAGGCGGAGGAGGGCTTCGAGGCTGTCCTCGGCGATGTTGACGTCGTCCGGACCCGAGACGACCGCGTCCGGCTCGGGGCCACCGCCGCCACCGCTGCCGCCGCCGCTGCCGACGCCGGCGCGTTCGCGCAGGGCGAGGACCACGTCGGCGCCGCTGGTCGCCCATTCGTGGGCGCCGGTCGCGTCGCCCTGGGCGTAGAGCACCTCCGCGACGGCGCGGTACACCTCGGGGTCACGCGGCTTGTCGGCGCGGATCTGGTCGACGAGCGTGCGGGCCTCGTCGGCGCGGCCCAGCTCGAACAGGGCGTCCGCGAGGTAGGCGCGCGGATCGCCGTAGGTCTCCCCGCCGTCCTCCACGGCCCGGCGGTACAGCTCGGCGGCCTTGGCGTGGTTGCCCGCGTGCTGCCACTGCTCACCGGCGCGCAGCAGGACGTTGGCGCGCGACACCCCACCGGACACCGACTCGGCCAGCTCGCCGAGCCGGCGCGCCGCCGAGATGTGATCGCCGGTGCGCAGGGTGTCGAACTCCAGGTCGTCGAGATCGTCTTCCGTCACATGCGTCACGCTTCAACGCTACCCGTCGGCACGCGGCCGAAGCGGCCGAATCAGTGATGATCGCGCAATACCGGTGCGTACCCGTCAGATGACCTGGGCAGATGCCCGGATCAGCGGCGGGAACGTTCTAGGGCGTCCCAGAATCCGCGGCGCAGCGCGTGCCGCACCTCGTCGTGCAGCAGGAAGTCGATGGGCAGCGAGGACCCCTGCAGGAGCCGCGCCTCCAGGTCGGAGGGCATCCGCGGCTTGCGGGCGAGGACGGCCTCCAGCCACAGCGCGGGCGCGTCGCGGGCGACGGACTCGCCGAAGTCCTGGCCTTCCTGGTGGGCGGCCTTGACCGCGTCCGCCAGCGTCGGGGCGTTCTGCTGCGCGGGGACGGGCGAGACCTGCTGCGGGCCGGTGTAGGGGCCGGCGTGGTGGCCGCCCGAGGCCATCGTCTGCGGCGGGGGCGGCGGCGAGGGTGCCGGGACGGGCGACGAGGAGTACTGGGG
>NZ_SMLC01000090.1 GCF_004349245.1 Actinomadura sp. 6K520 | reverse complement strand
CCTCCACCCCCGGCACCCCCACCGTGACCGCGCGGACGGACACCTCGCTCTCCCTGTCCTGGACCGCCCCCTCCGGCCAGGTCACCGGCTACCGCGTCTACGAGGGTTCAACCGTCCGGGCCACCACGTCGGCGACGAGCGCCACCATCACCGACCTGGCCGCCTGCTCAAGCCACACCTACACCGTGCGGGCGTACAACTCCGCCGGGGAGTCCACCGCGAGCGCTCCCGTCACCGCCACCACGACCGGCTGCACGACACCGGACGTGACCAGGCACGCCGCGCCCTACCTGTACATGGGGTGGGGCGACCCGCCGAACCCGTCCACCGTCATGAACAGCACGGGCGTCAAGTGGTTCACGATGGCGTTCATCCTGTCGGGCGGCGGCTGCAGCCCGGCGTGGGACGGCAACCGCCCCCTGCAGGGCGGCGTCGACGCGCAGGCGATCACGCAGATCCGCGCGGCCGGCGGCGACGTACTGCCCTCGATCGGCGGCTGGTCCGGCAACAAACTGGGCCCGAACTGCGCCACCCCCGAGGCCCTCGCCGGCGCCTACCAGCAGGTCATCGACGCCTACGACCTCAAGGCCATCGACATCGACATCGAGAACAGCGACGAGTTCGAGAACGAGGCAGTCCAGGACCGCATCCTCAACGCCCTCAAGATCGTCAAGCGGAACAACCCCGGAATCCAGACGATCCTGACGTTCGGCACCGGTACCGGCGGCCCGAACTACTGGGGCACCCGCCTGATCGACCGCGCCGCCGAACTCCAGGCGGACGTGGACATCTTCACGATCATGCCGTTCAACTTCGCCGGCGGCTCCGACATGTACGGCAGCACCGTCAGCGCGTCCGAGGGCCTGAAGAACGCGCTGAAGTCCGCGTTCGGCTGGTCCGACGCCACCGCCTACTCCCACATGGGCATCTCCGGCATGAACGGCCTGTCCGACCAGCGGGAGGTGACCACTCCCGCGACCTGGACCCAGATCCGCGACTGGGCCGACTCCCGCGGCCTGGCAAGGCTGGCGTTCTGGTCGGTCAACCGCGACCGCCCCTGCCCCACCGGCGGCGTAGCCCCCAACTGCAGCGGCATAGACCAGCAGAACTGGGAGTTCACCCGCATCACCGCGGCCTTCTGACCCACCCGGCTGCGACGGCCCGCGTCCCTCTTGGGGCGCGGGCCGTCCCGCTCACGGGGCCGTACCGCGCCCGCCTGCGGCACGCCGCCACAAGTCGATGACCAACTCCCGTCCGAAACCCCAGAGGAAGACGACGCACACCAGCCCCAGCAGCCCACAGAAGAGGTTGACGAAGACGAGCGCGCCGATCAGACCGCCCGAACCCGCGCCGGACCCGTCGTAAGCACTGTCCCGCCCGGAGTGCAGCCAACTGTCGTCCCCGGGGACGAACCAGGCTTCCTCGGTACGCCCCGTCGCGCAGTCCCCGGAGAGATGCACGTCCACACCGGCACGGACAAGCCCGCCATCAGCGGACGCGAAGGTACCCACGCACTGCTTCTTGGACGAGCGCCCACCGCTACTCCTGCGCTCCTCACCCGTCACGGTGAGGGTGCCTTCCTCCCCCGTCCAACCGTAGGCCGCGCCTACAGAACGCCCTCCGTGGCCGGAAAGCTCGTAGACGACGCTGAAGAAGAAGTAGCCGAGAAGCCCGAAGAAGAGGATCGCGACCACCTGCGCCACGAGTGGTAGCGACGTGCCACGACTCCCCGCCCGCACGAACCCACGCTCCCCACCGGCTCCACGGCCCCGCAGCCCCGTCCCCCACCGCGGCGAGCATCTTGCCAGAACAGCAAACAATCGCGCCAAATCCCAAGCTCCGAATGAAACTGGGCGCGTCCTAGCGAAAGGAGCCTCGGATGAGTACCACCCGACGCCGCGACACCCCGCCGCCGCGTACCGGCAACAGCGAGTCCGAGGTGCTGCGGGGCTTCCTCGACTACCTGCGGACGTCGATCGCGGCGAAGGTCGAGGACGCCCCCGAACCGCAGGTCAGGACGGCCGGGGTGCCGTCCGGCACGAACCTGCTCGGCCTGCTCGAACACCTCACCTTCGTCGAGCGCGCGACGTTCCTCGGAGACAGGGTCACTGACTGGCAGGCGACGTTCCACGCCGCGCCGGAAGACACCGTGGCGGAAGTCGTGGCCCGCTACCGAGAGGCGGTCGAACGCGCGAACGAGGTTCTCGACGGCTGCACCGACCTCGGCGCACCGGTCCCCCGCCCGGGGAAGCCCGCCCCGAGCGTCCGCTGGGCCCTGACCCACATGATCGAGGAGACCGGCCGCCACGCCGGCCACGCGGACATCCTCCGCGAACTGATCGACGGCACGACCGGCCGCTGACTCCCCGTTCGGCGAGGCCGAACGCACGCGCGTCTACTGACGGTCGGGACGGACGATGTACCAGGCTCCCGCCGGGGTCGTCCACACGAGCACCCCGGGCCAAACATGATGAAGACTCCAGCCGGGACTCTGCTTCAGTCGGTGGTGCCTTCGGCAGAGCGGCGCCAGGTTGCAGCGGCAGGTGATGCCGGGCCTCCAAGGCACGGTGTGGTCGAGGTCGCAGCGATGGGAGGCCCGGTTGCAGGTGGGGAACACGCACGTCGCGTGCCGTTCTTCGATCTCGCGACGCAAACTGGCCGAGGGACGGTAGCCGGGCCGCCCGTGCCGCTCGGCATCTCCCTGGCACAGGGCATCACGCTGCGGAGCGAGCCGCCGAGTGATCTGCCGAACCGCGAGGTCGACCGCTCCGGGCAGCTCGGCACCGGCGGTACGTTCGCGCAGGTGACCAAGCCGCCGCTCAAGCATCGCGACCACTCCCGCGACACCAGGACCGGACGAGTCGTCCACTGAGCGCGCCTCCGAACCTGCGGTGGCACCGATCGACACGACCGGCGCCGCACCCTCAGGCTCAACGCCACCGGCACACTCGGCGGTCTGATGGTCGGCAGAAGCGCGATCGGCCTGCTCAGGCAGATGCCGGGCGGCGGCCGCGAGACGGCCATGCGCCCGAGGCGGCGGGTGGCTGTCTATGGCGGGCGGCAATTGGACCGCTGCCGTGTCCGCGTAACTCGGGTGGGGTGGTTGAGGGACGACGGCGAGGTGTTCGTGGGGCGGGACGCGGTCACGCGCGTGGATGATCCGTCCATGGGTGCGCAGGCTGATGGGCGCAAGGGGCGGCTCAACCGCCGTCACATTCCTTGGTGAGGCGCTGTAGTGGGTCGTTTCGCTGGCCGCCGCCACCTCGTGACCTTGCGCCGCTGCTGAATGGATGGGCAGCTCAGGCAGGTGGGCCGCGACAAGACGTCCGACCGCCGGAGCGCGGTCGCTCGCAAGGGGCGCCGCCTGGCTGGCCACGGACGGCGTGTGGGCTGTGGCAGTCGGCTCGGGCGGACAGTCACCGGAGTCCGGGTGGTGAGCGCACGCGGAGGGGCCGGGCTCAGGGTCGGTGGCTCTGGCAATGACGGCGGCGATGGCTTCCGGCAGGGGCGCACCGTTGAGAAGGTTTGTGGCCAGGTCGGCGCGGATCAGATGTAGCGGGCGCGTGTCTCCGTCAGCCTTGAGGCCGTGGGCGGCGGCGGTGATCTTGTTGTAGATCCCATGGGCGTCTTCGGCGGCGAGGTCGCACAGAGCCAGGTCGGCGGTGCCGGACGGGGTGTCCCATAGCTCCAAACGCCGCTGCCGTGTCGCCTCCCGCCTGCGCTCTTCCATGGCCTCCGGGGCCAGACGCTGAACGATCCGCCTGATGCGACGCCGCAACTGTCCGGTGGTCTGGGCGGACGCCTTCTCCAGCGCGGCCGCCTCGACGCGCTGAGTCACCTGGTCTGGAAGGTTCTCGGTGGTGTCGCAGATGACTCGGGCTTTGGCCATGTCGATCCGACCGGCTTCCAGGGCGTCACCAGTGCTGGCGAGCGGGCCGATCAGACGCTCGGCGAGGTGGACGAGCGTGGCGGCGGTGTTGCCGGTAACGGTGAGCGCAGCGGCGATCTCTTCCGTGACCGACTCGCGCGCGGACAGGGTGCGGTAGTCGGGCTCTCCCGCATCGTCGCGGCGCCGGGCGAGTTCGGCGATCGCGGCCAACTCCCGAGCTTGTGCCCAGGAGGTCTGCCTACGCGCGGCGGCGGCGACCTGCAGCAACTCGTCATCGTTGAGGTCGGCAAGGTGCTCTTTTCCGCCGGACAGGCATATGGCCAGTTGCGGCCCGGGAGGAAACCACTCCCGATCTTCCCATTCACGCACACCGCCAACAATTTCGACACCTTCGAAGACATCGAGCTGTGCGGACATCCGGGGGGCTCACCTCCCAACGCAAATCAATTACCACCACCCTACCGGAAGATCACAATAGGATGCACCGACATTTTGGACACGCCACATTATTGTCACCGCATTCCTTAAGGTTTACGACACAGGAAAGGACGCCCCTTGCAGCAACCGATCATCCAACGCTCTCCGGAGGCTGAGCACAGCTTTATCGGGATGAGGTGGTTACTGCAGGTGGGCGGCTGAGGTGCCTTCCGAAGACAACAGCGCACGTCTCCCATTGCCGACAGTCACCGTCACGTTGGTACGGTTCTTGAGCTGAGGTGATGTGCTTGTGGGAAGGCAGACGCGGGGTAAGACGCCAAAGCGCGCTACGCGCGCGGCAATCGACAACCCAAGCCACCCACCGCCGTCGCCGACCGCTTTCGCCGCGCGGAGCGCGGCGGCCCCTACCGCACCCCGTGCTCAACCCGCAGATGAACACCCGAACTGAACCGACGACCGCAACCAACGTGACAGTAACCGGCAACAAGCGATAGAAACGGGGCCTCCTTCGGAAGGCACAGCAGCCGCCCACATCCAGCACCGAACTAAACAGATAAAAAGGCAACCCCCACCACGCGCACGACCCGGGGAAAGGCAGCCAGCGGCCATGTGTCCGTTACCAGAAGCACGCAGAGCCTCGGGGCGGGACTCCGAGAGCTCCTCCCGGGCGGGTCCCACTGTGATCTGCCAAGTGGTCACAGGCTGCTAGACCAGGGGAGGGCTTGGTCGATTGAGGCGCGGGTGAGTCCGGTTGCAGGGTTGATCGTGATGAGCAGTGTGGGTTCGGCGCGGCTGCTGGACCAGTCCAGGCCCGGGGTCAGCGCTTCAGGTCGGCCACCAGCGCCGCGAACGCATTGCGAGACACGACCAGCTTCGGCCCGTCCGGGTTCTTGGAATCACGGAGACCAATCCCGGAGTCCAGGCTGGCGACCTCGACACAGTTGCCGCCGTTTCCTGAGCTGCGCGACGACTTTCGCCACGTCGCCCTACTCAGACCCATGATGATCTTCTTTCATGATGCGACGGAGGACGTCCGCCGACTGTTTCACCGGCAGGGCCGACGATTTTATCGACTCGTAGCATGTGGCCCAATGGTCCACTTCTTCGGGACGCTCGATGAACCGCCCGCCCGTTAGATCCTCAGCGTAGACCACGGTCACGCCGCCGGGGATGGTCAGGAGACTGAAGCAACACGTCAGACCCGCATGCGCTCCCGTGTCGAAAGGGATCACCTGGAAGGAGATCTTCGGGTGCTCGGTGACCTCCAGGAGGTGGCCGATCTGCTCCCGCATGATCTTGGGCGAGCCGACTGGGCGGCGCAGGACGGGTTCGTCCACCAGGACCCACAGGGTCGGCCCGGCGGTTCCGGTGAGCAGCGACTTGCGCTCCATGCGGGTCGTGACGAGGGCTTCGATCTCCTCCTCGGTGTCACCCGGGCGGCCCGCCCGGTGGAGTTCGCGTGCGTAGTCCGGCGTCTGGAGCAGGCCCGGAACGCAGAGCCCCTCATACCAGCGGATCATGGAGGTCTTCTTCTCGACCTCCAGGTACTCGGCGAACCCAGTCGGATATCGATGGGCCTTCTTGAAGTCGAGCGTCCGGAGGAGCGTCCCACCGGTGTCGAGTTCGCGGTCGCACGCTTCCGCGAAGGCGACGGAAGCGGCGAGTTGCCCGGTCTCGGCGCCGGAGATCAGCGACTCCGAGAAGTTGATCCGTTCGGCGAGCTGGGCCTGGGTCTGCCCGGCCCGTCTGCGGTAATGGCGCAGCTCACGGCCCCAGATGGCCTGCGGGCTGTAGGGGTCGACCATCACTTTGACCTCCTGTGTCCGACTTCAAGGACCTTCAGGGAACTTCGATGCCGACACGGGAAGATTCACGCCCTTCCCATATCGTCACCGATTGCCTACAGAAAGTAGTTGTTCCGGTCCATGCTGTGAAGCCGAATCCGGACAACGCCCCGAAGAGGTCACATCCATGCCGACAACCGCCACCGCATCCGAGGTCCCGACGCTCGTTCTCGAGCCCACGGACCAGGCCCCTCTCCTCGCACGTCGCTTCCTCGCGGAGCGGTTCCGCGAGTGGGGCATCGCCGACGACTACCTGGGACGTCTGGTGGTCTGCGAGCTCGTCACCAACGCCTACCTGCACGGGGAAGGGCCGATCATCATCCGCGTCTTCATGGACGAGCGCGACGGCGGGGTGATCGTTGAGGTCTGGGACGCCGGCGAAGGGCGGCCGGTGATCGGACGGGAGGACCACGCGGCGACGTCCGGCCGGGGGCTCCTGCTGATGTCCGAACTCGTCACCGATTGGGGCGTCCGTCCCCTGAACGAAGGCGGCAAGGTCACCTGGGCCAAGCTTCGCTGAGAGATTCCGTCACCCCGCCGGCTCCAACAGCTCCGGAGCGATGGCAGAGCAGGACGGAAAGCGGAAATATTATCTCCATGGCCCGTTTTCAGGACACTCTCACGCTCGTCCCCGTTCCTCGCTCTCTGGTGGACGATGTCGCCCGCGCCTTGCTGGACGTCTTGGAGAAAGCGTCCCCCAATGACGACGGCTTGGACGCCGGAGCCGATCTTCCCGGAGGTGTGCGCCTGGTGGAGGGCGAGCATCTCACCGCCGGGGCTCGCTATCGGGTGGTGCCGGAGGAGGTGGACGACGAAAACACTTACGCCGACCTGAAGGTGGTGTCCTGGAACCGGACCGGCGAATCGCAAGTCGAGATCACGGCCGATGTCAAGGGCCACGTCGTCAACATGCGAGCGGAGCTGCGCATGTCAGGTCGACGGCTGGAGAGCCTCCGCGTCGAAGGTGACTATCGGGGGGCGGGGCCGCTGCGCATGCTTTTGCGCGCGGCATGGGAGGTGGAGGGGCGGTTCGAGGACTGGTGGGCCTCTCTCGGACCGCGTACCACGCCGCCCATCTCCCTGCGGGTCAAGCATCCGTTTGCTTTCGTCTCCTGTCTCGTCGGCCGAGGCGAAGACGACGACGGACGTTGGAGTGTGCAGAGCAAGTTGAGGCTCCGCGGCCGCTGGATCGCGCGGCCGCCGGCCGCGATCGGCCTGCTGGTCATGCGGAGCCGCATCCGCCGCATCCTGGGCAGGGCTCTCGACCGCACAGAGGCCGCCTGGAACGGCGCTGTTCCGGGCATGGTGGAACGCGGGTTGCAGGAGCGGGTCACCGTGCGGCATCAGGTGGAGGTCAAGCCCGTCTCGCGTGAATGGGTCGAGGACTACATGGCCGCCCTCCACCGCCACATCGGAGAACTGCGCGTCGAAAACGGACGCCTCATGGATACGTCCGCCGATATCCGGCTCCTCGAAGGCGAACACATCCAGCCCGGCGCTCGCTACCGCATAGCCCTCGAACCGAACAGCGAAACCACGCAGCACAACGAAACCACGCAGCACAACGAGACCAAGGAGCACAACGAGACCGGAAAGAAGCGGCGAACCGAGTCGCTGGACATCAGCGTGACCGCGTGGGATCCGGACGGCTCCAGCCGGATCGAGTTCAACAGCCCGGAGAACGCGCGGACCGGATGGGCCGAACTCGACAGCGCGGAGAAGCCGACCATCGTCCGGGCTGCGTTCGACGGCGAGTTCGAAGAGATCACGCGGCTTAAAGTGACGGCCGAAGGAGATCTTGAGCGCTGGTGGGCAGACGTCGGCGGTTCAGGCGACGACCGCCCGGCTTTCACCGCGAAGGTCGAGCAGCCCCTGGGGGAGGGGATCTTTTCGATCGCGGGCTCGCCAGGGGAGGACGACCGCTGGAAGTTGGACGTCTCCTTCACCGCCGAGGGCCGCGGCTGGGCGCGCCCACTGATCGCCATGGCCGGGCTGCTGTCCGGCGACGCCATTCAGGAGACGTTCACGTCCACGACCGACGAAGCGGCCACCGACTGGGACGACACCATCTCCAAGGCGATCCAGGCAGGCCCAGACCTGGCCGCAAAGACCACGCTTCACCATCTCCTGAACGAATCGGCGGCCACCGCCAAGCCGGATTAGGGTGTCGGAGGTGGATTGGGTGGAGCGGGTTCTCGGCGTCAGGCGGTACACCCGCAATGGCGAACGCGCCCCGCACAAACCCCTGCTCCTGCTCTACGCGCTCGGGCGATTCCGCAACCAAGGACCAGAAGCGATCGAGTTCTCCGCAGCAGAGCAGGACTTGAATCGACTGCTGAAAGAGTTCGGACCACCTCGGGAGACCAGCGCGGGCTACCCGTTCCACCACCTGACCACCGACCGCCTGTGGGAGGTCACGACGGCCGATGGCGGCGGCAGTCCAGGCCCCAATGTGGGCCCGTTGAGGGCCTTGCACGCACGCGGCCGGCTGCATCCGAACCTCGCCACCGCCCTCACCGAAGATTCGGCGCTACTCCCCCAACTGGTCCGCGCCCTGCTGGACGCCAACTTCGCACCGTCACTGCATGCCGATATCTGCCAGATGGTCGGGTTGGATCTGGAAGACGCGGAACTCCCGTCCCATGTGAGTGACGAATTCGGCCCCCGCGATCCCGCGTTCCGTCCGGAAGTGCTGCTGGCGTACGAGTACTGCTGCGCCTTCTGCGGTTACGACGGCTGGCTGGACGGTGTCGCGGTCGGGCTGGACGCCGCGCACGTCCGGTGGCGGACGTTCGGCGGGCCCAACGAGCTGGGCAACGGGATCTGCCTGTGCGCGCTGCATCACCGGCTTTTCGACCGCGGTGTCGTCGGTCTGGCGGCCGACCGCACCATCACGGTGTCGCGCAAGTACATCAGCCGTGCCGCGACGTCCCGCGGCATGGTCCTCGACCTCGCGGGACGGTCGGCGCGGAAGCCGCAGCCCGGTCTCGCCCCGGTCGAGCGAGACCACATCGCTTGGCACACGAAACAGGTCTTCCGGGGAGCGCCCCGCGCGGCCTGATTGGCGAATATTGCTGCTCGGCTGCCCGCTCCTCCGGCGATTGATGCCCAACTTGTCCCCGGGTTCGCGCTGGTTCGGCGTCCAAGCTGGGCTGGTTGGACAAAGGGGACACCACCGGCGGACCAGGGGGTTGATCCCGGCCACGGCCGATGGTTACCGTGCACCCAAGAACTTATAGGAAACCTTCCTAATCATTAGCTCGACTCGGGGTCTCGGGGGATCGGCCGGCCTTCCCTACCGATGGAGTCAGACGTGCGTCCCCGCTCCGTACTCACCGCCCTCACCGTCCTCCTGATCGCCCTCCTCGCCCCGCTGGGCGCGAGTGGCCACGCCGCGGCGGCCTCCTCCGCGACGTTCGGCAAGACCTCCGACTGGGGCTCCGGCTGGGAGGGACGGTTCACCCTCACCAACGGCTCCAGCACCACGATCGACGGGTGGCGGGTCGAGTTCGACCTACCCGCCGGCACGTCCATCGGCACCTACTGGGACGCCCTGCTCACCAAGGACGGGCAGCACCACACGTTCCAGCACCGCGAATACAACGCCACCATTCCCGCAGGCGGATCGGTCACGTTCGGTTTCGTCGGGAACGGTCCCGGTGCCCCGGAGAACTGCACGTTCAACGACCGGCCCTGCACGGGCGACGACCCGCAAGACCCCGGCGAGCTGGGCAGGCCAGGCACGCCGACCGTCACCGGCCGCACCGACTCGTCCCTGACCCTGTCCTGGCAGGCCGCCACGGGCGCGCCCACCGGATACCGCGTCTACGAGGGCTCCGACCTGCGCGCGACCGTCAGCGGAACCACCGCCACGATCTCCGGCCTGGCGACCTGTTCGACGCACACCTACACGGTCCGGGCATACGACGGCGACGGCGAGTCGCCCGCCAGCACGGCCGTGACCGGCGCGACGACCGGATGCGCGACCGGGCCGCTCCCCCGCCACTTCCTCACCGGCTACTGGCACGACTTCGTCAACCCCGCCGAGGAGATGAGGCTCTCGCAGGTCCCGGACGAGTACGACCTCATCGCGGTCGCGTTCGGTGAGGCGACGCCCCGTCCCGGCGAGGTCACCTTCCGGGTCGACCCCGAACTGTCGGACGCACTCGGCGGATACGCCGACGCGCAGTTCAAGGCGGACGTCGCCGCACTCCAGAACAGCGGCAAGAAGGTCATCCTGTCGGTCGGCGGCGAGAGGGGCGCCATCCGCGTCGCGGACGCCGCCTCCGCGCAGCTCTTCGCCGACTCCGTGCACGGGCTCATGACCGAATACGGCTTCGACGGCGTCGACATCGACCTGGAGAACGGCCTCGACCCGACCTACATGGAGCAGGCGCTCCGGACGCTGCACGCGGCGACGGGCAGCGGGCTGATCATCACGATGGCGCCGCAGACGATCGACATGCAGTCCACCGCCGGGTCGTACTTCCGGCTCGCGCTGAACATCAAGGACATCCTCACCGTCGTCCACATGCAGTACTACAACTCGGGCACGATGCTCGGCTGCGACCAGCAGGTGTACGGGCAGGGGACGGTCGACTTCATGACCGCGCTGGCGTGCATCCAGCTCGAGAACGGGCTGCGCCCCGACCAGGTCGCGCTGGGGCTCCCCGCCGGGCCGGGCGCCGCGGGCGGCGGAGTGGTCGCGCCCGCGAGGGTCAACGACGCCCTCGACTGCCTGGCGAAGGGCACCAACTGCGGCTCGTTCACCCCGTCCCGGACGTATCCCGGCATTCGCGGCGCGATGACGTGGTCGATCAACTGGGACGTCACGAACGGCGGCGCGTTCTCCAGGACCGTCCGCCCGCACCTGGACACACTTCCGTAGAGGGCCGTCATGAAGAGGATCTGGGTCGTGGCGGCCATGGTCGCCGGGCTGCTCACCGGGGTCACCGGCCCCGCGCAGGCGGCGAACGTGCTGGCCAACGCCGGTTTCGAGAGCGGCAAGCTCACGAACTGGACGTGCTCCGGCGGTTCGGAGGCGGTGACCGGCCCGGTGCGGACGGGATCGTACGCGCTCGCGGGCGGGGTGACCGCGGGCGACACCGGCCGATGCACGCAGACGGTCGGCGTTCAGCCGAACACC
The DNA here is from genome assembly GCF_004349245.1 of Actinomadura sp. 6K520. Taxonomy (GTDB): domain Bacteria; phylum Actinomycetota; class Actinomycetes; order Streptosporangiales; family Streptosporangiaceae; genus Spirillospora. The sequence continues at coordinate 18,440 of NZ_SMLC01000090.1, read as the reverse complement.
GCGTACGAGCTGTCCGCGTGGGTGCGCGGCGACTACGTCTACCTCGGTGTGGCCGGCGGGGCGTCCACGTGGACTCCCTCGGCCGCCGACTTCACGAGGCTGTCGGTCTCGTTCACCACGGGCGCGAACCAGACGTCAGCGGAGATCTTCCTGCACGGCTGGTACGGCAACGGGACGTACCACGCCGACGATGTCGTCCTGGACGGCCCAGGCGGCGAGCCCCAGCCGGGAGTACCCGGCAACCCCGGAACACCCAAGGTCGATACCGTCACCGACACCTCCATCTCCCTGTCATGGACCCCGGCCACAGGGAACGTGACCGGTTACCGCGTCTACGAGGGCTCCACCCTGCGCGCCACCGTGCCCGGGACGAGCACCACCATCTCGGAACTCCCGGTGTGCAGCTCGCACAGCTACACGGTCGCCGCCTACAACGACGTCGGTGAGTCGGCCAGGTCCGCGACGGTCAGCGCCCGGACGGGCGGCTGCGCCGACACCGGTCTCCCGAAGCACGCGCTCGTCGGCTACCTGCACGCGAGCTTCGCCAACGGTTCCGGGTACGTGCGGCTGGCGGACGTCCCGGACGCGTGGGACATCATCGACCTCGCGTTCGGTGAGCCGACGTCGCCCACGTCCGGCGACATCCGGTTCACCCGCTGCCCGGTGAGCGAGTGCCCGAACGTGGAGAGCGAGGCCGAGTTCACCGCCGCCGTCCGCGCGAAGCAGGCGCAGGGCAAGAAGGTGCTGATCTCGATCGGCGGCCAGAACGGCCAGGTGCAGCTCACGACGTCCGCCGCGCGGGACGCGTTCGTCCGGTCGGTCTCCGAGATCATCGACCGGTACGGGCTGGACGGCCTGGACATCGACTTCGAGGGCCACTCCCTCTACCTCGACGCGGGCGACACCGACTTCCGCGCCCCCACCACACCGGTGATCGTCAACCTGATCTCGGCGCTGCGGTCACTGAAGGCCAGGTACGGGGACGACTTCGTCCTGACTATGGCGCCCGAGACGTTCTTCGTGCAGGTCGGGCACCAGTTCTACGGCCCCGGCACCGCGGGCGGCGACAACCGGAGGGGCGCGTACCTGCCGGTGATCCACGCCATGCGCGATGACCTGACCGTCCTGCACGTCCAGGACTACAACTCCGGTCCCGTCATGGGGCTGGACGGCCAGTACCACACGATGGGCGGCGCCGATTTCCACATCGCGATGACCGACATGGTGAAGGCCGGGTTCACGGTCGGGAACACCGGCCGCACGTTCCCCGGCCTGCGCCCCGACCAGATCGCCTTCGGCCTGCCCGCCGCCGTCAGCGCGGGCAACGGCCACACCCCGCCCGCGCAGGTGCACCAGGCGCTGAACTGCCTGGTCAAGGGCCAGGACTGCGGCTCGTACACCCTCCGCGGCGGGACGTCACCGGAGTTGCGCGGGCTGATGACCTGGTCGATCAACTGGGACCGCTACCACTCCTGGGAGTTCATGAACAGCCACGAACCGTTCCTCAACGCCCTCCCATGAGGTCCCGGCGGTCCCGCCCGACGGCCGCCGCCGGGGTCACCTGAGCGCAGGGCCGGTGCCATTCCCCGCACCTGCGTGGCACCGGCCCTGTTCCTTCCCGCTCACGGGCTCGGGTCCGGGGACGGGACGCCCGCGTCCGGCTTCTCCTGCTCGCCGTCCGGGTTGGTCATCGTCTCGTTCGCCGCGCCGACCGAGGTGACCTCGGTGACCTTCCACTCGTCACCGCGGCGCGCCAGCCGCATGTCGAGGTAGGAGCCGAGGACGCGGCGGGTGCCCGCCGTGCTGGTCACCTCGGAGTCCATGACGACGACGGCCTTCGCGGTGCCCGCCTCGATCTCCCCCAGGTACACGGTGCGGACCGTCGCCGTCGCGTTCGCCTTCAGCTTCGTGATGACGCCTTCGAGGCCGCCGGTGAACGCCTCGTCGTAGGTCTTGGCGAAGTCGTCCGACGCCAGCCCGAGCACCCGGTCCCGCGCCGCCTGGAGCTTGGTGTGGTCGTAGCTGAGCAGCGCCTCGCCGAACTCGGCCGCGCTGGAGCGGACCTCCCGGCGTTCCGCGTCCCGCTGCGCCGCCTGGTCGGCCTGGTACCACTGCAGCCCGGCGGTGATCACCGACCCGACGAGCGCCACCGCGACCGTCGCCCTGACCAGCGCCGCCTTGCCCGGCATCCGCGCCCACGACCGCCTACCGGCATCGGCGTCGCCGGCCACCTTTCCTACGACCTTCGCCTCGCCGGGCTCCCGCTCAGCGGCCTTCTCCGCCGCGGGCTCCTCCTCGGCGGCCTTCTCCTCAGCGGCCTTCTCCTCAGCGGGCTCCTCCTCGGCGGCCCTTTCCTCGGCGGGCTCCTCTTCGGCGGGCTCCTCCGGCTTGGTGGGCTTAGTGGGCTTGGTGGTGTCGGTCCTGGTCACGGGGTCCTCCGGGGCTAATTGGTACGGCGCCGGACGAGGGCGCGCAGTGCGTTGCAGGCGGTGGCGAGGACGATGACGCCGCCGAGCACGGGCGGCAGCAGGGGCAGCCAGCGCGCGGACGGGTGGTCTCCGGTGTCGCTCACCGGCCGCAGGTCGGCGTTCGGCGAGGTGCCCACGGCACCCGAGCCGGGCCGCGTCCCCCCGGTCGTCCCGGGCGTGGGCTTGATCTTGGCGGCGGCCGCCGCGACCTCCGGGTCCTTGACGTTGGCGGCGCAGTAGGTGAGGCGCGGCGCGACGGGCTTGGCGACGGGGGTCGTGTACTCGGTCGCCGCCTTGGAGCCGGTGAGGGTGATGACGGGAGTGACGCGGATGTACCGTCCGGTGGGGTCGACGTCGGTCACGTCCGCCACGAGCGCCCGGAGGGTCGGGACGAGCCGCAGCACGTGGGTGATCTTCCGCTGGTTCTCGGGCGTCATCAGCGGGGCGGTGGGCGTCGCCGCCGCGCTGAGGAGGCAGTCGAGGCCGGGGCGGGCCTCCTGGAGGAGGGCGTGCATGTTCCGCATCGCGCCGGGACCCTCGTCGAGGACGCTGTTCAGGTCGCGGGTCGACCGCCGCAGGGACGTGCTGAACAGTGCCAGGTCGTTGACGCCGGAGGCGATGTCGCCGCGGTGGGTCGCGAGGGTGGCGGTGAGGCGGGTCAGCTCGCGCGACAGGGCGTCCAGCGTGCCGGCCTCGGCGGCGAGGGTGCCGGTGAGGCGGTGGGTGTCGGAGATCATGTCGTGCAGGTCGGTGCCGCGCCCTTCGAGGCCGGTGGCCAGTTCGTGGACGAGCGTGCGGGTGTCGCGCGGGTCGACGGCGTCGAGGGTGCCGCTGAGTCCCTCGAACAGCTGCTTGTAGTCGGTGGTCCCGGCGGTGCGGGAGATCGGGATGTGGTCGCCGTTCTGCAGCGTCCGGTTCTCGCCGGTCTTGGCCGGGGTCAGCTCGATGTACGGCTCGCCGATCGCGGACTTGCGCAGGACGCGGGCGCCGACCCCGGCGGGGACCCGGGCGTCGCGGCGGATGTCGAGGGTGACGGCGACGTGGTCGCCCTCCAGCCTGATGTCGCCGACCTCGCCGACGGCGACGCCGAGGTGGGTGACCTCCAGGTCGCCGTGCAGGCCGGGCGAGGTCTCGAAGTCGGCCGTGACGGTGAAGGGCCGTTCGAGCGCGTCGATGTGGATGAGGCTGCGGACGGCCCACACCGTGAGGGCGATGCCGAGCAGGACGAAGAAGACCAGGTTGACGGCGACGCGGGGGTATCTCATGAGCGTGGCCTCAGCAGTCCGTTGAGGTCCTGCCGTCCGCCGGGCGCCGCGGCGGTGGTCGCGGCGCCGGGGTGCGGCAGGAAACCCTTGATCCACAGGAAGAGGAGGGCCTGGCCGCTGTGCGACACGGACGGGCCGTGCAGGAAGTCCAGGACCGTCCCGGTGAGGGCCTTCAGCTCGTCGCGTCCGCGCAGGGCGGCGGCGAGCAGTTCGTCGGCGCGGGCGAGCAGGGCGGCGAGCCGCGCGGCGTGGCGCCGCTGCACCCTGGCGTTGACGGAGGTGGCCAGTTCCAGGAGCGACCGGATGGTGCGTTTGAGGTTGTCGCGGTCGTCCTGGAGGCGGCGGGTGGCGAGTTCGACGTTGCCCGGCAGCCGGTCGATCTCCTTCGAGCCCTGGCGGAGCGACGTGCCGAGCCGCGCGAGCGAGTCGAGCGCGCGGACCAGGTCGTTGCTGGCGGCGGCGTACTGGTCGCCGACCTCGGCGGCGCGTTCGATGAGCGTGTTGAGCTTGGCTCCCCGGCCGCCGAGCGCGGTGGCGGACTCGCCGCTGATGGTGGCGATGTCCTGGCCGCCGAGCGCGGCGAGGAGCGGCCCGACCTTCGCGCTGATCTGCTCCAGGTCGGGCTGGACGGCGGTGCGGCCGATGGCGTCGCCGGACGCGAGGTAGGGGCCGGTGTCGAGGCGGCGTCCGGGCGCGAGGTCGAGCCGCACGTAGTTCTCGCCGAGCAGGGACGACTTGGCGATCGTGGCGGTGGTCCCCGTGGGGATGCGCCGGTCGTCGCGCAGCGACATGGTGACGCGGGCGCGGTAGCCGTCCAGCCGGACGGCGGTGACGGTGCCGACGCGGATGTCGGCGACCTGGACGCTGTGCCCGGGGACGAGGCTCTGCACGTCGTCGAACGTGGCGTGCAGGGTCAGGTCGCCCTTCGGGGCGCCGGTCGTCCGCAGGGAGCATCCCCCGAGGCCGGCGATCAGCGCGGCGACCAGCGCGCAGGTCACGAGTTTCCGTGTCATCACGGCCCTCCCGGCGGCGGAGCGCAGTCGCCGAGGTCCCGGTTGCCCTCGGCGCACGGGACGGTGCCCCAGCCCAGCGCGGTGAAGAGCGGCTGGAGCCACGCCCGGACGGTGCCGTGCACGACGACGCGGATGGTGGCGACGTGGTTGCGGCGGTCCCACGCGCCGATGGCGACGTCGGCGAACCGGCCGAGGCTGTCGATGGCCTGCGTGAGGCCGGCGACGTTGCCCTTGAGCGTCAGCACGATGTTGGACAGGTCGGCGACGGTGCTCGGCAGCGTCTCCCGGTAGGCGGTGATGAGCACCTCGCTCTTGCGGATGGCGGCGGCGAGGCCCGCGATGAAGTCGCGCAGCGCCTGGCGTTCCTGGGCGAGGGTGCGGCCGGTGCTGGAGAAGGAGCGCAGCAGGTCCGACAGCTTCCTGTCGCGGGCGTTGAGGTCGGCGGCGAGGTGGTGCAGGCCGTCGGCGAGGGAGACGATCCGCTTGTCCTGCGCGGCGAGGTCGCGGGTCAGTTCGGACGTGTCGTGCAGGGCGGCGTTGATGCCGTCGCCCCGGCCGCGCAGCGATTCGGCGGCGCGGTGCACGGCGGGGCCGAGGGCGCTCCCGTCGATCGACTCGTTGAGCTTGGCGAACGCGGCGAGCGCGTCGTCGATCTCGATGGGCAGTTCGGTGCGTTCCTGCGGGATGACGGTGCCCGGCCCGGCCTTGGGCATGCCGGGCTTCCAGACGGGGTGCAGGGTGACGAACCGTTCGCCGAGCGCGTCGGCGGACTCGATGGCGGCGTGCGCGTCGGCCGGGACGGGCACGGAGCGCTTGACGTCGAAGTCCACGCGGACGCGGTGGCGTTCGCTCCTGATGGACGTGATGGTCCCGGCGTCGGCGCCCATCACCTTCACCTGGGACTCCTTGTAGAGGGACGGAGCCTTGGCGAAGTACACGGTCATCGGGTAGGTGGGCTCGGACACCACCCCGCAGCCGCCGAGGGCGGCGGTCAGGGCGAGGGCGGCGGCGGCCGCGACGGGACGTCTCATCGCCTGGCGCTGCTTCTCCCGGCCGTTGGTCGGCGTCGCCTCGTTGCTCATCGCCGTGCCTCCGGTGGTGCGAGTTCGGTGAGGCCGGCGAGGTCCTGCGGGGACAGCGGTCCGAGGCCGGTGGCGAGGACCTCCAGCCAGGGGCCCTGCCCGCCGGTCCCGGCCAGCCCGGACAGCGTCGGCCCCGCCCAGGCGAGCAGCGTGTTGAAGTCGCCGGTCGCGGGGCGGAGGGTGCCGAGCGTGCCGCGCAGGTCGGCGACGAGCGACAGCAGCTTCGCCTGCTGCCGGTCGATGACGCGGGTGAGGCTCTCGACGGTGCGGCTGCCGCTGCCGAGGAACGCGGCCAGCTCGGTGCGGCGCTTGCGCAGCTCGTCCAGCATGATCTGGACGTTGGTGAGCAGCCGGGACAGCTCGGCGTCCTTGGCCTTGGCGAGCTTGAGGACGCGGTCGCCGTTGTCGAGCAGCGCCTCGATCCGCGGTTCGGACTCGTGCACCGTCTCCGCGAGCTTCGCGAGGTTGGACAGGGCGTCGCCGAGCCTGCCGCGGTCGTCGTCGCCGATCCCGTTCAGCTCGGCCACGATCTTGTTGATCGCCTTCGTGTCGAGCTTGGAGACGGTGCGGGCGGAGTCGTCCAGCACGTTGTTGATCGTCGTGGGGACGTGGGTGCGGTCGAGGGGGATGCGGCGTTTCTCCTCGGGCAGGTCGGCCAGGTGCGGCTCGGCGACCGGGCCGGACAGCCGCAGGTACCGCCCGCCGAGCACGTTGGCGACCTTGATCTCCGCGCGGGTGGCGGGGCCGAGGTCGATCTCGCCGTCCACCTTCCAGCCGACCACCACGTGGCCGCGGCGGTGGTCGGGCTGCACGGAGGTGACCTCGCCGACCCGGACGCCGGCGACCCGCACCTCGTCCCCGGAGCGGAGGTTGCCGGTGGCGGCGAAGACGCCGGTGATGGTGTAGCGGTCCTGGAGCAGCCCGCGGGTGCCGACGAGGTAGACCGTGACGACGAGCGCCATCAGCGTGCCCGCCGAGACCAGCCCGACCGTGATCCGGTTCCGGTCCCGGAACGACTTCATGGCCATCTGAACCTCCCGAGCAGCGCCGCCACCGGCACCGCGGCGCGGCGACAGGGCCTCATCCCCACTTGGTCCCCCCGACGATCAGGTTCTCCAGTGCCTCGGGCGTGTCGACGCCGTGGGCGCCCTCGCGCGGGCCGGGCAGCCGCGTCGGGTACGGGCAGGGCGGCGCCGCGAGCGTCAGGCAGGGTATGGCGGACTCCACGAACCGGCCGTTGTCGACGGCGGCGAAGATGTTCCGGAGCTTCGGCGTCACCGACTGCAGGAGTCGGAGGACGGCGGCGCGGTTGCGGCCGACGCCCGCGCTGAACGCCGAGAGCCGCTCGATGACCTGGCCGAGTTCGCGTTCGTTGCGCGTGAGGACCGAGTCGGACGTCCGCGTGAGGGCGGCGAGCTGGACGAGGCTGCCGTCGATGAGCTTCCGGTTGTCGGCGAACGCGTCGCCGAGGCTGACGAGGTCGTCGACGGCGGAGCCGATCTGCTTGTCGCGGCGGGCGATGATGCCGGTGACGGTGGCGTAGTCGTCCAGCATCCGCTTCAGCATCGCGCGGCGCCGCGCGAGCGACGCCGACAGCACGTCGATGTCGGCGATGAGCCGGTCGATGTTCCCGGCGTTGCCGTCGAGCGCCTGCGACAGCGACACCAGGACCGTGTTGACCTCCTTGACGTCCAGGCTGCGGACGAGGGGGCCGAGCTGCTCGATCAGCGCGCTGCCGTCCACGACGGAGCGGGTGCGGGTGATGTGCGCGCCGGGGCGCATCTTCTCGGTGCTCCTGCCGGGCAGCAGGTACACGACGCGGCGGCCCATGGCGTCGCGCCAGCGGATCGCGGCCTCGCTGTCGGCGGGCACCGTCACCGAGTCGCGGACGGTGAGGGCGACGCGGGCCTTGCCGTCCACGACCTTCACCTCGTCCACCCGGCCGACCGGCGCCCCGGCGATCTTGACCTCGTCGCCCTTCAGCAGCCCGCTGGCGTCGTCGAACGTGGCGGACACCCGCCAGCCGCCCTCGGTGTCGACACGGGCGATCTGCATCCCGATCAACGCGGTGAGGACGCCGGTGACCGTCACGAACGTCACCAGCCGGACGACGAGGCCGGCGCGGGCGCGGGCCTGCCTGCTGCCGAGGAACCTCGCCATGTCACCCACCTCCCGGGGCGGGGGCGCCGTAGGGGCCGCACAGCCCGAGGAGCAGCCCGCACGGGTCGGACGGCAGGAGCCCCTGGGAGCGGATGTAGTTCTTGCCTTCGACCCCCTTCAGCGACGTCAGCTCGCCGTAGAGGGGCAGCAGCTGGTTGCCGGTGCGGACGGCGTCGCCGACGAGGCCGAGCTGGGCGTAGATGATGAGGGCGGTGCGCTCGGCGGACCGGAACGCCTGGCCGAGCTGCCCGCCGCGCTTGCCGAACCCGTGCGCGGCCAGCAGCGACACGTCCGACAGGCCGTCGGCGAACCCGGCGAGCCTGCCCTCGCCCTGGGCCGCCGCGTCGATGACGGTGTTGGTGTCGCCGGAGATGCCGGTCAGCTCGTCGCCCTTGTCGGACACGGCGCCGGCGAGGTCGGCGGCGTCGCCGACGAACCGGCGGGCGTTGCCGCGGTTGCGGTGCGCGACGTCCAGCAGGATTCCCGTCTGGTCGATGGTCTCCCCGAGCCGGGCGCCCTGCCCGTCGAGGCCCGCGGCAATCGTCCGCACGATCGTCTGGACCTCCCGCGCGTCGACGGCGCCGAGGGCGGTGTCGGCGCGGCCGAGCAGGTCCGACAGGTCGCGCGGGTCGGAGGTGCGGGTGATCCGCGCCCCGGACGCCAGGTAGGGGCCGGTGCGGGAGTGCGCGCCGGGGAGCAGGTCGACGTACTTGGGGCCGAACGCCGACGCGGGCACGATGGACGCGGTGACGGTGTCGGGGACCCGCGTCCCCTGCTCCAGCCGGAGGGTGAGGCGCGCCCGCCCGCCGCCGGTCAGCCCCACCTCCGCCACCGACCCGACGGTCACGCCGCGGATCTTCACGGGGGCGCCGGTGCCGAGGCCCTGCCCGGCGCGGCCGAACTCGGCGGTGAGCAGCGTCCCGGGGTCGCGTCCCGGGCGGGCGATCAGCACGTACAGCGCCGCCGCCAGCACCGCGAGCGTGAGCGCGCTGATCAGCAGGCGGCGGGGCAGCGGGATCTCGTCGTTGATCATCCGGTGAGCCTCACGGTCGCGCCGCTGCCCCAGAACACGTAGGACAGCAGCAGGTTCAGCACGACGATGACGATGATCGACAGCCGGATCGCGCGGCCCGCGGCGCGGCCCACGCCCGCCGGGCCGCCGGTCGCGTAGTAGCCGTAGTAGCAGTGGATGGTGATCACCGCGAAGGCGAACACCCCGACCTTGATCGCGCTGTAGACCAGGTCGATCGTCGGCAGGTAGAGCCGGAAGTAGTAGTCGTACACGCCGGGCGCCAGGTCGAAGAACCCCGTGCTGATCAGCCGGGTCGCGAAGAAGCTGGCGAACAGCGCGATCAGGTACAGCGGGACGAGCGCGATCAGCGCCGCCACGACGCGGGTGCACACCAGGTAGGCGAACGACCCGATGCCCATGACCTCCAGGGCGTCGATCTCCTCGGAGATGCGCATCGCGCCGAGTTCCGCGGTGAACGCCGACCCGCACTGCGCGGCGAGTGCCACCGCCGCGATCACCGGGGTGATCTCGCGGACGTTCGCGAACGACCCGACCAGGCCCATGAACGACTGCGCGCCGATCGACTGGAGCCCGGTGTAGCCCTGCAGCCCGACCTCGGTGCCGACGAAGAACGCCATCGTGAAGATGACGAAGATCATGCCGCCGCCGACGACGCTGGCGCCGACGCCCACGACCACGTCGCTGACGTGCCGGGCGATGGTCTTGGTGTACTTGCGGCGCAGGACCAGGTCCCGCACCGAGTACAGCAGGATGCGGTAGACGAACACCGGCCACTGGGCCAGGTCCCCGGAGCGCTCCAGCGCCGCCGACCCGGCGTGGACGGCGCGCGGGGCGACCTTCTCCATCACGGGCAGCCCGGCCATCAGATCCTCGGCGGGAACGCGACGAAGTACACCGTCGTGATCACGTAGTTGAGGGCGAACACCAGCAGGAACGCGACGACGATCGCGCGGTTGACGGCGCGGCCGACGCCGACGGGGCTCGCCGCGCAGGTCATCCCCATGTAGCAGGCCACCACGGCGGCGACGACCCCGAACAGCCACGCCTTCAGCAGCGTCACCAGCAGGTCGGACGTCTGGAGCAGCGACACCGCGCCGTCGAAGTAGGCGCCGGGCGTGACGTCCTGCAGCAGGACGTTGAACACGAAGCCGCCGGCCGCGCCCGACACGATGACCAGGGAGGCCAGCAGCATCGAGACGAGGCTGGCCGCCCAGAGCCGGGGGGTGACGAGCCGGTGGACGGGGTTGACGGCCATCGCCTCCATCGCCGACAGCTCGTCGCGGATCCGGCGGGCGCCCATGTCGGCGGTCATCGCCGATCCGCCCGCCCCCGCGATGATCAGCGCGGCGGCGATCGGCGCGACCTCGCGCACCAGGCCGACCACGACGGTGCCGCCGGTCGCGGACTGGGCGCCGAGCTGGGCGGCGAGCTGCCCGACCTGGAGGGCGACCGTCGCGCCGAGCGGCAGCGACACCAGGATCACCGGCAGGCTCGTCACGCGGGCGAGGAACCATGCCTGCTCGATGAACTCCCAGACCCAGTTCCGCACGTCCCACGTCCGGCGGACGGCCTCAAGGGCGATGACGAACAGCTCGCCGACCTCGTCGAGCAAGCCGTGGACCCGCCGCGGGATGTCGATGGCGGACAAGGGACCTATCACTTCCTTTGCGACGGCCACCTGCTGTGCAAGTGTGCACTTACTTCTGCAAGTACATACTTACAGGCGCTGCGGCGGCGATGACAAGCGGGTCGTCGGGAATGGAACCGGCGGACCCCGCGTGCGTCTGGCGCGAAGACGTGATCACGCGGGGCCGCCGGCGGCCTGGAGGGTCGGCGGCGGCCCGCAACCCGGTGTCGGATGACACTAGAGACTTATTGGCGCCATGGCAATAGCTTATTGGCGGTGCGCCAATAAGCTGCCGGCGGCCACGGGTGCGCGGTGTCCGGGACCCTCCGGGTTACCAGCGGTCGAGATGCAGGACCTCGTCGAGCGGGACGCGCGGCGCCGGGCGGAACGTGTCGCCGGTGTAGTAGGCGGTGGGGATGAGCGCGCCCTGCCGCACGTCCTCGGGAAGGCCGAGCAGCTCCGCCACCTCGGCCTCGTACGTGAGGTGCAGCGACGTCCAGGCGGTGCCGAGGCCGCGCGCCCGCGCCGCGAGCGCGTAGCTCCAGACGGCGGGCAGCAGCGAACCCCACAGGCCGGCCTGGTTGCCGGCCGGGAGCCTCCCGCCGTGCAGCCGCAGGCACGGGATGACCAGCACGGGCACGTCGCCCATGCGCTCCGCGAGGTGGGCGGCGCTGTCGCCGACGCGGCGCTGCACCGCGGCGCGGCCGGGGTCGTCCTCGTACAGCGTGGCGGCCGAGGCGCCGGATGCCGCGTAGGCGGTGAACGCGCGCCGGTAGTGCTCCCCGATCGCCGCGCGGGTCTCCGGGTCGGTGACGACGATCCAGTGCCAGCCCTGCCGGTTGCTCCCGCTCGGCGCCTGCAGCGCGACCTCCATGCACTCGCGGACGAGGTCGAGGGGCACGGGGCGGTCCAGATCGAGGCGCTTGCGCACCGTGCGGGTCGTGGTGAGCAGTTCGTCCGGGCTCAGCGGTAGCGTCGTCATGATCCTCATGGTGCCCCAGGGGCGCCCGGGAACCGCCGTCACAAGCTGGCGATCCTGGAGTTCGGCCGCGCAGTCAAACCACTCCACCTAGTCTGTCGGGATGGGTGCTGCTTCGGGCGTTTCTTCCTCTATGTCCAGACTCGGGTGGCTCGACGCGCTGCGCGGAGGGGCGGCCCTGGCGGTGGCCCTGCACCACGCGAGCTACGTGTACCTGCCCTCGGTCCGGACGTGGCTGACCGACTGGTTCGATCCCGGCAGATGCGGCGTCCTGGTGTTCTTCCTGGTCAGCGGATACATCATCCCCGTGTCGCTGGAGCGGCGCGGGAGCGTGCGCAACTTCTGGATCGGCCGCTTCTTCCGCATCTACCCGCTGCTGGCGGTGACGTGCCTCCTCGCGGTGCTCCCCTTCCTGCTGGGCGTCCTCGGGCTCCGGGCGGGGCTGGAGCGGTACTCCCCCGCGACCGCCGTCCTGGCGCACACGACCATGCTGCAGGACCTCCTCGACGTCCCCAACGCGATGAACGTGCTGTGGACGCTCTCCTACGAGATGGCCTTCTACCTGCTGATCGTCGCGCTGTTCGTGGTGGGCGGGCACCGGCGGTCCGCGCCGGTCGCCCTCGTGCTCACGGTGGTCGCGCTGGTCGCCGTCTCGCTGACGGCGACCGGGCTGCTGGCGGGCGCGTACGCGCCGAGCGCGCTGCTGTCGCGGACGGCGGGCGCCGGCCCGGTCGTCGCGGTGACCACGGCCGCGCTGGTGGTCGCGATCGCGGCGGCGGTGTCGAAGCGTCCCGCGCCGCGGGTGGCCGGCGGGCTGCTCGGCGGCCTCATCGCCCTCGTGCTGGTGACGGTGAACGGCCGCATCGGCGCCTGGGAGGGCCTCATCATGCTGGCGGTCATGTTCCTGGGCACGGTCGTCCACCGCGCCGAGCACGGCCAGATCACCCGGCGCACGGGCGCGTTCACGGCCGCCGCCGTCCTGGCCGGGGCGGTCGCCGCCGGGACGTGGCACAACGCCCAGGGCGGGCCGCACGCGCAGCTGGTCTGGTCCGGGGCCGTCCTGCTGGCGGCGGCCACGTTCGCGCTGGCGTGGCGGTTCCGGAACCGGCGCTTCCCCCGCTGGGCGACCGGCCTCGGCACGATCAGCTTCTCGGTGTACCTGCTGCATCCGCTGCTGCTGATGGTGGTGGTGCAGTTCCTGGAGATCCCCGCGCGGCAGGACCTGTTCGGCCTGACGCTCTTCGTCGTGGTGCTGCTCGCACTGAGCTGGGCGTCCCACCGCTGGATCGAGGCCCCCGCCCAGCGCCTTGGCCGCCGCCTCACCCGCCCCGCCCCCCGGCCGGAGGTGAAAGCACAGCCTCGCGTCCTAACCTCCGATCTGAGCTGAATTAACCATGTGCGTGGTTTCGGGGGGTCCTGCGACCATGACGCCGTGAACATCTGGCTCGCGGAACTGATCGTCCGGCACACGCACCGCGTTCCCGCGCCCGAGGGGCCCCGCGGGGACGGGGCGGCCGCGGCGCGGCGCTTCGACGCGGCCCTCATGTCGGCCGGGTTCAAGCTGTCCCGGGACCTCATGGCCGCGCTGTCGGGCCTGTCGGAGCCGGCCGTGCTCGGCGTCGCCGGGCGCACGCTGCCCGTCGTCCGGGAGATGGCGGGCGACCACGTCCCTCACAACGTGTACTTCCGGGACTTCCCGAACAACGTGCCCGACACACTGGAGTTCTGGACGGACCTCCTGCGCGAGACGCTCCTCGACCCGGTGGCGGCGTCCGCCGCGACGGAGTCGCTCAGCGAGGGCGTCCTGAACCTGCTCACCCTCCCCGGCTACGGCGTCTACCGGCACACCTACGAGGACATGCTCGCCGCCCACGACGAGCTGATCGCCGCCGCCGGCGACCGCGTCACGGTACTGCACCTGGGCCGCGCCCTCGCCGCCGAGGGCGAGCGGCTCTACCTGCGGCTCGCGGGCAGCGCGACGCCGCTCGGCGAGGACGGCCTCGCGGCGCTGCGCGGCCTCGCCGGGCTTTACGCCGACGGCGCGCAGCCGGCGCACATCCCCGTCCGGGAGAACCGCGCCCTCATCAACGAGGTGCGCGTCATGGCCGGCGCGGACCCGCTGGTCGACACCGTCACCGACGTGCTGCGCCTGGCGTGCGCGCTGTCGGGCGGCGACGTGACCCTCCAGGAGCCGACCCGGTTCGGGTCGCTGCCGCGCCCGGTCCGGCGGTCGCTGCTCGCCGCGCTCGACGGCGTGGTGCGCGCGGACCCGGGCAAGCTCGGGGACGTCGCCGCCTGGCGCGAGCCGTGGAAGCGGCTCGGCGAGCGGCTCCACCCGCACGAGTACCCGCGGTGGCCGCGGGCGGCGGACGTGTTCGCGGTCGCCCGCGGGGAGAAGCGGGCGCCGTCGTTCGCGGCGCGGATCGAGGCGCGGCTCGCCGCCGGCGACGTCGCCGGCGCCGCCCGCGCGGCGACCGGCGCGCCCGGCCTGCTGTTCCGGTCGCTCGACCGGCTGCTGCGCGGCGCGCCGGACGCGGAGCACGCCGTCCTGGCGGCGGCGGAGTCCGTCGCGCACCGGGTGTCGGGCCGGGTCCTGCTGTCGGTGCGGGAGCACCTGCTGAACCGCGCCGCAGCGACGGGGAAGGTCCGGGTGTTCGCCAACCGCTTCGGCCGCGGCACGACGGCGCCCGACACGCGTGCGCCGCTCGACCCCGGCACGGTGGCGCGGCTCTCGGCGTTCCTCGACGCGGAGATCCGCGGGCGCCTGCCGTCCGCCGGGCACCTGGTGGTCGACCCGGACGCGCTCGACCTCGCGCTCCCGCTCAGCGGCAAGGCGGCCGGGCACGGCCTGGGCGTCCTCCCGCGCGGTTCGGTGTCGCCCGTCAGCGGGGAACTGCTGCGCTTCTTCGTCTACTGGCGGCAGCGCGAGCGCAGGACCGACTTCGACCTTTCGGCCCTCATGCTCGACGAGAACTACCTCGACCCGGAATGGCTGTCGTACACCAACCTCACCACCGCCGGCGGAAGGCACTCCGGCGACATCACCGACGCCCCCGAAGGCGCCTCGGAGTTCATCGACCTGTCACTGCGGCGCGTCGGGGCGCGGTTCATCATCCCGCAGGTGAACATTTTCGCCGGTGAGGGATTCGAGGAGGTCGAGGAGTCGTTCTTCGGTTTCATGCTCCGCGACCGCGCGCAGCGGGGCCGCCCGTTCGAGGCGCGCACCGTCCGGATGAAGTCGGAACTGCGCGGCCCCGGCCGGGTCGCGCTGCCGATGGTCTTCATGCGCGGCGACGACGGCCGGTGGCGCGCCAAGTGGATGCACCTGCATCTCCGGGGCGGCATGGAGTTCAACAGGGTCGAGGGGAACCGGGTGACGACGTCGATGCTCGTGCGCGGGATCGTGGAACGCCGGTTCCTCACCGTCGGCTACCTGAAGGACCTCGTCGACGCCGAGAAGACGAGCCTCTGGGACGGAACCGCCCCGGACGGCCCGGTCACCTACATCGGCCTCGACCGCCCCGAGGGCCTGCACGCGGACTCGCGGGTCTTCACGCCCGAAAACCTGGGCGACCTGATCCCCGCCTGACTGCTAACGTCGTCCCCGCGAGGCCATGAGGGGGCTTCCTTCTCACCTTCCTGTATCCAGCCCCTTCGCTTCCCTCGCACCCACGTGACGGGCGCCCCCATCCCCGGGCGGCGCCCGCTTCGCGTTCCCGGCGGCCGGGCCTTTTCCAGGGTGTGAACGGGCGAGTTGAAAAAATGGCCGTTCGTTCAGTGGGTGCGGGGTGGGCGTAGAAAGTTCGCAGGTGGCGCCCGCTCTTTCCATGGAGAGCCTTCTATTGCGGCGGCGGCCGCCGGAATCGGCATTGGCGGTCTGCGCATTCGTGGTCGATAGTCGGTGCACCGGTCCGACGCCGCGGTGGTTCCGGGTCGCCGGCCGGTGACCGTCAGGGCCCTGCGGTCGGCACGTTCCCCCCCGCTCGTGTGAAAGGACCCCCCGCTCATGAAGAAGCGCAGCCTGCTGGCCGCCGTTCCGGCGGCGTTCATGGCGCTGTCCGGAATGTCGGTGGCCAACGCGGAGCCCGCCCCGCCGGCCACCGAGCCGCCCACGACCAAGATCGTCGGCGGTGTGCCCGCGTCCCAGACCTACTCGTTCATGGTGTCGCTGCAGAGCTCGGCCGGCCGGCACAGCTGCGGCGGCTCGCTCGTCGCGCCGAGCTGGGTCGTGACCGCGGCGCACTGCGGCACGCCGTACCAGGTCAGGATCGGCACGACCACCTACAACTCCGGCGGCGAGGTCCGCCGGGTCGCCGCCCGGCAGACGCTCGGCGGCGACGTCGCCATGCTCCGCCTCGCCAGCCCCGCCTCGTCCGCGCCCGTGACCATCGCCACCAGCGCGCCCGTCGGCTCCGCGACCCGCCTGCTCGGCTGGGGGCAGACCTGCCCGGTGCGCGGCTGCGGACCCGCGCCCGTCGGGCTGCGCCAGCTCGACACCCGGATCCTCTCGGACGCGCAGTGCCGCGGCATCAGCAGCGCCGAGCTGTGCATCGAGGGCGGCGGCGGGCGCGGCGCCTGCTACGGCGACTCCGGCGGGCCCGCGCTCATCGGCTCGTCGGGCCGCTGGCAGCTCGTCGGCGCGACCAGCCGCGGCACCGCCTCCACCTGCGCGACGTCCCCCGCCATCTACGGCGACGTCACCGCCTACCGCACCCGCATCCTGCAGATCATCGGCAGCTCGGCCGTCAACGGCTGACCGGCCACCGTGAACGTGCCCTCCGCCGGAGCGCGGTGCCCGGCGGAGGGCACCACCACCCCGCTCCCACCACACGAGGAATCCCCATGGTCATCAGAAACCTGCTGAGGATCTGCGCGGCGCTGCTGCTCGGCCTGGCCTTCCTGGCCGGCACGGGCACGGCCGCCTCGGCCGCGCCCGCCGCCGAGGCGGCCGACGCCGTCCGCACGATCCGGTACGACGCGAGCCGCTCCGCCGAGTTCCGGTCGGCGGTCGACGAGGGCGCGCGGATCTGGAACGCCCGCGTCGCGAACGTGCAGTTCGTCGCCGGGTCCCCCGCCGACGTGGTCATCGTCGCCGACAACGGCTGGCCGCGCGCCCGCGTCACGAGCCTCGGACGAGGCACGATCTGGATGGGCCGCCAGGCCGTCCAGGAAGGCCACTACACGGTACGGATCGCGTCCCACGAACTGGGCCACATCCTCGGCCTGCCGGACCGGCGCACGGGCCGCTGCACGGACCTGATGTCCGGGGCCAGCGCCGGGACGTCCTGCCGCAACCCCTACCCGAACTCCGCCGAGATCGCCGAGGTCGAGCGGAACTTCCAGTACGGCCTGCTCGGTGTCGCGACCGGCGTCACCCTCACCGAGGCCGCCGCGGCCCGCTGACCCCACGCACGCCGGGCGCCCGTCCTCTCCGGCGGGCGCCCGGTCACGCGCGGCGGCCGGGGAGGAAGGCGACGAGCGCCGTCCCGGCGGCGGTGATGAGGGCGGCGGCGAGGAAGGCCGCCGCGTAGCCGTCCACCGGTTCCGGGCCGGACGCGGCCGCCGCCGCGCCGAGGACCGTGAGGCCGATGGCGCCGCCGATGGTGCGGGACGTGTTGACCACGCCCGCCACTGCGCCGGCCTCCTCGTCCGGCGCGCCCCGCGTGGACGCCTCCACCAGCGGCGTCATCAGCAGCCCGAACCCGAGGGCCATGGTCGCGCCCGGCCCCAGGATGGAGCCGAGGAACGTGCCGCCCGCGTCCAGCACGACGCTCTGCCACGCGAACCCGGCCGCCGCCATGAGCCCGCCGGCGCCCGCGAGGAGCCGCGCGTCCATGCGTTCCATGAGCATCGGGGCCAGCCGCGACCCGAGGATGATGCCCAGCGTGTGCGGCAGGAACGACAGCCCCGCGCGGACGGCGCTGTACTCCAGGACGTTCTGCATGTAGAGCGACAGGAAGTACCAGAGCGCGAAGCCGCCCATCATGATGACCACGGTGGCGAGGTTGCCGACCGCCACGCTGCGCAGCCGGAACAGCCCGAGCCGCACGAGCGGCTGGGCGGTCCGCGCCTCCACGGCGACGAACGCGGCCAGCAGCACGAGCCCGGCCGTGAGCGGGACGAGCGCCGTCCAGCCGTGGCTCTCGATCCGCCCGATGCCGAACGCGAGCAGCGCCACCCCGGCGGTGACGAGCACGGCGCCCGGCAGGTCGAGCCGGACGCGGGGCGCGGCGGCCCGCTCGTCCCGCAGCCACCGGACGGCGACCAGCGCGACGACCGCCCCGACCGGCACGTTGATCAGGAACACCCAGCGCCAGCTCAGGTAGTCGGTCAGCAGCCCGCCGACCAGCCCGCCCGTGGCGCCCCCGGCGGTGCCGACCGCCGTCCACAGCGCGATCGCCTTCGTCCGCGCGGGACCCTCCGGGAAATTGGCGGTCACCAGCGACAACGTGACGGGCGCGAGGACGGCGGCACCGACCCCCTGCACGGCCCGCGCGGCGATCAGCACGCCCCCGCTCTGCGCGAACCCGCCGGCGAGGCTGGCCACGGTGAACAGCCCGATCCCCAAGAGAAAGACCCGCTTGCGCCCGAACAGGTCGGCGGCCCGCCCGCCCAGCAGCAGGAACCCCGCGAACGTCACAATGTAGGCGTTGACGACCCATTGCAGCCCGGTCACGCCGAGCCCGAGCCCAGCACGCACCTCAGGCAGAGCGACATTGACAACGGAGACGTCCAGAACGACAAGGAACTGCCCGATGGCCGCCGCGAGCAACGCCGCCCACCCAGGCGTACCCCTGTCTCTTATACACAGCT
>NZ_SMLC01000008.1 GCF_004349245.1 Actinomadura sp. 6K520 | reverse complement strand
GGACGGCGGGGGCGGGCGAGCCCAGGACGGAGCTGCGTTCGCGCAGGTCCATGCGGGCGTGCAGGCCCGCGAGGAAGCCCGGCAGCCACCAGTTGGCGGCGCCCATGAACCGCATGGTGGCCGGGACCAGCAGGGAGCGGACGAGCAGGGCGTCCACGACGACCGCGACGAACATGCCGACGCCGATGAGCTTGACGACGGTGATGCCCGCCGTGCTGAACGCGCCGATGACGACGAGGAAGAGCAGGGCGGCGCTGGTGATGATGCTGCCGGTGTGCTGCATGCCGCGGGCGACCGCGGCGCGGTTGTCGTGGGTGAGGTCCCATTCCTCGCGGATGCGGCTGAGGAGGAAGACCTCGTAGTCCATGGAGAGGCCGAACACGACCGCGAGGATGAGGATCATGCTGGTGGCCTCGACGCCGCCGGTGGGGGTGAAGTCGAGGATCCCGGCGAGGTGGCCGTACTGGAAGCCCCACACGATCGCGCCGAACGAGGCGCCGATCGACAGGACGTTCATCGCGATGGCCTTCAGCGGCAGGACGATCGAGCCGAAGAACATGAACAGCAGGACGAACGTGGCGAGGCCCACGACGAGCGCCATCTTCGGCAGGGACTCCATCAGGCTGGACATCAGGTCCATCTGCGCGGCCGTGCTGCCACCGACGTCGATGTGCATCGGGTAGCCGTCCTTGGCCAGGTGCATACCGCGGATCTCTGTGACGAGGTCCTGGGCGCCCTGCTCCATCGGCTCGTACTTGTGCGTGACGGAGATGCGCACACCGCCGTACGTGCCGGAGTAGCCGGTGAACTGCGCCTCCGACACACCGGGGAGCGACCCCAGCTTCTGCCTGAACTCTTCCAGGTAGGGAGGGATGGGGTCGTTGCCGCTGGGCGTCCAGTCACGCGGGATGAGGTCGCCGGAGACGACGACGTCGATGGGCTCGGCGGACCCGTTGGGGAAGTTCTCCTTGATGGTCTCCACCACGGCGCGGGTGGGACTGTCCTTGGGGAGGACGCGGGCGTCCACGCTGCCGAACTGGACGTTGAGGAACGGCACGAACATCACGCCCAGGATGACGATGACGATCGTGAAGTACGGCAGCGGATGCTTCATCACGCTCTGGCCGAGGCGGTACCAGAAGCCGCTGTGGGGGTCTCGCTGCGCGCGCTTGGCCGTGGGCCGCCGCCACGGCATCCGGCCGAATTCGACACGCGGGCCCAGGAGCGCCAGGAGGGTCGGCAGCAGGACGGTGGCGCCGAACACCGCGACCATGACGGTGGCGATGCCCGCAAGCCCGATCGTCCGGAGGAACATCTGCGGGAAGAGCAGGAGGCCCGCGAGGGCGGCCGAGACGGTGATGCCGCTGACCACGATGGTGCGGCCCGCGGTGGCCATGGTGGCGGACAGGGCGCTCTGCCTGACGGGACGCAGGGCCGCTGTGTACTCCTTCTTCGAGGCCTTGCGCGACTTCCGGTCGCGTTCCTGTTTCCAGGGTTTGCCTGGCGCGATCCCCTGCGCGGCCATGCCGCGGCCCAGTTCCTCACGGAAACGGCTGATGATGAACAGCGAGTAGTCGATCGCCAGACCGACACCCATCATCGTGACGACTTCCAAGGCGAAGGACGTCACGTCCGTGGTGTAGGTGACCAGGTGCAGGACGGCCAGTCCGCCGACCATCGAGAACAGGGCCACGATGAGCGGCAGGAACGAGGCGGTCAGGGCCCCGAACAGGATGACGAGGAGGATGAGCAGGGGCAGCGCGGTCATCATCTCCGCGCGGATGATGTCGTTGACGACCTGCTTACCGAACTCCTCGCCGAGGGGGACGCTGCCGCCGAACTCGACGGTGAGCCCTGGCGCCTCCAAGCGCTCCTTGATGGCGTGGTAGTTCTCGATCTGGGCGGCGCCGTCGTCGCCCTTCAGTTTCACCGCGACGAACGTGGAACGGCGGTCGCGGGAGGCGAACGTCTCGGCGGCCTTACCGTCGAACGACCAGTAAGAGATGATCTCTTCGACGTTGGCCTTGGGGAGGCGCGCGACGGTGGTGACCACGCTCGCCTGGTAGCGCGGGTCGTCCACCGTCATGGTGTCGCTGGTGTAGAGGACGAGGACGTCGGGGTTGGTGCTGCCGAAGTAGGTGGCGCCGAGCTTTGCGACGAGCGTCGAGGATGCGTCGGGGTCCTCGAAGCCGCCCTCCTTGAACTTGGCGAACACGCCGAGGCCCCAGACGCCCGCGATGCACGTCATGATCAGGATGAGCGCAAGGCTGGTCCAGCGTCGCCGGTGGATGAGACGCCCCAGCCCCGAAAGCATGATCCTCCTGTGTCGTCACGGCCGCGCGGGGCCGCGTCGCCCCGGCGGCCCGTCGCTCGCCCTGGACCGCCGACCGTCGACCGTCGACGTCGCCGCCGATCGTCCGTCCAGAACGGCACGTTCGTCCAGGATGGTACGTGCGCCCATCCCGGACGGGTGCGCCCTTCGCGCCCTTTGGCGCCTACTTACGAGACGCCAGACGAGCCTCTGTCGTTGGCAGCTCGCCGTCAAGGTAGCGCTGACGCGTGGCCGCACGAGCGATCTTTCCGCTCGACGTACGGGACACGCCACCCGGTTCGATCAACACGAACTCGTGGACGCTCATCTCGTGCTCGATGTTGATGGCGCCCCTTACCGCCGACTCCACCTCGTGGAGGTCCAGCCGTCCGAGCGGGACGCGGCGGTTGCGCTCGGCGACGACCACCAGTCGCTCGGTCTCCTCCCCAGGCAGCGCGAACGCGGCGACGTGATCGGGGCGGATCGCCGGGTGCCCCTCCTGTGCGGTGACCTCGATGTCCTGCGGGTAGTGGTTGCGGCCGTCCACGATGATGAGGTCCTTGATGCGGCCTGTGACGTACAGCTCGCCCTCGTGGACGACGCCATAGTCACCGGTCTTCATCCAAGGCCCGGACGGCAGGTCCCCCGGCTCGGACAGTTCGCCGCCGAACGTGTCCTGGCTGCGTTCGGAGTTGCGCCAGTAGCCGGGGGCGGTGTTGGGGCCGTGCACCCAGATCTCGCCGACCTTGCCGTCCGGCTGCTCGACGCGGGCGTCCGGGTCGACGATCGCCACGATCTGCCCGTAGGGCCGCCCGCACGACACCAGGGCGCTGGCCCGCTCGGAGTCCTCCCCGCAGAGCCGCAGCTCGCCCTTGGTGAGCGCCTCCCTGTCCACGGAGATGACCTTCGGCGGCGCGTCCTCGGCCGCCGCGGAGACGAACACGGTCGCCTCCGCCAGCCCGTACCCGGGCGCCTGCACGCCCGGACGCAGGCCGGCGGGCGCGAACGCGTCCGCGAACATCGTCAGCGTGGACGTGCGGATCGGCTCCGCGCCGTTCAGGCACGTCGTCAGCCCGGACAGGTCCAGCTGAGCGATCTTCTCCGGCGTCGCCTGCGACGCGACGTACTCGTAGGCGAAGTTGGGTCCCGCGGTGTAGACGTTCTTGCTCGGACGCTCCGCGATGAGTTCGAGCCACCGCATCGGGTTCATGATGAACGAGACGGGGTCGGTGTAGATGGCGTGGTCGCCGCGCACCAAGGGCAGTGCCATGGTGGCGATGAGGCCCATGTCGTGGAACAGGGGCAGCCAGCTCACCAGCTCTGGGTTGGGCTTGTCCGGCGCCCATCCGGCCCAGAGCTGAGCGGCGTTCGCCGTCACGTTCCCGTGGGTGATCTCCACTCCGGCCGGACGGCGCGTAGAGCCGGACGTGTACTGCAGGTAGGCGAGGTCGTCGAACGCGATCGGCTCGTCCTCCCACCGGTCCGCGAGGGAGAGGTCGATCTCGTCCGCGAAGACGATCTCCTTCGGGTTCGGGACGTCGTGGTCGGCGAGGAACTTCTCCACGTGCGGCAGCGCGTTCCGCGTCGTGACGATGACCGCGGGCTCCGCGTCGGCGTAGGCGCCGATCAGCCGGTCGGCGTGGCCGGGCAGGTCGGGCGAGAACAGCGGTACCGCGATGACGTGCGCGTGCATGGCGCCGAGCATGGTCATCATGTATTCGAGGGTCTGCGGCAGCAGCAGCGCGGCCCGCTCGCCCGGTCCGGTGACCTGGCGGAGCGTCACGGCCATGGCCCGTGCGTGCCGTTCCGTCTCGGCCCAGGTCAACGTGACATGGGCGCCGGACGGGTCGGTCGAGTAGTCGACGAAGGTGTAGGCCGGGGCGTCCGGCTTCTCCTTCGCCCACCTCGCGACCCGCTCGATCAGCGGGGTGCGGCCGGAACCTCCGGGCAGGAGGTCGGGAAGCAGCGAGCCCAATGCCATTGATCAATCTCCCGAGGGGACGAGCCGGGCGGGGCCGAGGGGGGATGCTACGGCCGGTCTGCTGCGCCGGCCGGACGACCGTGTCCGGCACCCCGGCGACCGGCGATGATCGTCAAGCTACCCGATGGTAGTCAGTGCGCGATATTAGCCCGCGGTCACATTCGCCAAAGCGGGGTTTGTCACCGCCGTGACAAGAGGAAAACACCTCTAACAGGGCGGCATCCGCCCGGTCACCGACCGTGCCCGCGGCCTAAAGGTCGCCGGAGAAGAGCTGCTGCATGATGCCCCTGCGGTGGCGTCCCTGGTACGTCGTCTCCGGGTTGACGTCGTCCGGAAGGGCGGCGAGGTAGCGGCTCTCGGCGTCGATCAGCTGTTCGAGTTCTCCGCGATCAAGAAAGACGCCCCTGCATCCCGGACATTCCTCGATCACGACCCCGTTGCGTTCATGTGTGCCGAGCACGGATTCGCACTTCGGGCAGCGCAGCGTCGCGTCTGACATACCGGATCCCCTGTCCGTCACGACCGCGTTTACTGGTCAGGCGGTTAGCCTACTGACAGAGCCCCCTAATTGGGATGGTACGGGGACAAACGTCCACGGATTCGGTTGCCCTGATCCGGCGAGGCCCCGTTCGGCTCGTCCGCGGGCCGCGGGAGAGACGATCATGTCAGCGCGCCCTCGGGGTCCGCGGCCGCGGCGCGGTACAGCGTGATCCGCCGCCGCCACAGCCCGACGCAGGCGATGCCCCACAGCAGGCCGATCTCGGCCACGAGCGCGATGCCGACGACGATCGCCCAGTCCGTCTCCTCCTGCTCGCTCATCGCGCTCGGAGACATCAGCGTCATCCGGCCCTTGCCGCCCCCCGCCGGTCCGGCCTGCTCAGGGGCGGTCAGGGGCGGCGGCAGGGAGACGTCGCCCGGTCCCGGCGCGGACGGCGCGGGGACGGACGGTGCGCCCGTCGGCAGCTCGGGCAGGAACGGCTCCGCCGCGCCCGGCGCTTCGGGCCCGGTCCCCGGTCCCGCCCCACCGGCACCGCCGGGCGGCAGCGGCAACGCGGCGCAGTCCTCACCGGGCCGGCATCCGTCACCGCCGAAGGACGTCTCGGGGCCCGCACTCGCCGTCCCGTGCCCATCGGGCTCATCGGCCGTCCTGGGTTTCACCCCGCCGCCGGGCGACGGCTTGCCGGTGGCCGCACCGCTCCCGCCAGGCCGCTTTCCCGGCTTCGCCGCACCAGCCCCGGACTGCCCACCGGCCTTCGGGCTCTCACCCGGTTTCGGCTTCCCGCTCACCTTCGGGTGGCCACCAGCCTTCGGGTGGCTACCAGCCTTCGGGGTCCCGCCGGCCTTCGGGCTCCCGCCCGACTTCGGCTGCCCACCGGCCTTCGGGGCACCACCGGTTTTCGGATTTCCACCGGTCTTCGGATTCCCACTGGCCTTCGGGTGTCCGCCAGACTTCGGGCTCTCACCAGCCTTCGGCTTGCCGCTCACCTTCGGGTCCCCACTCACCTTCGGGTTTCCACCGGCCTTCGGGTTTCCACCGGCCTTCGGGGTCCCGCCGGCCTTCGGGCTCTCGACCGGCTTCGGGTGTCCGCCAGACTTCGGGCTCTCGCTGGTCGTCGGCTCCCCGTTCGCCTTCGGCTCTCCGCTCGCCTTCGGCTTTCCGCTCGTCTTCGGCTTTCCGCCGCTGGGCATCCCTGCGTGGCACGGCCGACCGCCCTCACACGTCTCGCCGCCCCCACCGGTGGCTGGCTCAGAGCCGGACGCGCCGCCACCGGGCTTGCCCGAGTGGTCGGCCGGGCTCGGCTTGGGGCCGCTGGGTGTGCCCGCGTCGCAGGGGCGCAGGCCCGCGTCCTCCCGGCAGGGCTCGTCGTCCTTGCTCGGGCCAGGAGCGCCGGGCCGGTCGATCACCGCGCGGGTCGAGCGGCTGCCGGTGTTCGCGGCGTCCGCGACGGCGAAGACGCTCAGCGGCAGCCTGGGCAGCCCCGACTCCGTCCCCGACCCCGTCCCGCGCGGCACCTGGACGGTGGCCGTCCGTTCGACCACCTCCGTACCGACGTCGCCCAACGCGCATCGCAACTCGTCCGAAGCGGCCTTGACGCAGGCCGACGAGAAGTTCGTCCAGGACAGCGGCCGCTCGGCGGTCAGGCGCAGCGTCGCGTCCTTGGCGATGCCGCCCTGGGCGTGCACGCGGATCGTGTACGTCAGCGCAGGGCCCTTGCCCGTGGTGGTGTGTCCGGTCGCCGCCATGTCCATCAGCAACCGGACGCCGGACGAGCGCTCACCGAGTCCCGCGGCGGCGGTCGGGCCGGCGAGCAGCAGCGACGGTACGGCCAGTGCGATCGCAGCCCAGAGTGTCCTTCGGCCCCCCGTATGCAACCCGATCCCCTCTCGCGTTCCGCTGTCCCTATGGGTGCCAGGGGGGCGGCGATACGGCGCCGGGCACAGAGGGTTATTGCCAGGTTCGACGCGCGTGTAACGTGCATCACCCTGACGAGCACACTTCTTCCGCATAGCGAAATCGATTCTCCGTAGAATCGGGTGGATCGTCGGGGAGAGGAGACGCGGGGTGGCGGAGGCCGTTCGGTCGCTGGAGCGTGCGTTCGATCTGCTGGAGCATCTGGCGGACGCCGGAGGCGAGATGGCGCTGTCGGAGCTGACGGAGGTCTCCGGGCTGCCGATGCCGACGATCTACCGGCTGATGCGGACGCTGGTGAACCAGGGCTACGTGCGCCAGGAGCCGTCCAAGCGCTACGCCCTGGGCCCGCGCCTGGTCCGGCTCGGCGAGGGCGCCAGCCGCCTGCTGGGCACGTGGGCGCGCCCGGTGCTGTCCCGCCTCGTGGACGAGGTCGGCGAGACGGCCAACATGGCGGTGCTGGAGGGCGACGAGGCCGTGTACGTCGCGCAGGTGCCGTCCAGGCACTCCATGCGGATGTTCACCGAAGTGGGGCGGCGCGTCCAGCCGCACTGCACCGGCGTGGGGAAGGCGCTGCTGTCCCAGTTGCCCGACCAGCGCGTCACGGAGATCCTCGCCCGGACGGGCATGGCGGCGCACACGCCCAACACGCTCACCTCCCCGGACGCCCTGCTGTCCGAGCTGGCGCGGATCCGCGAGCAGGGGTACGCGCTGGACGACGAGGAGCAGGAGCTCGGGGTCCGCTGCGTCGCGGTGCCGCTGCGGGGCGCGCCGGCGCTGACGGCGATCTCCGTGTCCGGCCCGTCCGGGCGCATGACGCGCGAGGCCGTCCCGAACGTCGTGCCCATCATGCGGGAGGCCGCCGACCGCTTCGCCAAGGAACTCGGCCCGAGCACATGAGAAGGCGAGACCGCCGCACGGACGGTCTCGCCTTCCTGGAAGCCTTTGTCAGTCGACGGGCTCGCCCACGAGTACGGTCGGGCGCCCGCCGCGCTCCCAGGCGACGAAGTCGCCGGCGGACTTGACGAGGACCGTCGCCATCCACAGGGCGAGGCCCGTGTCGTCGGCGATGCCCACCACGGGGATCATGTCGGGGATGGCGTCGATCGGGGAGATGATGTAGACGAGACCCAGGGCGAGCAGCCCGAGCGTCCCGAAGGACATGCCCTTGTACTGGCCGCGGAGGACCGCCTTGAGCATCCGGGGGACGGCCCGAGCCCGCTCCCACAGACCAGGGGCGTCGGGTTCCAGGGTCTCGCGATAGACCTGCCAGGCCTGCCCTGCGGCGGCCGCACTGCGCTTCCTGTCCACGAGCACTCCTCAGACGGGCGTTCAGGAGGGCGCGCCCCCGCGGCGCCCACGTATGACTACGACGCCACGAATGCCGGAAATGTTCCCCTCGACCGGTCCTGCGGCGGAGCTCACAGCCGGCCCGTCCGAACCAGCGCCGGAATGATCCTGACATCGCCGGACGAAACACCGCCGGGCGCGTGAGAAGGCTCACTCTCGCCGCCCACGTGCGGCGGTTCACGGCGTGTTGCCCGGCGTTCACTGGAAGCATGTCGCCCGCCGGAGGAGCGCCGCCTCCCCCGGCACGACCGGCATCGCCCGTCGACCACCGCAGGAGCCGAAGACCGACATGAGCGGCGACGATACGCATAAACCCGTCCACGGCACCGCGGCGGGCGACCCCTACGTCGCGCTGCCCCCGACCGCGGTCGACGCGTCCGCCACCGGCCCGACCCGATTGATCGTGGCCTGGCCCGGCTTCGACCCGCCGCGCACGGCGCGAGCGCTGGCGGCGGCGATCCCGATGACGGGCGTCCCGGTGTGGCGCGTCTACCTCGACCTGCCCCGGAGCTCGCCCGGCGGGCTCGAATCGGGCGCGATCCTGCAGACCGCGACGATCGAGGCGTACTGCGAGGCGGTGGAGGAAGCCGTCCAGCGTCTCCCCTCGGCCCTGGCGGACCTCCGCCGCGACCTCGCGCTGCCCGACGGCCCGGTCGGCCTGGCGGGGTTCAGCGTCGGAGGCGCCGCCGCGTTCCTCGCCGCGGCGCGCGGCGTCGTGCCGGTGAGCACCCTCGCGCTCGTGGCGCCCGTCGTCGCGCCCTCGCATGCCGCGCGGGAGGTGGAGAAGCGCTCCGCTTCCGACCGTTCCTGGACGGACGACGTCCACCGGCTCGCCGACGCGCTGGACCTCGGCGCCGTCGCCGCGGAACTGGCCGGACGGGACGTCCCGACCCTGCTCATCGGCGGAGCCGCCGACCGGGTCGTCCCCGCCCGGGAGATCACCGCGCTGCGCGACATGCTGCGCCGGCATGACACCGGGCCCGTGGAGTCCACCACGTTCCGCATGGGGCACGCGCTCGCCGCGGAGCCCGGCACCGAGGCGCGTCCGCCCATCACCGAGGCCGTGCGGGTGGACGGCGTCCTCACCGACTGGTTCCGCGAACGCCTCGCCACCCCGGCGGACGACGCGCCCGCGGAGACGTCGCGGGCATCCGGGAACACGGACGCGCCGCCCGCCGAACCGGTGGACGCGGAGAACGGCGCATGGTCGCTCGATTCGGGCGGCGACCCGCCCGAGGCCCGGGAAACCGCCGAACCCTGGAGTGCGGGCGCCGGGAGCGGACGCTGAAAACCGCCCGGCGGGCACACTGGCGCGCCCGCCGGGCGGGTCGTGATCGATCGATCTATCGCGGGATCAGCCGCGCGCGAGGACCTCGTACCGGACCGGGATCACACCCGAGCCGGTGCCGCGGACCTTCTTCATCGCGGCCCTGGACAGGTCCAGGCAGCGGCCGCTCACGAACGGGCCGCGGTCGTTGATGCGGACGGTGACGGAACGGTCGTTGTTCTTGTTCGTCACGCGGACCTTGGAGCCCATCGGCAGCGTCTTGTGCGCGGCCGTCAGGTCGCTCGGGTCGAAGCGCTCGCCGCTGGCGGTCATCTGCCCCTGCCAGTAGTACGAGGCTTCACAGGACCCCGACTTCAGGACCTTCCGCTTCTTCTTCTTTCTGGCCTTCGGCTTCGGCCCCTGGCCGGCCTTCGCGTCGGACTTGCTCTTCGGAGTCCTCGTCTTCTTCCGGGACGGCTCCGGCGAGCGGGTCCCGCGGCGGGCCGCACGCGTCGGTTCGGCGCGCGGTTCGTCCGGGAGCGGTTCCGTGGCCTTCGGCTCCGTTTGCGCGACCCGCGTCGTCTTCGCTGGACCGTCGTTCTTGACCAGGGCGAACGCGCCCAGGGTGAGGACGGCTGCCGCGGCACCGGAGATGATCAGAATCGTTCGTAGGCGTGCTCGAAGAAGACGCCTGACAGGGCTACCCACAGAGGTGTCCTTTGATCGGGAACAGGTCCCCGGACGCCCGGCGTGTCGGCACGCCGTGCTCGCGGCGCGTTCAGGCGACGTCGACCGTCCCCGAATCCCCCGCCGCCGGCGGGCTCCTGGGCCCGCACGCGCCGATCTCAAGGCGCGTCCGCGTCATCGCGGTCTGGCGTCCGGCAGGTGCGGCTGGAAAGGCATCTTCTTTTTTGATCACTCAGACGCCGCACCGAGCGACCTCTTTCGCCCTTGACGGCCTCCGCCAGATGACCTCTCTGGCGTGCCGGCCGGACGAAAGCGGTCCGTGGATGACGGTACGTCGCGCCCCGCGGTAATCAAGACGCAGAGCCCTGGTTTGTGGGCTTTGTCACCCGACCTTTTGCCGTGCGGAGTCACTCACAAGCGGTCGGTAACCGGGCAAGATGATCGCCTTTACCCGCACGAGAACCGTGATCTCGGACATATAACTAGCAGCGCGCGGAAAATGAAAACGGAGCGTCCCGCAGATGTTACGACATCCGCGAAACGCCCCGTTTTGATCAGTGCCGGGGTCAGCCGAGACCGGGCACGGCGGGCAGCTCCAGACCGGACGAGTCCAGCAGGGAGACCGCGTCGTCCCCCTTGGTCGCGGCGCGCTCGCGTGCCTTCAGCACATGCACGACCTTGCCGACGCTGTTCCCGGCCCCGTCGAGCTCGCCGCCGGCCTGGTCGACCACGCCGTCGGCCTGCCCGAGGAGGTCGTCCGCCGGGCCCGGCTGCGCGGCCCGCTCGTTCGGCGGGAAGAGCGTCGTGCCCACCGGCAGGCCGGCCGGGCTGGCCGCGCCGAGCATGGACGGGACGTCCGTCATCAGCAGGCTCACCGGCGACTCCGCCCGGCGGGCTTCGCGGAGGCCGAGACCGCCGCCGCCCAGGGCCTGGCCGAGGCCGACGTTCCCGAGGACCGACTGCGACAGGCCGCCGAGGTCGCCGGTGGGCAGCGCGTTCCCGAGCGGGTCGGGGTTGGCGCGGAGGCCGGGCCCGGCCCCGGTGCTCCGGAGCACGCCGTCGACCTTGTGCGTGGCCTGCTCGGCGGTCTGCCCGGCGGTCCGGGTCACGGGCTCCGGGAGCGCCCGGGCGACCGGCGCGGCCGCGGCGTAGCTCTCGTAGAGGAGTGCGGTGGACGGGCCTGTCGCGGCGTTCGCGGGCACGGCCGCGACGGCGAGCGCGGCGGCCGGAACGAGGACGGAGACGCTCAGCAGACTCTTGACGGATCGGTTCATGCTTCCCCCCGGGAATTTCGGATGTGACCCTGCACGTGTGATGTGCGCCCGCGCGGTCGGCAGTTTCCGGCGCACCGTCGACCGGCGACGTTAGTACAGCCGGAAGACGCGCATGGCCATTTGGAGAAGCGATTGGTAAACACCATATAGATCTACGGAAGCCGGTGACCGAAAACCCAGGGCCGCCAAATGGCGACAAGCTCCGACAAAACAATCCGGGAAACGAGAACGGGGACGCCCCGCAGGGCGTCCCCGTCCGGCACGTACCGGCTACTCCGCGCTGCCGCCGAGCGCGATGGCCGTGTCCACCTCGTCCTTGCGCGCGGCGAGTTCGGCCGCGTAGCGCTCCTCGTCGACCTTCTCGGCGATCTCCTCGTCCTGCTTCATGAGCGCTTCGAGGTCGGCCTTGGCGTTGTCGAGCACGCCCATGTCGTCGTAGGCCGCCTGCACCTTGTCGCCCCACAGCCCGACGTCCCGGACGCACGGCACGATGCGGCTGAACAGCAGCGACTGATAAAGCGTGTACATATCCGAGTTGTCGACGTATTCCATGCACTTGTCGACCGGCATGTCGAGCTGCTCGAAGATCTCGCGCCCCTTGAAGCGGTCCCGCATCAGGTAGCAGCCCTCGACGACGAACTCCTCGCGCTCGGCCCGCTCCTTGTCGGTGAGCTCGGCGTAATAGTCCTTGAGCGCGAGCCGGCCGAACGCCACGTGCCGCGCCTCGTCCTGCATGACGTAGGCCAGGAGCTGCTTGACCAGCGGGTTCGTCGACATGTCGCGGTAGAGGCCGAACGCGGCGAGCGCGAGGCCCTCGATCAGGACCTGCATCCCGAGGTACGGCAGGTCCCACCGGCTGTCCTCCAGCGACTCGGCGAGCAGCTTCGCCAGGTCCTGGTTGATCGGGTAGTACATGCCGATCTTCTCGTGCACGAACTTCGTGTACAGCTCGACGTGGCGCGCCTCGTCCATCGTCTGGGTGGCGGCGTAGAACTTGGAGTCGAGGTCCGGCACGGACTGCACGATCCGCGCCGACACGTTGAGCGCGCCCTGCTCACCGTGCAGGAACTGGCTGAACAGCCACGACCCCTGGTGCCGCCCGAACTCGTCGCGCTCCTGCTGCGACATCTTGTCCCAGATGTCGGAGCCGAAGAGCGGGTTGAAGTTCTCCGGCAGGCCGGCGACGTTGATCGGATCGACCTCGAGATCCCAGTCGATGCGCTTCTGCGCGTCCCACTGCTTGTCCTTGCCCTTCTGGTACAGGCTCAGCAGCCGGTCGCGTCCATCGTCGTATTCCCAGGTGAAGCGGGTGTCACCGGCCATGGGGACGTCCCACGTC
The DNA here is from genome assembly GCF_004349245.1 of Actinomadura sp. 6K520. Lineage (GTDB taxonomy): Bacteria > Actinomycetota > Actinomycetes > Streptosporangiales > Streptosporangiaceae > Spirillospora. Next base: position 77,544 of record NZ_SMLC01000008.1, on the reverse strand, counting down.
TCCGTAGGGACCGGTGTGGAGTAGAGCTCGTAGGAACTCACTGGGGATCCTCCTCGGGGGGATGACGCCGCGCGATCGCGACGCAAGTGTGCTCCGCCCACGGCTTTACATACCTTCGTAACATGTAAAGCTCCGAGAAACCAGACCCGCCGAGAACCCCACCCCTCAACCGACCACCCCTGCCTCCCTCAACTCAACGGGACTGGAGGGCGTCCAGGCCGACGGCTTGGGCTATCACCAGGCGGCGGTCCAGGCGCGGGTCGTGGATTTCGACGACGTAGCGGTCGCGGATGCCGAACTTCTTGTCGACGGAGAAGACGAGCTGGTCACCGGCGTAGAAGTCGAAGTGGTACGGCCACGCGAACGGAAGCGCCTCCACCCAGGGGATGAACTGCCAGACGCGCCGCAGCACGGCGAGGGCCTTGTTGCGTTCGCTGCCCGTCGTCACGCCGAGGCCGGGCTGTTCGAGGTGCCAGGTGGAGGCCAGGAGCGACTTCTTGAAGTCCTTGCGGAAGACGCCGATCGCCCGCCCGTCCGCGTCCGTGATGTCGTACGCGGAGGCGAGGTCGATGCGCTTGCGGGCTTTGAAGCCGAGGATCGGCCGGGACTTCGTGTCGTCCGTGTAGAGGGTGACCTGCTCCTTGAACGCCATGCGCTTCTGCTGGGCGAAGGCGAGCAGTTCGCCCTCCTTCCCGCCCGGCGCCTCGGCGCGCACTTCGTACTGGTTCACCATCAGGCGTATCCGCTGCCTGATCAGCAGCCTGTCGTGCGCCTGGAGCCCTTGTGCGTCCAGCGGACTCACCCGTTCCTCAGCATTCGCGAAATCTGTCACGGATGAGTGTGACAGGTCAGGAATCTTCGATGTGCGATGCGAGGTAGCTGTGGATGAGCCGCTCCGCCTCGGCGACGATCACCGGGTCGCCGGCGGGATCGCTGCGGAACGCCATCTTCAGGACGGCGTCGCCGGCCTCCACCGAGATGGCGAGGGCGGTGGCCAGGCCGGGGGTGTCCCGCAGGTCGAAGGTCTCGACGATCATCCGGCGGAGCGTCTCGGCCACGACCGCGTTGTTGTCGGCGTCGGAGTCGAGCAGGTTGACGTCCGCGACGTCGCCGAACCGCAGGACGCGGAAGCCGGGCACGGTCCGGTGCATCTCGACGAAGATCTCGATGATCGCGCCGACCGTGTCGGACCATTCGGCGAAGTCGTCCTCGGCCAGCCGCGCCGAGATCCGCTCCCCGAAGACCTCCAGGTTGCGCAGGGCGAGGGCCTGCGCGACCGCGCGCTTGTCGGGGAAGAACTGGTACACCGAGCCGATCGCCACGTCGGCGCGCTGGGCGATGCGCGTCGTGGTGAGGCCGTCGTAGCCGTCCTCGTCGAGGATGTCCGCGCAGGCGTCGAGCATCCGCTGGACGCGTTCGGCGCTGCGGCGCTGGGCTGGAAGGCGGCGGAGCGGAGTCCGGATCTCGGTCACCCCACCATTGTGACCCCGAACACGGTGGACCTCGGCGTCCGCGGACCGGCGGTCACTTACGGTGGACCAACCGAGTCTTCCGCGCACACCGTCCGAGCCCCTAATATCCGAAGGCTATTCGCGTTTTTCGCGCGGGTCAGGTGGAGGAGGGCGCGATGGGGCTGCCGGAAGCCGGGTTCCGCTGGGGTGTCGCCACCGCCGCGTACCAGGTCGAGGGCGCGGTGGACGAGGACGGGCGGGGCCCGTCCATCTGGGACACGTTCTCCCACACGCCGGGACGCGTCCGCGACGGCCACACCGGCGACGTCGCCTGTGACCACTATCACCGGTGGCCCGCGGACATCGCGCTCATGAAGGACCTCGGTGTCGGCTCCTACCGGTTCTCGATCGCGTGGCCGCGCGTCCAACCCGCCGGGATCGGTCCCGTCAACACCAGGGGGCTCGACTTCTACGACCGGCTGGTGGACGGGCTGCTCGCCGCCGGCATCGCCCCCGCCGCGACGCTCTACCACTGGGACCTCCCTCAGCCGCTCGAAGACGCGGGCGGCTGGATGGAACGTGACACCGCCTACCGGTTCGCCGAATTCTCCTACCTGGCCGCCGAGCGGCTCGCCGACCGCGTCGACATGTGGATAACCCTCAACGAGCCGGTGGTCGTGACGGCCTACGGGTACGCGTTCGGCGTCTACGCCCCCGGCCGGACGCTCATGCTCGACGCGCTCCCCACCGCGCACCACCAGCTGCTCGCCCACGGCTTGGCCGTGCACGCCCTGCGCAGCAGGAACGCCCGCAAGGTCGGCCTGACGAACCACTACTCCCCGGCGTGGGCGGCGACCCCCGAGGACCAGCCCGCCGCGGACGCCTTCGACGCCTTCATGAACCGGCTGTTCACCGACCCCGTGCTGACCGGCCGCTACCCCGATCTCCTGGACGGGGCACCGTTCGTCCGTCCCGAGGACCTCTCCGTCATCGCCGCCCCCCTCGACTTCCTCGGCGTGAACTACTACCAGCCGACCCGGCTGGCGACGCCGTCCGAAGGGCCGCTTCCCTTCGACATCGTGGACATCACCGAGTACCCGACGACCGGGATGGGCTGGCCGATCGTCCCCGACGCGTTCCTCTCACTGCTGCGTACGCTCCACTCCAGGTACGACCTGCCCCCGCTCTACATCACCGAGAACGGCTGCTCCTACCCGGACGAGATCGGCCCGGACGGCACCGTGGACGACTCCGCCCGCATCGACTTCCTGGACGCCCACATCAAGGCCGTGCGGACCGCCATCGACGAGGGCATCGACATCCGCGGCTACTACGCCTGGTCCCTCCTGGACAACTTCGAATGGTCGGAGGGCTACCACCCGCGGTTCGGCCTCGTCCACGTGGACTACGAGACCCAGAAGCGCACGCCGAAGAAGTCCTTCACCTGGTACCGCGACCTCATCGCGTCCTCCCGCGGGCCAGTCGGGTCGCGCTGACCTCGCGGACGGCGCCGCCCGGGTGCTCGCCGGTGGCCTGCTCACGCCCGCTTGCGCCCGGGAGGTCCGAATGCCCGGCATCCGCCCGCTGCGCCCGGCGGCGGTAGCAGTAGTGGACGGTCAGGACCGCCAGCAGCGGCCCCCAGGCGAGGCAGGGCGCGTAGGCGGCGGTCATCACGGTCTCCGCGAACCCGTCCGGGCTCCCGGGCAGCGCCATGGCCTCGCTCCAGACGAACGCCGTGTCCACGCTGAGGTACGTGACCGCGGCGGCGCCGAGCGAGGCCGCCCCGACGGCGAACGAGACGGGCACCCGGCGCTCGGCGACCAGCGGGAACCAGCGCGGGAAGACCTCGCCCCAGGGACGCACCAGCCCGATCGCGAGCAGCGCGAAGAGCTCCGCGAGGATGCTCAGGGAGAAGACGTAGGGCGTCCCGATCGGGTGCGGGAAGTCGGTGAGCTCGCTCCCCTCGGTGAATCCCACCGGCACCCCGAGGCCGAGCGCGATGCGCCACAGTCCGGACGGCAGCACGGTGAGCGGGATGATGTGGGCTACGACGTCGGCCCATCGGGGAACCGGGCGGGCGGTGGTCATGGCGTCCTCCTTCGTGTGAACGCCTTCATGCTCTGCGGCGCGCCCCTGCCGGGACCTCCCTCCCGGGACCGGCACCGATCCCCCGCGGGGGTGAATCGAGGTCAGCGGCCCAGCGTGCCCACGGGGTCCGCCAGCAGTGCGGCGAAGCCCAGCTCGGCCGCGCCCGCGAGGGTCGAGTCGTAGCCGAGGGCCGCCGTCCGGAGCGCGACGCGCTCCCGGGAGACGGGCAGGACGCCCGCCTGCACGCGGGCGTCCACCTGGGCCGCGGCGCCGCGGTAGATCTCGCTCAGCATGCCGCCGAAGACCACGACGCCGGGGTTGAACAGGTTGATCAGGTTGACGACGCCGATGCCGAGCCAGTCGCCGACCCGGTCCAGCGCCGCGCGGGCGGCCGCGTCGCCGTGCCGCGCCGCCCGCACGGCGGCCCGGACGCCTTCGCGGCCGAGCGGCCCGCCGGTGCGTCCGGCCGCCTCCAGCAGCGCCGCCTCGCCGACCTCCGCCTCCAGGCAGCCGCGCGAACCGCAGTTGCAGGGCCGCCCGCCGTAGGGGTTGACGATCATGTGCCCGAGTTCGGCGGCGTAGCCCTCGTCACCGTCCAGCAGCCTGCCGCCGACGATGATGCCGCCGCCCACGCCCACGTCGCCGTGGAGGTAGACGAGGTTCCGGCTGCCGGCGCCCGCGCCGCGCTCGTGCTCGGCCAGCGCCCCCAGGTGGCCCTCGTTGCCGACGGCCACGGGCAGCCCGAGCCCCAGGCGCCGGCCGAGCGCCGGACCGAAGTCGAGGTCGGTCCAGCCGATGGTGGGCACCAGCCGCACCTTCCCGTCCGCGGCCCTGATCAGGCCGCAGTAGGACGCGCCGACACCGACGCACTTCGCGTCCGGCGGCGCGGCGGCCACCAGCGCGGCGCCGAAGCCGGCGAGGACGGCGACGATCTCGTCGAGGTCGTCGTCACCGCGGCGCCGTGCCGCCTCCCTGCGCTCCAGCACCGTGCCGCCGAGCCCGACCCTGGCGGCGACGAGCCGGTCCACCGCGACGTCGAAGGCCAGCACGTACACCCGGCGGGTCTCGGGACGGACCACCAGCGACGGCCGCCCGGCGCGGCCCGTCGTCGCCGACGTCTCCTCGCGCACCAGGCCGGTGCCCGCGAGCTTGCTGATCAGCGTGAGGATCGTGCTCCGGTTGACGCCCATCCGGTCGGCGAGCTCGGTCCGCGACACGGCCCCGTCGCGGTGCACCTCCCGCAGCACCACCCCGAGGTTGCGCCGCCGTGCCGCCTGCGGAGCCCGCCGTCCCGTGCCGATGGCCCCCGACACGGTCGAGGACGACATGGCTCCTCCTCTCCCGACGTGACACCGCCAAGTTACCCAAGGGGACCCGTTCCGTCGCCCGCCCGGTCCGGCTTCGGCCCCCGCCGCGCAACGATCGGACACCGGACGTTCCGGTGATTCGCCTGCCCGTCCGGGCACGCCAGGTGGCGCGGGAAGGCGGCCGTAAAGATCCCGTAAACGGGTTCCGCCAGTGTGCGGGCCTGGGGAGGCGGGTCGGCCCGCCGCCCCGACCGGACTCGAAAGGACGAAACCCATGCGCAGGCTCAAGCTCCAGGTCCAGACCTCCCTCGACGGCTACATGGCCGCCCCGAACGGCGAGATGGACTGGATGACCTTCCCCTGGACCGACGACATCAGCGCCCACGTCAACGCGCTCACCGACTCGGTCGACACCATCGTGCTGGGCCGCAAGCTCGCCGAGGGCTTCATCCCCGCCTGGGAGTCCGAGCCGGAGGGCGAGGACCAGGCGTCCATCGACTGGATGAACAACACCCCCAAGGTCGTCGTCTCCGACTCGCTCACCGAGTCGCCGTGGAAGAACGCGACCATCGCGGGAGGCGACCTCACCGAGCTCGTGAACGGGCTGAAGGCGCGGCCCGGCGGCGACCTCATCGTCTACGGGGGCAGCACGCTCGTGACGGACCTGATCGCGCGGGAGCTGATCGACGAACTCCACCTGTTCGTCAACCCGTCCTCGCTGGGCGCGGGGCTGCCCGTGTTCCCCGGCCTGGACGGCCACCAGCGGTTCCAGCTCGTCACGGCACGCCCGTTCGACTGCGGGATCACCGCCCTGCACCTCGAACCGAAGCGCTCCTGACCGCGGCGCACCGCTCGCCGCGGCCGCAGGGGGGCGGTCGGGCCGGGATCAGGCGGCGGACGCGGCGGACAGGCGGTAGGTGGTGCCGCTGCTGCCCTGCACCCAGGCGTCGGGCAGGGCGGCGGCCAGCGCGTGCTGGGCCCGCCAGCCCGTGCAGTGGCCGGGGACCACGAGGCTCGGGGCGAACTCGGTCAGCGCCTGGACGGTGGGCGGGATGATCGGTTCGAAAGCGGGGCCGCCCAGGTGGAACCCGCCGAGGAGGGCGTGCAGCCGGTCGACGCCGGTCAGCCGCCGCGCGTGCCGCACGATGTTGACCGCGCCCGCGTGACCGCAGCCCGTCAGCACGACGAGGCCACGGTCGCGGACGTTCACGATGAGGGCCTGGTCGTCGGTCACCAGCGGGTCGTGCACCCACTCGCCGCCCGTCCACGCCTGGTGCGGGGGCGGCATGCCGCGCTCGAACTCGGTGGTGCGGTCGACCTCGCCGGTGATCAGCACGCTGCCGTCCAGGAGGAGCGAGGGCACCCGGCGTTCGACCACCGCGAAGCCCTCCCCCTCCAGGGCACGCTTGCTCAGCGTGGGGAGCTCCTCCACCTCCTTGCCGGGGACCGCCAGCCGGCGCCTCGTCCACACCAGGGGGTGCAGCACCATCGGCAGCGACCGGACGCCGCGGGAGCCCGCCAGCCCGGCCAGCCCGCCCGCGTGGTCGAAGTGCCCGTGGCTGAGCACCACGGCCTCGATGCCGCCGAGGTCGATGCCCAGCCGGTCGGCGTTGGTCACCATCGCGTCCGGGGACAGGCCCGTGTCGAACAGCAGCGTGTGGGAGCGGCCCGCCCGGCGCACGGTGACCAGCGCGGCGAACCCGTGCTCCGCGATCATCCCGGTGAAGGTCCGGTCGCCGTCGAACTGCCGCGCGGTCACCGCACCGGCGCCGAAGCCCGCGCGGCGGGTGCGCTCGTCGCCGGTGAGCAGGGCGTCGTACACGTTGTCGACCAGGGTCAGGATCTCGACCTCGTCCACCGGTTCCAGCGCGATCGGATCGACCGCCGTCCCCGCCGCCGGGCGCGGCATGGCCGCCGACGCCTCCCCGGGTGTCCCTGCCGTCTCGCACATACCGGCAGCCTAAACCCCGGGGAGGCGGGTCGACGATCATGACCGGCCGCGGCCCTACCCGGCCGCGCGGGTGGGGGCCGTGCCGCCACCCGTGCCGGTGGCGGTGATGGTGGCCTCTATGCCGTAGTGGTCGGACAGATACGTCTCGGTGCCATCGGGCAGGCGGATGCGGTCCTTGAAGACCACGCGGGCGGTGGCGTCCATGCCCGGCCTGATGAGCATCTGGTCAATGGGCCCGATCGAGGCATAGTCGGGGTTGAAAGTGGTGGCGGTGTCGCCGGCGAGGGCGTCCTTCAAACCGGCGGTGGACGCGAAGTCCCGGAAAAGGCGATGGTCGCGGGGGACGTTGAAGTCGCCCATGACGACCATGGTTTCCGCCGCGTCCATCCTGCCGATGTGTGCGGCGAGTTCGCGCAGTTCGGATTCCTCGGTCTTCGTGTACACGTTGGACGGGGCCCAGTCCATGTCCATGTTCGCGGACAGGTGCGTGTTCACGACCGTCAGGAAACCGCCGGGGCCGGGCAGGCGGACGCGCGTGAAAAGGGCGCCCTTGCGCATCAGCCATTCCGGGCGCGCCGGGCGGGTGGGGGTGAACGCGCGGTAGGTCCGGCGGACGATCGGCAGGCGGGAGAGGGTCACCAGACCGCCGCGCACCACCGGGAAGGCCGACGCGTGCGCGACATGCGGGTACGACTTCACGGCGCGCCGCAAACGGGTCAGGTTCAGCGGCGAAATGACCTCCTGGAGGCAGACCACGTCGTAGTCGGCGCTCTCCAGAATTCCGGCCAGCACGCCGAGGCGGGCTCGGGAATGGCCCTGGAACAGCGTGTTCAGGGTGAGAACGCGCACCCTCACGCCCGCTCCCTCCTCGTCCGGCGCGGCGTCGTCCCATGTGGCCATGCACGCACTCTACGGGGGCCCGCCAGCCGGGCTTGTTCTCCCCGAATACCGAATCGGGGCTTGCACGCGCAGTCGTTCACGTCCGAGATACTGCCCCGCTCGGCCGGGTCAGCCGTGGCGGCGTCCCACGTCCGCCAGGAACCGGTCTCCCGCGCGGCGGCCGATGCGGCCGATCGCCCGGTTCGCGGTCGGCGACACGCGAGATAGGGCGCGGCCCAGGCGGGCTTCTGCGGCGACGTAGACGACCGGGGTGTCCTGCCGGACCGCCCGCAAGACGGCCCGTGCGACCTTCTCTGGAGGGAATCCCCGCCGCTCTACCGCGCGTCCCATCCGCTCACGCAGTTCGTCGTCCACGCCGGGCGCCATGCCAATGAAGCGGGTCCGGCCGGTGATGGGCGTGTCGATCGCTCCGGGGCAGATGGCGGTTACGCCGACGCCGTAGCGGTCCATATCCAGGCGGAAGCACTCGGTCATCTGGAGCACCGCCGCCTTGGTCGCCCCGTAGGCGGGCAGTTCGGGGTTCGGCAGGTACGCCACCATCGACGAGATGTTGACGATGTGGCCGCCCTCGCCGCGCTCCATCATCTGCCGCCCGAACAGGCGGCACCCCCGGTACATGCCGTCCACGTTGATGGCGCGGATGCGCGCCCAGTCCTCCTCCGGTGTGTCGAGGAGTGAGCCGGCCATGGCGATGCCCGCGTTGTTGACGACGACGTCCGGTACGCCGAAGGAGTCGCGGACGTAGTCGGCGAACCGTTCCATCGCGTCCGCGTCGGCGACATCGACGCTGTACGGGTGGGCCTCGCCACCGGCCGCGGTGATCTCGTCCACGGTGCGCTTGGCCGCGCCCTCATCGATGTCTGCGACGACCACCCGTCCCCCTTCTGCGGCGAAGGCTTGGGCGGTGGCGCGGCCGATACCGCTGCCCGCACCGGTGACGACGACGAGATCGCCCCCGAAGTCCCTGCCGGGCACTCCCGCCGCGCGCGCTTGGGCGAGAGCCGGTGTCTCCGGTCCGCCCTCGATGTGCTCCACGAACTCGGTGACCCAGCGGGCGATGAGGTCCGGGTGGCTGCGCGCCACCCAGTGCCCGGCGGGCGCGCGCCGCACGTACAGCCGCGCCACCGGGCCGCGGGCCGACAGCAGCAGCGACCGCGACCCGTACCTGTCCTTGGTCGGCACGATGAGCTGCACGGGCACGTCCGTCCGGCCCTGGTCGGCACGTCCGGACCCGCCCGCACCGCGCCCACCGCGGCGGCCCATGTTCGCCCGGTACAGGCCGAGCCCGTTGCGCGCGTCCGCCGCCAGGGTGGCCGCCGGGTGACCGGACCGCGGCTCGGCGCCCTCGCGCAGCCCCAGCAGGCGCGGGAAGCCCGTGGCCAGGACGCGCGCCGCGGCCTCCCCCAGCTTCGGCGCCATCAGCACCGGCATGTAGACGCTCCGCCGCGCCTGCCCGACGACCTCCGCCACCCCGCGCGGCCCGGACCGGACGGCCTCCCGCGCCCAGCGCGCCATGTGCCGCCGGTCCGGGCCGGAGATCGAGGTGAAGGACGCGATGCGGCCCCGCAACCGGTCCCCGATGACGGCCTCCCAGCCCTGCACCGAGCCCCAGTCATGCCCCACCAGATGCACCGGCTCATCGGCACCGACCCCGTCGAGCACCGCCTTCAGGTCGCCCATCAGCGCGTCGAGCCGGTAGTCGAGCGGGTCGGCGGGGGTGCTCGACGCGCCGGCGCCCCGCACGTCGTAGGCGACGACGCGGAACCGCCCGCCGAGCCGCTCGGCCACCTCGTCCCACATCGCGCTCGTGTCCGGGTAGCCGTGGACGAGGACGACCGTCGGCCGGTGCTCCGCGCCGCGCACCCGCACCGCCAGCTCGATCTCGCCCGACTTCACCCGCAGGTCACCCATGACGCCGCCCACCCCGGTCCGTAAGAGCTCGTTCCCCGTGAAACTACGCCCGTCCGGGAGGCCGCCGACAGCGCGCGGTCCCGCCTACCGGACGGGCTGGCGGAGGATCGTGCGCATCTTCTCCGGGTCGGTCTCGCCGGGATCCGACAGGTAGATCTCGTGGTGCAGGCCGTTCCGGGTGCGGCCCTCCGCCTCGATGAGCGCGGCCATGCGGGCGAGGGACGCAGGCTCGTCCGAGTACGGCCCCCGGTGAAGCATCTGGACGCACAACCCGTCGGTGAACGTGACGTGCTGGACGCGGCACGCCGCGGGCATCCCTGGCCGTACCTGCTCGCAGGCCCGGTCGACCGGCATGGGGCCGTCCGGGAGCCGGAGGAACAGGTGCCACCACCACTCGTCGCGCGGCACATCGAACGGTGAGCGCTCGTCCTCGACCCACCAGCGTCCTTCCAGCGGCACCATCGGCGCATCGAGCGCACCCATGACGGCATAGAGCGCGCCCACGCTCTGGCTGTAGGCCGCGCCTCCCGGCTCACCTCGTCCGGTAACGGCCAGGCCCGACACGGGGCCGTGCTCCACCAGTTCCGGTTCTTCCGCCGCCTCGTACCAACTCACTGGGAGTCCTCCACTCGTATCTGCACCCGGGTCTCCAGGCGCTCGGGCGGCGTGGTCGCGGGGTCGCTGAGGTACACCTCGCGGACGGGCCCCGCGGGCGTGTGCCCGTGGTCGCCGAACCACGCGAGCACGCCATGGACGGTGAGCGGAATCTCCTCGTACGGGCCGACATGGAGGGCCGAGGCGAACGCACCGCCGGGCAGGAGGTCGTCGCCGTCCGCCGCCTCGACGGTCACCCGGACGTCGAACTCCTCCGCCATGTCCAGCGGGAACAGCCCGACCAGCAGGCCGCCGCGCGACATCCGGGGCAGCAGCCGGGCCACGCACGCCCCCGTCGCGTCCGGGATCGTCGCGGGCGTCGCGGGCTCGCGGGCGGCGAACACCCGCCGCGCCGGTTCCCGGACGACCGACACCTCGTGCTCCGGCAGCCCCTCGGCGAGCACCCGGTCCAGGAGCCGCAGCCCGCGCTGCCGCCTGGCGACATCGGCCTCGATGCGGTCCCGCGCCGCCTTCAGCTCGTCGCGCTCGTCCCCGGACAGGACGCGCGCCACGACCGGCAACGGGACGTCCATGGCCCGCAGCAGGCCGATCATCAGCGCGTCCCGCGCCTGGGCCGGCCGGTAGTAGCGGTAGCCGGACGCGGGGTCCGTCCACGCCGGGGCGAGCAGCCCCAGGTCGTCGTAGTGCCGGAGTTGCTTGACGCTCAGCCGGCACAGCCGGGCGAAGCGTCCGATCGGCAGGAGATTCTTGCTCACGGGCACCACCCTGACGTCTCCCCCGGTGGGAGAGTCCAGCTCAGCCCGCGGTCGGGCGAGCGTTGAGCCCGGTGCAGGCCCGCAGGTTGTCCCACCGCTGGACGGCCGCCTTCGCCTGGGCGCCCTTCAGCGGGATCGGGATGCCGCCGGAGATCTGGGCGGGGTCCCACTTGTCCTTGGTGACCTTGCCGTTCTCCACCTTCAGGTACAGCACACCGGACTCCGCCGTCTTGCCGTTCGCGGAGTAGAACACGAAGTTCCCCATGCCGTAGTGGACGTACGCGCCGTTCTGGTAACCGCCGCCGGCCAGGATGTGCTGGTGACCGCCAACGAGGATGTCGGCGCCCGCCGCGATGAGCTTCTCGGCGAGTTCCTTCTGCCGCGGCAGCGGGCAGGGCTCCAGCTCCGCACCCCAGTGCAGGTGGACGATGACGACGTCGGAACCCTTGCTGGCCTCCTTCACCGCCTGGACCATCCGCGGGACGTCCTTGGCAGAGGCAAGCCCGCCCTGGGTGTCCGTGGCCGTCCACGCCTGGATCAGGTGGTCATCCAGCACCTGTGTCGCCCCAACAATGGCGAGCTTGTTGCCCTTAACGGTCACCCGGTAGGGACGGTAAGCCTCGTCAGCGTTCTTGCCGATCCCAACGGTCGGGAGCCGGGCGCGCTTGATGGCGGCCAAGGAATCGCGTAGCCCGCCCTCCATGTAGTCCATGCCGTGGTTGTTGGCCATGGACGTGACGTCCACGCCGGCGGCCTTGAGCGCGGTGAGCGCGGTCGCCGGGGCGCGGAAGGTGAACTGCTTGCCGGGCGCGGGCGTACCGCCCGTCGTGATGGCCGTCTCCAGGTTGACCATGGCGAGGTCGGCGACGCGCAGCTTCTTGGCGATCGGCCCGAGCGCGGTCTTGGGGTTGCCGAGGCGGGGCCGCAGGATGCCCTCGAAGTGCACATCGCCGCCGAACGCGAGGATGATCGGCTCCTTGGCGGGCGGCGCCGGCCGCGCCCCGCCCGAGGGTGCGCCGGACTTCGCGGGCGGCGACGTCGCACCCGACGCCTCGGAGTCGCCCGAACTGCCGCACGCCGCCGCCGTCAGCGCCAGCGTCCCCGCCATGGCCGCGGCCACGGCCGTCCTTCCGCGCATGCTCATCGCCTCACCTGCGTCGTCCCGGCCCCCTTGGACCTCCCGGGTCGGACGCCCAAGCATGCCATGCGCACCCGGCACACTCACAAAGACATGCGTTTCAAAAACTTGAAGCGTTCAGGTACTTGGGGTTAGGTGGAGCCGAGCCCCAAGCCTTCTCCGGAGGGACGGCCCACTGCCTCGGGGCCTCCCTCACGGGGCGTGTCCTCTGCGGGGACACGCCCCCGAAGCGGCCGGGCGGCCTCCCCCGCCCGGCCGCTTCCCGTCCCCCACGAGCCCTGACGTGGCGCTATAGGCTCTGGCCAGGTACCGGACCGAGTGCTAGGAGCCGCACATGCCCCTCCCCGCCTGGGCAACGGACCCCTCGATCTTCTTCATCACCGAAGAGGAGTACGAGGCCCTGCCTTCCGAGGTCTGCAAGACCATCGAGGTCGTCGGCGGCAGGGTCGTCTTCTGCGAGTCCCCGAGCCTGGAACACCAGTATGTTTCCCTCAACCTGGCGATGGCGTTGAAGGCCGCTCGTCCGCCGAAGCCGTGTATCAGCGTCGTCCAGGACGCAGACATGCGCTACCGGTACTCAAATCCGCACGCAAGTCGACGAAACAGGCGTTTCACCCTGCGGCGGCCTGACATCAGTGTCATGCACTGCGTCGAGCGTGGCGCGAAGCTCTGGTCGGACGACGTCATTACCGCCATCGAGATCACATCGAGCGACGACGAGGTCGACTTCAACGACAAGCGCGCAGAATACGCGGCGCAACGCATCCCCGCCTACCTGATCGTCATCATGGAGGACGGGCAGATCGTAGCGATCGAAGAACACCGGCTCGACTGGAGTGCCCGGAACTACCAGCTCGTCGCCGTCCACCGCGGGGCCCTCGAAACCGAACTCCCAGAGGGCATGAAGGTGAGTGTGACGTTCTCCGACCTGGAAACCGCCTGACTCCGGCCTCCCCCCGCCCGGCCGCTTCCCGTCCCCACGCCGAGTTGGAGAGCGTCTGATCGGCCGGTCAGTGTTCTGCTTTCTGGCGGTTTCCCCGGGGTAGTTCGTAGGGGGCTTCGGGGTCGGGCAGTTCTTTGGGGTCGGTCTGGGCCGTGGTCTTTTCCAGCGCGGATGCGGCCTCGTCCAGGGAGCCGCCGAAGGCGCCGGAGACGGCCTTCAGCGCGGTCGTGACCTCGCTGGGGATGACCCAGAAGGTGCTGCCCTTGCCTTCGGCCAGTTTCGGGAGGGTCTGCAGGTACTGGTAGGCGAGGAGCTTCGGGTCCGGGTCGGCCTCGTGGATCGTGCTGAAGACCCGTTCGATCGCGGCGGCCTCGCCCTCGGCCTCCAGGATCGCGGCCTCCCGGGAGCCCTCGGCGCGCAGGATCGTCGACTGCTTCTCGCCCTCCGCGGTGAGGATCTTGGACGCGCGGGCGCCCTCGGCGGTCAGGATCGCGGCGCGCTTCTCCCGCTCGGCGCGCATCTGCTTCTCCATCGCGTCCTTGATGGACGGCGGCGGCTCGATCGCCTTGATCTCCACGCGGGTGACGCGGATGCCCCATTTGCCGGACGCGTCGTCCAGCACCCCGCGCAGCGCCGTGTTGATCCGGTCGCGGGAGGTCAGCGTGGCCTCCAGGTCCAGGGTGCCGATGACGTTGCGGAGGGTCGTCGCGGTGAGCTGCTCGATCGCCTTGATGTAGTCGACGATCTCGTAGTCGGCGGCGCGCGGGTCGGTCACCTGGAAGAACAGCACGGTGTCGATGTGGACGACGACGTTGTCCTCGGTGATGACCGGCTGCGCCCCGAACGAGACCACCTGCTCGCGCAGGTCGATGCTGGTCTTCACCCGGTCGACGAACGGGATGACGAAGCTGATGCCCGGTTCGAGCGTGCGGTGGTAGCGGCCGAGGCGCTCCACGTTGCGGGCCCGCGCCTGCGGGATGATCCACACGGCCCGCATCATCGCGCTGACGAGCAGGGCCAGCCCGGCGGCCAGGGCGATGAGGACGGTGACGGCGATGTCGGTCATGGCTGCCCCTCATTCGAGGACGAGACCGGATAGAGCAGTGCGGTCGCCCCTTCGATGGCGAGGACGTCGGCGACGGCGTCGGCCGGGATGACCAGGTCGGGGTCGTAGGGGCGGGCCGTCCACTCCTCACCGCCGATCAGGGCGCGCCCGCCGCGGCGGTTCACCTCGGTGAGGGTGAGCGCCTCGCGGCCGACGAGCGCGGCGGTGCCCGAGCGCAGCGGCGGCGGCCGGGTGATATGGCGGTGCGCGATGGGCCGGACGACGGCGAGCCCCGCGACGGAACCGATGGCGAACACCGCGACCTGGGCGGCGAAGGGGAGACCGAGCGCGCCGGCGAGGCCGGCCGCCAGGGCGGCGGCGGCCAGCAGGCCCAGCACGAACGTGAGCGTGAAGATCTCGGCGATTCCGAGCAGCGCGGCGACGACCAGCCAGACGACCCACGACTCCATAGCAGCTCCTCACGGCTGCCCGAAAGCCCTCCCCGCAAAGGTAACTCCAAAATCCACGTCTCGGCCATGCCCGGTCATGACGTCTCGCGTCATGGCGCCCCCAGGCCAGGACAGGCCATGATGGAAAGGAACTATTTACGAGGAGTGTCCCGATGGGCGACCGCACGGCTTTCCGCACCTGTCCCCTCTGCGAAGCCCTGTGCGGCCTCGAACTCACCCTTGACGACGCGGGAACCGTGACCCGCGTACGGGGCGACGGGAAGGACCCGTTCAGCCAGGGGTTCATCTGCCCCAAGGGCGCGACTCTCGGCAGTCTCGACGGCGACCCCGACCGGCTGGCCGCGCCACTCGTCCGGAGCGCCGCGGCGGACTGGGACGAGGTGGGCTGGGACGAGGCGTTCGAGACCGTCCGGCGCGAGCTGTCCGCCGTCATCGCGAAGCACGGCCGGGACTCCGTCGCCGTCTACATCGGCAACCCGACCGCGCATTCGCTTGCCGGTCCCCTCTACGCGGGCGCGATCGTCAAGGCCATCGGCACCCGCAACCTGTTCACGGCCAGCACCGCCGACCAGATGCCGAAGCACGTGTCGTGCGGGCACATGTTCGGCGACCCCCTCGCGATCCCCGTGCCGGACCTGGACCGCACCGACCATCTCCTCATGCTCGGCGCGAACCCCCTCGAATCGAACGGCAGCCTGTGCTCGGCGCCGGACTTCCCGGGCCGGCTCAAGGCGATCCGGGCGCGCGGCGGGAAGGTCGTCGTGGTCGACCCCCGCCGCACGCGGACGGCCGCCCTCGCCGACGAGCACCTGTTCCTCCGCCCCGGGACGGACGCGTTCCTGCTGATGGCGCTCGTCCACACGCTGTTCGCCGAGGACCTGACCGCGTCCCCGGAACACCTGGCCGGGCGCGTCAACGGCCTGGACGACCTGCGCGCCCTCGCCGTCGACTTCGCCCCCGAGCGCGTCGCGGAGATCACGGGCGTCCCCGCCGGCACGATCCGCCGGACGGCCCGCGAGCTGGCCGCGGCCGGGCGCGCCGCCGTCTACGGGCGCATCGGCACCTGCACCCAGGCATACGGGACGCTCAACAGCTGGCTCGTGGACGCCCTCAACGTCCTCACGGGGAACCTCGACCGGCCCGGCGGCGCGATGTTCCCGCGTCCCGCCCACGCGCCCGTGTACCGGCGCAAGAGGCCGTTCACGACCGGCCGGTGGCGCAGCCGCGCCCGCGGGCTGCCCGAGGTCAACGGGGAACTGCCCGTCGCGACCCTCGTCGACGAGCTGGAGACGCCCGGCGAGGGCCAGGTCAAGGCACTGATCACGATCGGCGGCAACCCGGCGCTGTCGGCCCCCAACTCCGCCCGGCTCGACCGCGCGCTCGCCGGCCTGGAGTTCATGGTCAGCGTCGACCCCTACCTGAACGAGACGACCCGGCACGCGCACGTGGTCCTGCCGCCGCCGCGTCCCGTGCAGACGCCGCACTACGACCTCGCGCTGGTCGGCCTCGCCGTCCGCAACTACGCGCGCTTCTCCCCGCCGGCGGTGCCGCTGCCGGACGGGCGGCCCAGCGAGTCGGAGATCCTGGCCCGCCTCGCCATGCTCGCCTCCGGCACGGACGGCGATCCCGCCGCCCTCGACGAGCTGGTCATCAACACGACGCTCACGAAGGCCGCCGCCGCCGAGGGCTCGCCCGTCCACGGCCGCGACCCCGGCGAACTGCGCAAGATGCTCGACGGCGGCACCCCGACCGAGCAGCGCCTCGACATGATGCTGCGCCTCGGCCCGTACGGCGACGGTTTCGGGGCCGAACCGTCCGGCCTCACGCTCACCCGGCTGCGCACCGAACACCCGCACGGCCTCGACCTCGGCGCCCTGGAACCGCGCCTGGACGAGGTCCTCTGCACCACCTCGGGACGCGTTGAGCTGTGCCCGTCCACGTTCGCCGCCGACGTGGACCGCCTCCACTCGGCCCTGCGCGACCCCGCGCCCACCGGAATGCTCCTGATCGGGCGCCGCCACCTGCGTTCCAACAACAGCTGGCTGCACAACGTCCCCGAACTCGTGCGCGGCTCCAACACGTGCACGCTCCAGCTCAACCCCGCCGACGCCGACCGCCTCGGCATCTCCACCGGCGACTGCGTCCGCGTCACGTCCCGCACCGGCACCGTCGAGGCCGTCGCCGAACCCACCGACACCGTCATGCCCGGCGTCGTCAGCCTCCCGCACGGCTGGGGCCACGACCGTCCCGGCACCCGCACGGAGGTCGCCCACCGCCACGCGGGCGTCAACGTGAACGCCGTCACCGACGACCAGGAGATCGACCCCCTGTCCGGCAACGCCGTGTTCAACGGCGTGCCCGTGACGCTTGAGCCCGTGACGCGCTGACCCCGTGGTTTAGCCCCATCCGCCATCAGGTAGGAATGACTGGCCACATACATACGCAGCAGACCACTGTCGCGACAGGCGTCTCACGCGGAGGAGGGGCATGAACCGCAGGACGGGCATCTTCCGGCGCATGTCCCGGCCGCAGGGCTCGGCACGGCTGGCGGACGCCACCGAGAGCCTCGAACAGGCCCGCGGCCTCGACCGCACGATCCGCGCCCTCTCCACGGCCGTCCGGCGGACGCTGCGCACCGGCCCGGTCAAGGACACTCTGCACGGCGTCCCGATCGGGCACCCCGCGCACCCGCCGCTGACCGACCTGCCCATGGGCCTCTGGATGTCCGCCGCCGTCCTGGACCTCATGCCGGGCACCCGCCGCGCGTCACAGACCCTCGTCGCCGCCGGGCTCGCCGGCGCCGTCCCGACCGTCCTCACCGGCATAGCCGACTGGTCGGCGATGCACCGCGAACAGCAGCGCGTCGGCCTGGTCCACGCGGCGGGGATGGCGACCGCGAGCGGCCTGTACTCGGCGTCCTTCATAGCCCGCTACCAGGGCCGCGACGCCGCCGGCCGCGCCTTCGGCTTCGCCGGCCTCACCGCCCTCCTGGCGGGCGGCTACCTGGGCGGCCACCTGGCCTTCCGCCAGGCCGGCGGCGCCAGCCATGCCGACCAGACCGCCCACCTGGTCAGCCTCGGCTGGCACGACCTGTGCAGCACCGAAGACCTCCCGGACGGCTGGCCGGTACA
Organism: Actinomadura sp. 6K520; assembly: GCF_004349245.1. Taxonomy (GTDB): domain Bacteria; phylum Actinomycetota; class Actinomycetes; order Streptosporangiales; family Streptosporangiaceae; genus Spirillospora. The sequence goes on along the minus strand of NZ_SMLC01000008.1, from coordinate 59,839 downwards.
CCGCCGCCTCGGCTACATCAGCCTGTTCGTCCTGCGCACCGGCGACGAGGTCCACGTCCTGACCGACCGCTGCAGCCACCTCGCCGGCCCCCTCCACCAGGGCCGCATCGTCACCGACGACAACGCCGACACCTGCGTGATCTGCCCCTGGCACGGCAGCACCTTCCGCGTCCGCGACGGCGCGGTCGTCCACGGCCCCGCCACGGCCCGCCAACCGTCCTTCGAAACCCGCGTAACCGAATCGGGAACGATCCAAGTCCGCCCCCTCGGCTAACCGTCCCGCAAGCTCAAGGCCACCCGACCACGCTCAGCCTCTACGCACCGGGCTCGGCCCCACCGCATAGACGACAAACGGGTAAAACGTCGTCCGCGGGTGTCGGCCGAGCCGATGGGTAGACCTGCCAGATGAGGGTGCCGCGGCTCGGAGACAGGCATACTTGGAGGATGCGAGCCCCCCGTCGTCGCCGTCCCCTTCGAAGGAGCGTGGTGGCTGTGCCAGAAGGTGTGAGCCTGGCTGCTCTCGCCGCGCGGGCATCGTACGTGGGGAGCAGCGAACACAAATCGTTCCCGTCGTTCGCCGGTCCGCCGAGGCTACGCGCAGATGCGAGCAAGTGCGATCCGGCATTTGCCGACCCGGACGAAATAACGGGATGGCTCCGTACCGCCATGGAAGCCGGTCGCATCGGAGCACCCTGGGAAGGAGACTTCCCGCGATACGTTTGGCATCGACTCGACACAGTGATCTATGAGGCGAGGCTTGTAAATCAAGAGCTTGGACAGTACAAGGGCTACCCACTTCAGCCCAGCGAACTGCCAGAGGGGCTGTCATGAGCTCACGCCCAGAACTGATGATCAAATGGGAATGGGAACCATCCGGGGCGGTGCGCGCACAAGAGCACGCCGCCACTTGGGCGCGCATTGAGATCTGGGTAGGCTCCGAATGTGTCACCCTGGTTGAGGATAGGGAATCCGGCAGTTCTCGTCGCTCTATCTACTGTCCGCTGTACCCACTGGCCGAGTGGATTGCCTATAACTGGTGGTTCATTCAGTCTGACGCCAGGCCCGCAAGCGGCCTTGCGCTCCGCTGGTCCTCTGATCAAACACAGGCCTCCAAGCTGCTACGCAGGCACTCAATTCGCGGAAGTGGGGACGGGTTCTTGTGGCCCAATCTCCTGATAGTCCCCGAAGGAAACCAAACACGCCTGGCCTGGCAACGCGACAGGTCAACGCCCACTGATCGAGTAATCAGCTACTTGAATCAAGGCGATGCCCTCGCCGATCCCGCCGCCGTGCTACGGGAACTCGCGTCCGTAGTATCGGAAGTGCTGACGAGGCTGGCAGAGAAGGGTATTCACGATACACCCCTGCACAAGGAGTGGGCGGCGGTCCAGCAGGCACATCCGGACGAGGTAGAATTCTGTCATGCCGCCGCAAGACTCGGCCTCGATCCTTACTCCGAAGCAGAGCCGTATCAGGAATCCATCCTGCACGCCTCTGAACTCTTCTCGGGAAACTTGCTAACTGACTTCCTAGATGCGGTTGATCCGAAGGGAATAGGTACGGCCATAGCTTGGATCGAGTCCGCAAGTGAACTCATCAGAGCAGGCCATAAGCGCGACACAAAAGTTCGGGATCTTCGACGGGAATTGCGCCGGGACCTCAATCCTCAATCTACCTTCCCCTGGGAAGTCGGGTGGGCGCAAGCAAGACGAGTCCGCCGTACACTGGAGATGCCCGACACGAATGCGTTTGAGCTCAAAGCATATATATCGGGCGTTGAACACATTTCTGCGGATCGAGGGCTTCTCGCTGCCGGAGGGCCAGTGGAGCAACATGGTCCTGCCGTCGTGACCGGCCAGTCTCAACCTGCGTCGGCACGTAGATTCACGCTTGCTCGCGCACTTTGGCACCACCTCTGGGAGGAGCAGAACACCCTTTTCCTCGTCACCACTGCTTACACTGATCGACAGAAGGTCGAACGCGCATTTGCGGCAGAGCTGCTAGCTCCTGCCGCTGGCGTATCTCAGGTGCTGGAGAGTGATCCAGAGACGGCGACCGTGGAGGATCTGGAGCGGGTAGCCGCTGCCTTCAAGGTTTCCCCGCTGGTCGTTCGCCACCAACTCCAGAACCAACTCCTATCGGATGCGGCGTAACAGCGGGCCACAGCAGGCCGTGACGCGCTCGGACGCGCTGAGAACGTCCATCTTGATCAACGTCGACACCAGGTTGTACCACCCCCGGCCACTACCGCCTGCCGACGCCGGCGGCCCACCCGCTGAGCGCGCCGCCCATCCTTCCATAGGCGCTCCGCTGCACCTGGCCACCATCGTCAGGCCAGAACGCTCGACACACAGCAATGAGCCCTCGCCCCCATCGGCCGAGGGCTCACACAGAGCTGTGACAGATTAGTTCAGGTCGTACTCACCGCGTTTCACACGGCGGACGAACACACGCCAGTCGGCGGCACCGAACGCCACGTGGGGAGCCGCGAGGGCTTTGGAGTCCCGCTCTCCGATGTTTGCTCCGAGGCACGCAACGTCCCACGCCATCGCTCGTTCCAGCGTCGGCTCCTCTTTGGCTGGAATTGCACCAGACGGGAGTCATCAGAAGCCTTCCATCACTTGCTGGATCAACTCGGCGGACGCGTCCACCGGAAGGCCCGATCTACAGAACCCGCGTGCCGTGCTCCAACTTCATGCCCTCGAATAGGACAGCCAGCTCACCAGGTGCCGGGGAACAACCGCTGCTTGAGAAAGCGGTCCACGCGTTCCGCCGCCGCTTTCGCGTCACCGCAGGGGGCCAGGAAGCCGTACCGACCCCACCGGGCGTCGTGATAACCCCACGTCCCCCCGGACGTCGCCAGGACGCTCACCAATACTCCGGCGTCGTCCGTCACGCCGCTGGCGTACACCCACAACAGGGGCACCGGAACCGCGAACTCTCCGCTCCCGTAGAGCCGGACATATCGCCAGCCGCGCGCTTTGAGTGCGACGGCCAGCAGATCCAGATGCCGCACCGCGACTTCGTGCCCACAACGCGTCCGCCACCGAAGGACCGGTTGCCACCGGCCCACGGCCCTGCGCAGCCCGCGAACCATCCGCCTCTCCTCCCGGCTCCACCGGCCACCGCACCACTCATGGCTCACGCGCCGACCCTCGCCCATACCCATTTCCCGCGTGGCTCCGTAGGCGTGACCCCGCACTCCAGCGACAACGCCTCTACGATCGGCAGGCCACGCCCGCCCAGGCCGTCGCCGTGGCCCGGGTCGAGCGACGCGGCGTCCGGAGCCACGTCACCCGCCACTACCTCCAGCCCGCGCTTGCGGACCGGCCGCGCATCCGAGCAGTCCCATACCGACAGCAGCACCGCGTTCAGCTCCCGCGTGAGAGTCACCCGGATCTTTCCGTCCGGGACGTGCAAGACCGCGTTGGTGACGAGCTCACTGGCGATCAACGAGACATCGTCGGTGAGCTTGGACAGCCCCCAGCCGGCCAGCCGCAGTTCGACGAGCATCCGCACCTCCCCCACGGCGGTCTTGGCCGCGAGGAAGGTCACGTCAAGGGCGCCCTGTGCGCTGGGTGTCGCCATCGTTGCCGCCTCCACTACGAATCCTTTACTCTTCGCACAGGTTCACACACTCACCGCTACCTTTGCTTTGTCTCGGGATGGATTCGAGAGTCACGGAGGAGTCATGGCCAGCACCGCTGAGTCGATCAACCCGATGGACGGCCTCTGGTCACTTCTGGCCTACATGCTGCGGAAACTCCGTCAGCAGCACCGCCAATCCCAGGCCGATGTCGGACGGCTCGTGGCGGCCGACCACAAGACGGTCTCGAATTGGGAGGCCGGGAGAAACCACCCACCTGTCGAAGCCCTCCGGGTCCTCGACCTTGAGTGGAAGGCAGGCGGGCTCCTGGAAGCCCTGCGCCACTACGCCAAGACCATGCAGGCCCCGGCACAGTTCCTCGCGTTCGTCGAGTACGAGTCACTGGCCGACGTGATCCGCATGAACGGCGTCGCTTTTGTGCCGGGCCTTCTCCAGACACCCGAATACGCGCGTGAAGCGTTCACCCTTGCGGGGGAGCCGGATATAGAAGACCAGGTCAGGCTACGGATGGAAAGACAGGCGGTCCTCACCCGAGCCGATCCGCCCTACGTCTCGATCCTCCTGTCGGAGATTGCTCTCACGGTCATCCCACCCACCCTCCTACCAGGCCAAATCGCAAGGCTCACAGAGGTGGCGGAGCTCCCTAACGTCACGCTTCGGCTGGTGTCCGCCGATGTCGGCCTGCAAGTGGGGCTTGGAGGGGCTTTTCATATCTTCACCACACCAGAGCGAGAGGTCGGGTTCGTGGAGACTCCTGCTCGTGGAAGACTGGTGACCGAGGTGGAAGACCTGCGCAAGCTCACCGTCGCGTTCGACCGAACCAGCGGGCGCGCCCTCTCGCCCGAGGTCACCCGCACCAGGCTCCGAGAAATAATGGAGGCTCACCAGTGACCCAGTGGAAAAAGTCAAGCCGCAGCGCCGACACCGGCCAGACAGACTGCGTTGAGGTGGCCCGTCTTACCCGGAAGGTCGCCATGCGGGACTCCAAGGCTCCCCAGGCAGGACACCTCACACTGTCCCCAGGGTGCTTCTCCGAACTGGTTGCTCGCATCAAGCGGGGCGAACTGAACCCGTGATCCGCAATGCGTGGCCAGCCTCGGAGGGGGTCTCACGCTCGCCGGGGAAGCTTCGCGCATGCCCATCGAACCCCTGAAGCGGAGCGACGCCTGTGACCATTTGGAGAAAATCCAGCCGCAGCGCCAGTTCCGGCCAGACAGACTGCGTCGAGGTCGCCCGGCTTGACGGGGTTGTCGGCCTTCGCGACAGCAAGTCCCCGGACTCCGGTCACCTCAGCCTGTCGCCTGCCGCCTTCGCTGAACTCGTCGCGGGCGTGAAGCGGAACGACCTGGACAGCTGACCCCTCACGCGATGGACCCCGGCTAGTGCCGCGTCAGGCAACGTTTGCGACGTTCGTCGTTGACCCTGAGCCGACGGCTAGGTGACGTGGCACCGTGCATCGAAGTCGAGCGTTATGGGCGCCGTCCCGTTGCGAACCTGAACACCCCGAGCGCCGAATCGGTCGCGCGCTCGGTCTGCGGTCTGGTTCGCATCACGGCGGTGTTGAGTGGGTGGGATCGGGCGCCGATGAGAAACGGCGCCGACAGGGGTCTAAGTACCGTCCAGTGAAAACGCGCTGCGCGCATCAGGGGAGAGCAACGAGATGAGACCACTTCGATACTCGATCAACGTCACGCTCGACGGCTGCTGCCATCACGAGGCAGGGCTCCCCCCGGACGAGGAGTCGATGCGCTACTGGACCGCTGAGATGAAGCGAGCCGATGCCCTGCTATTCGGCCGGGTGACCTACGAGATGATGGAGTCGGCGTGGCGGAAGCCGGCCACGGACACGTGGCCTGCCTGGATGGACGAGTGGCAGATCCCGTTCGCCGAGACCATCGACCGGGCGAAGAAGTACGTCGTGTCGAGCACGCTGAGCGGGGTCGATTGGAATGCCGAGCTGGTGCGAGGCGACTTGGGGCAAGCGGTGCAGCGGCTCAAGCAGGAGTCAGGCGAGGGCCTGTGGGTGGGTGGCGTGACGCTCCCCCTGGCGTTGGCAGATCTGGGACTGATCGACGAGTACGAGTTCCTTGTGCATCCGGTCCTTGCCGGACACGGGCCGACGTTGTTCGCCGGTCTGCGTGAGCGCATCCAGCTCGAGCCCGTGGCCCGCCATGAGTTCCGGTCGGGCGCGGTCGCCCTGCGATACCAGCCCACGCGAGTTGCGGCTTGACGTGATTTGTCCTGGCACGTTGGCCGCTCCCGCGCGACGGAACGACGGCTCGGGTCGCGTTGGCCGCGCGGGCCGTGCCCCCGAACGCGCGGACATATCGACGGGGGACATCGCCCCGAGGTGCCGGTAGCGGACAGGGCAAACGTTGCCTGACGCGGTACTGGCTAGTGACCCGGTGCCCTCCATCAGGGCCGCATAGTCACCGAGGACAATGCCGAGACCTGCGTGGTCCGCTCCCGGCACGGCAGCATCTTCCGCGACGGCGCGGTCGTCCATGGCCACGCCGCCGCCCGCCGACCGTCCTTCGAGACCGGCGGAATCAGGCTTCGGTGCCGACGCCCCGGTCGGGGGCGCTCATGTCTCCCGTTCCGGGGGTGCCGTCGGCGAGGCCGTAGCGCAGGTAGACGGTGCCCGTCGGGCTGGCCACCGGGGGTTCGAGGAGCTTGACGTTCGTGGGCACCGCGCCTCCGTCGAACACCTTCTTCCCGACGCCGAGCATGATGGGGTGCACCCAAAGGTCGAGACGGTCGAAGAGTTTCTCGCGCAGGAGGGTCTGCACCAGGTTCAGGCTCCCGACGACCTTGATGTTCTCGTGCCGGTCACGGATCTCGCGCACCTCGGCGGCCAGGTCCGGGCCGAGCTGAGTCGAACCTGCCCACGAGAGGTCGGGCTTTCCGCGGGAGGCCACGTACTTCGGGATGCTGTTGAAGAGCGCGGCGATCTCGCCGTCCTCGCCGCCCTTCTGGTGCGGCCAGTAGGCGGCGAAGATGTCGTACGTCCGCCGGCCGAGCAGCAGGGCGTCCGTGCCCTCGTACGCGGCACCGACCTGCCCCCCGGAGACCTCGTCCAGCAGGGGCGCCTGCCAGCCGCCGAACGGGAACCCCACCGGGTCCTCGTCGGGCCCGCCGGGCGACTGCCCGACGAGGTCGAGGGTCGCGAACATCTCGATCTGGATGAGGCCCATGTCTACTCCCGAGAATCAGTTGTCCTGGTCAGGAGGTTGACCTGGGGGCACCCGGATACTCATCGCTGCCACGGCACTTCCCATTGCCGGACAGCCCTGGCCGGCCGGGCCACGAGTCTGATGATCTTCGACCTGGGCATACCCGCTCAGCCGGTCGGCAGGCCAGAGATCATGCGCAGCCAGATCGCCTACCGCGGCACCACCGACACCCACGTGGTCTGCCCTGGGACGGGCGGGTTTCAGCGGGGTGCGGGGCGGTTGTTCGTGACCATGATGAGGCCGCCGATGACGGAGGCGAGCAGGGCGATGATCGTCGGCGGCACGGATATCACGAAAGCCAGCCGCCACCCGAACGACCTCGCCAGCGCCAGGCCGACGACGTGGCCGAGGACGGCGGCGAGCGCGCCGGCTCCGGCCGCCACTGCGATCCTCCGTCCCCGCAGGTGTCCGGCGCGCAGCGCGAGCACCACCGTGCTCGCGGCGAGCACGCCCGCGCCCAGGCCCGAGGCGATCCGGCCGACGGTCAGGAGCGAGAAGTTCGGCGTCAGGGAGTGCAGAGTCACCCCTACGAGGACCAAGCGCGACTGGGCTTGCGCCGAAGGCTACCTGGACTGCATGAACTTCCCTCCCGACTGATCTCCCCATTCCCACACTCGGACCGAGCCGTCATCGGAGCCGGTGGCAACCAGCAATTGCCCGTCCGATTGCAACGTGAAAGTCAATGATCGTACTGGCCCGGGATGGGAGATCACGCCGGCCGGTTCTCCGGTGGCCGCGTCCCACAACCGCACCGTCCTGTCATCCGACCCGGAGGCCAGCAGCAAGCGCCCCTCTACCGGACTCGGCGCGAACGCCACCGACCTCACCGCCCTGGTGTGGCCGGTCAAAGGCCGGCCGACGGGTTCTCCGGTGGCCGCATCCCACAACCGCACCGTCCCATCGACCGACCCGGAGGCCAGCAGCAACCGCCTGTCCACCGGACTCGGCGCGAACGCCACCGACCTCACCAGTCTGGTGTGGCCGGTCAAAGGCCGGCCGACGGGTTCTCCGGTGGCCGCATCCCACAACCGCACCGTCTCATCGACCGACCCGGAGGCCAGCAGCCAGCGCCCGCCGCACGGTCGGGACGCGAATGTCACCGAATGCACCGGCTCGGTATGGCCGGTCAATGGGTGGCCGACCGGCCGTCCCGTGGCCGCATCCCACAACCGCACCGTCTTGTCATCCGACCCGGAAGCCAGCAGCGACCGCGCACGGAACGACTTCGGAGCGAACGCCACCGACCGCACTGCCCTCGTGTGACCGGTCAAAGGCCGGCCGACGGGTTCTCCGGTGGCCGCATCCCACAACCGCACCGTCTTGTCATCCGACCCGGAAGCCAGCAGCGACCGCGCACGGAACGACTTCGGAGCGAACGCCACCGACCGCACCGCCCTCGTGTGACCGGTCAAAGGCCCACCGACCGGCCGACCGGTGGCCGCGCCCCAAAACCGCCCCAGCGCGCCGCGGTCGGTCCGGGCGGCCGGTTCTCCCGTGGCCGCGTCCCACAACCGGACCGTCTTGTCGTGGGAGGCGGAGGCCAGCACCGGCGGCTCGTCGTTTCCCTCCGGCCTGAACGCCGCCGCCTGCACCGAACCACTCTGGCCGTCCTTGTTCGGCGCCGGCCGGCCGACCCACCGGAGCCGCCAGGCGGGTTCCCGGCCGGTGACCGGAGGCCGGTGGCGCACCAGCGGACAGGGCGCGGACGCCCGCTGCCCGACGGCGCGGAGGCGATCGGCCACCGCAGACGCGGATGCGGGCCTGTGTGCGGGGTCCTCGGCAAGGAGATCGCGGATGAGGTCGTCAAGGGCGGGGCTGACGCCGGGCCGATGAGCGCTGGGCGGATCCACGGTCCTGGCCCCGCCGGTCAGGAGCCGGTAGAGCGTCGCGCCGAACGCGTACAGGTCGGCTCGGTGATCGACGGTGCGGCCCTGACGCTGCTCCGGAGCCATGTACGCGGGCGTCCCCACGGACGCCCCGAGTCCGGTCAGACCGGCGGTGGCCTCACGGATGAGGGCGATCCCGAAGTCGCAGATCTTGATGATGCCGCCGGACACGAGCATCAGGTTGGCGGGCTTGATGTCACGGTGCACCACACCGGCCTCGTGGGCCGCGGCCAGGCCCTCACATGTCTGGATGCCGTACCCGAGAACCTGGTCGACCGGCAGACCGCCTGCGGCCTTGCCCGGTAGCGAGTCCAGGTCATCGCCCTCCAGGAATTCGAGGATCAGGAACGGCAGGCCATGGGCTCCGTCGGCCGCGTCAGGCCGCCGGTGCTCACCGAAGTCGTGCACCGTGGCGATGTTGCGATGGTTCAGCCGGGCGGTGGCCTCTCCCTCGCGCCGGAACCGAGCCAGCACCTGCTCGGCGAGCCAGGGATCACCTCGCAGATCGGCACGGATCAGCTTGACCGCCACCCGGCGGCGCAGGGTCTGGTCGAAGCCCTCCCACACCTCACCCATCCCGCCGCCGCCAAGCCGCCGGACCAGCCGGTACCGATCCGCCAACACGGTTCCCTGCTCCATGCGGATCAACGTATCCGGGCTCCCGGAAGCACGCCGGTCGAACGATCGGGCCTGTCCGCCGCTAGCGTTGGACGCTGCTGTTCAGGACCTCTCTGGGGGCGGTGGTGTCCGTGCTGGGCTGCGAGGTCCGGAGGTAGGGGGCGGGGCCGCGGTCGGCTATGCGGGCCGACGTGATGGTCAGGTCGTAGTGAGCCCACGCCATGGCGGCGCCGGCCAGGCGGCGGGGCGTGGCGCGGATGAGATGGACGTCCGGTGAACCGGTGACGATCAGCAGGACGGGCTCGCCGCGGTCCAGGTCGTCCACGGTGGGGTCGTCGGGCCAAATCGCGACGCGCAGGCATCGGTCCTCGATCACCCGCAGCTCGCCGCAGTCCGGGACGCAGACCCAGGGCAGGCCGTCCGCGGCACAGGTGATCATGACGATGGGACGCTGCCGCGCCTGGGAGCTCCTGATCGCGTCGATGGAGGTTGCGAGGACGTCGGGTGAGGCCGCCATCGGGACGTCCGCCGGACGTCGAAGAGTCGGCCGCCGCCGTTCGGGTGTGGACCATTCCTGAACCCACTTGAACATACGTTCGATTTTAGGTGATGCCAGTGACTTCGCGCCCTACCTCGGGGGTGACATGAACGGGCGGCGGGCCGCTTGGCGACAGCAATACGAGATGGTGTCTCGCTTGACGGGATCTGGGAGGTTGGCTTACGGTTTGCGGGAGATCCTCCACAGTCGGGAGCACGCCATGAGCCGAGTCGCCTCGCGGGGCCTTGGGTCGGCTGTGCGCGCCTACTCTGAGCCGCTGCGCGTGCGTCCGCCGCGTACCGGCATGCGTCCCGGCACGGCGGCCGGCCTTCCGCAGACGCCCTTCTAACGCACGACGTCCGCCGCCCTGTCTCCCGGGCCGCGGCGTTCCGTCCGCGGTCCTGCCCTCCTTTCTGAAGTGCGAGGCATCATGTCCACGACCATTGGCCTGTCCCCGATTTCCGGGCCGTCCGCCTGGCGCGGCGACGAACTGGCCGGCTCCACCGAGTGGATCTACCACCTGTCCGACGCCGAGCGGGACGAGCTGGAGGCCGTCGGCCGCCGGTTCGTCGCCGACGACCCCGACCTGCGCACCGTCACCGCCGCCGACTACCCGCTGGACGCCTCCACCGGCCTCATCGAGGAGTGCGCCCAGCAGATGGACTCGGGCCGCGGGTTCATCCTCGTCCGCGGGCTCCGGACGGAGGAGTACGGCGACGCGGTCGCGGGAGCGATCTTCTACCTGATGGGCCTGCACCTCGGCTCACCCATGCCGCAGAACCAGTACGGCGACGTCCTCGACCACGTCATCGCCACCTCGAACAAGACCATGGACGACCCGACCGCGCTGCCGTCGCGGGTCCGGGACCGGCTGCCGTTCCACTCCGACAGCTCCGACGTCGTCGCCCTGATGTGCCTGCGCGGCGCCCGCGAGGGCGGCGCGAGCAGCCTGGTCAGCGGCACCACGATCTACAACGAGATCCTGCGCCGCCGCCCCGACCTCGCGCCGCTGCTGTTCGAGCCCTGGCACTGGGACTGGCGCCGGCAGGACCCCGACGCCCCGGCCAACACCTACCAGTCGCCGATCTGCAGCTACGTCGACGGTGTCTTCAGCACCTACGCCGGAGCCCAGATGATCTTCACGGCGCAGGAGTACCCGGAGGTGCCGCGGCTGACCGAGGCGCAGATCGAGGTGCTGCACCTGTTCGACGAGATCGCGCAGGAGCCCGGCCTTCCGCTGGACATGGACTTCCAGCCCGGCGACGTCCAGTGGCTCCTGAACTACGCCGCGCTGCACTCGCGCACCGAGTACGTCGACCACCCCGAGCCCGAGCGGCGCCGCCACCTGCTGCGGCTCTGGCTGCGCCGGGCAGTCGGCCGCCCGATGGTGCCCGGCTTCGGCAAGAACGTCATCAACACGCCGGACGGCAAGGCGAAGGAGCCCCTGCCCGGCGGCCGCTTCCAGATCGCGGACGCGGTCGTCCCCAACGAGACCTGGGGGCTGTGACCGTCCGCCCTGAAGCTCGTGGCCCCGTTCCAAGAGCGGTGTGAACGGGGCCACGACACCCCTGGCCGAAGCAGGCCGATCGGGTCGCGGCGGGATGCGGTCAGCGGGCCCGGTCGTAGACCATGGCCATCTCGCCCAGCTTGCCGGTCTCCTGGTGGGCGAGCGCCCAGCGCGTGGCCGGCAGGCCGTCCTCGAACAGGCGCCGCCCGCCGCCCGCGATCTCCGGGAAGATCATGAGGTACAGCCGGTCGACCATGTCCGCCGCCAGGAGCGGCTTGATGAGGCTGGCGCTGCTGTTGACGAGGATGTCGCCCGCACCGGTGCTCCTGAGCTCGGTGACGACGTCCGTGACGGGTGCGTTCACCAGGCGGGTCCGTTCCCATGGCGCTTCGGTCAGGGTGGTCGAGAACACCACCTTCTCCGTCTCGGTCAGCCACCGGGCGTACCCGCGGTCACGCGGGTCGGCGTCCTCGTCCGCGGCGACCGGGGGCCAATAGCCCATGAACCCTTCGGCGTTGATCCGGCCGAGCACCGCCGTCGTCGCGTCCTTCCAGATGCGTGCCAGCTGGTCTCGCGCGACCTCGGTGGTCACGTACGGGGCGAACGCCGCGAAATCGCCAGGCCCGCCAGGGCCGTGGTAGCGCCCGTCGAGGGTGAGGCCCAGGTTGGCGGTCACCCTGCGGCCACTGCTCTGCTCGCTCATTTCACGTGCTCCTTGTTTCAGTGTCGTGATCGGTGTCGTGCGGGTCGGCGGCGAGGACGGCCGCGAGCCTGTCGAGGCTCTGGCCGAAGCCGATCTCGATGCCCGCGATGAAGTCCGCGGAGTCGACCGTGCTGTCGGTGATCCGGTAGTGGACGTGCAGGTCGGTGCCGTCCGCGGCGCGCTGGAGATCGATGCCGACGTGGGCGGTGAAGGCCGTACCGCCATCGGGAAGCAGCGGGGCGAGCCGGTAGCCGAGGTGCTCGGCCGGGCGCACGTCCTCGACGACCCCCTCCGCGCGGCCCGCGACCGGCTCGGAGCCGTCGGCGTCCTCGGCGTCGCGGTACTCCTGGACGATCCGCCCGCCCGGCCGCGCCTCGAAGACGAGCTCGGAGACGCGCAGGCCGTCGGGCGTCCACCACCGGGCCAGCAGCCCGGCCTCGGTCAGGTGGCGCCACACCAGCGCGGGGCGCCCCGCCAGTGACCGGGAGAACCGGAAAGAGCGGTCGTCGGCCCACCCCGGCCGCTGCGCGGCGAGCCGCTCCGCACGGAGGCTGAGCCCGTACCGGTCGAAGGTCTCGCGCGGACCGCCGACCTCGTCGGCGGTGTCGGCGAGCCGCCCGAGTGCGGCCGCCAGCTCCCGCAGCGGGGCGGGCTGCAGCGCGTAGATGCGGCGCTGGCCGGTGCGCTGGGAAATGACCACGCCGGCCCGTTCCAGCGTCTGCAGATGCTTGGTCGTCTGCGGCTGGCGCGCCCCGGCGAGCCGCGCGAGCACCCCGACCGAGCGCGGCCGCTCGGCCAGCAGGCACACGAGCCGCCAGCGTGCGGGATCGGCCAGTGCGGCCAGCACGTCGTCCATGCGGCAAAGCATTCCTCATCACGAATATTCGTGTCAAGGAATAATTAGGGGCCAGCGACGGCGAAGTACAGGTCGGAGCCCACCGTCCGGAAGTCCTTCAGGAGAGGAGGCGGGCGTAGAGGCGGGCGTAGGCGGCCAGGGACGCGACGTCCAGGACGTCGCAGCGGGGGTCTTCCGGGGACGGGCGTGATGCGGGCCCGAGGCGGACGGTGTCGATTCCGTGGGCTCTGAGGACGACCCCGTCCGTCGAGCCGGTCCAGCCGGTGATCGGGGGCGGGGAGGCGCCGAACTCCGTTTGCCAGGCCGCGCGGGCGGCGCGGACGATCGGTGCGTCGGCGGCGGTCGCGGCGGCGGGGTGAATCTCGTCCACGTCCACTTCGACCGTGCAGGTGGCCAGGGGGCCGTTCGCGCAGGCCGTTTCGACATCGTGTCGCAGAGCGTCGGCTATTGCCTGCGGGTCGGCTCCCGGGACCGTCACGACGTAGATACCGGCCTCCAGCAGGGCCGGGAAGAGGTCGGGTTTGTCGGGGCGGCCCGCCGTGAGCGAGCCGATTCCGGCGGCGGCGCCCACCTGCGTGCCCGGGGCCTGGCCGGCGGCGACGTAGGCCGCGCGCCAGCGTTCGACGGCCTCGATGACCGGGGCCGCGTGGGCGATGACGCCGCCGGGCGGGTCGGCGGACTCGCGGGCCAGGACGGCGCCGTGCCGGCCGGCGACGCGCAGCCGCAGGTAGAGGGCGCCCGGCTCCTCCCAGAGGATCGTCGGCGGGCCGCCCTTGGCGACGATGGCGGCGGGCGGCCGGGGCGCCGTGGCGAGGTAGTGGTCGAGGCCGGTCCTGCGGGGCCTGCCGCCGGGGCCGTGCAGGGTGCTCCGGTGCGTGCCCGAGCCGGCCAGGAGGAGCCGTGCGGGTATGCCTCGGGACGCGGCGGAGACGAAACCGATCAGGGCGGCGGCGGCAGGAGCCCTTGCCACGCCCAGGCCGAAGCCCTCGGCCTCGGACGCCGTGACCTTCAGCGGGGGTGGCGCGTCGGCGCGGGCGGTGATCGGGCGGTCCTCGGACGGGTCGCCGCTGAGCGACGTGTCCAGGTGCGAGTAGAGCAGCACACCCCGCGGGTCGCCCGCCTGGAGGTTGGCGCCGCCCTTGCCGTACCGCTGGACGTCCCAGTCGAGCCACGGCCACCGCGCCGTGCACCAGGAGGCGAGGCGCACGGCGGCGGCGGCTTCGTGCCCGTACGGCGACGGGACGCCGTCCAGGACCTGGAGTACGCGGACGATGTCCGCGTACTCCGGTGCCGTACTCAGAAGCGGCCCCAGTCGTCGGAGGCCGGGCGCCACACGTCGATGTTGCGCGGGTCCGGCGGCATCCGGCGGGGACGGTGCGTCTCGTGCTCCTCCGGCGTGAACACGCGGTGCCGGTCGCACAGCTCGAACCGGGGGCCGTGCAGCGGCTCGTGCATGTAGAACGCGATGGACGTCGACGCCGAGTGGTTCACCAGGTCCGACGCGATCGGCTCGCCCTTGTACAGGGCGCGGGCCCGGAAGCGCATGACGTGGTCGAGGCTCTTCGTCGCGAAGCACAGGTGCGCGACGTAGTGCTCCTTGTTGTTCTGCAGGGCGAGGCTGTGGTGGTAGCGGTCCTCGCAGCGCAGGAACGTGGTGGAGCCCACGATCTCGTCCGACGGCAGGAAGCCCAGCACCTTGGTGTAGAACTCCAGCGACTCCTCGTACTTCGTCGTCGCGATGAACGGGTGGACGAGGTCGACCGGGCGCAGGTCCGTGACCGGCGGCTCGGCGTACTCCAGGAAGCCGGTGAACAGCTCCACGATCAGCCCGTCGGGGTCGCGGACCGCGAAGCCGTCCGCGCACAGGTCCTTCTGCCGGTCCTGCAGTTCGAGGATCTCCAGGCCGGCGTCGGCGACCCGCTTGCGCAGGTCGGCGAGGACCTCGTCGCTCTCCACGCTGTAGCCGATCGCGACGGTGTGCCCCACCTCGTGCCCGGGTGCGCTGATCAGCTCGATCGAGTGGTGCTCGATGTCGGTCCGCAGGTAGGCGTACTCGTCGGTGCGCTGTTCGAGCTGGAGCCCCACGTGGTACTGGAGGAAGTCGATCGTGCGGTCCATGTCGGGGACCTCGATGCGGGCGTACTCCATCCCGTACGGGCCGCGCGGCCGCCCCGGCCTACCGGGGATCTCGTAGGTGACGATGATGTGGTCGTCGATGACCGGACGCCAACGCTCCCGGACGAACCGCTCGTGCGACTCGCTCTCCAGGTAGGCGTTCAGGTCCGCCTGGGTTTCGAACTTCACCGAGAAGGCGTGGGTGTACCGGTCGCTGCGGGTGCTGATGTTGGGCCCGAGCGAGAAGTCGCGCATGGCCGGGTAGCGCTTCGGGAACGTGCGCAGCTCCGCGAGGATGGACTCGACGGCCTCCGCCGGCGCGTCCTCGCGGAACCGGAACGCGAGGTTGTGTTGGATCATCAGGGTTTCCTCAGAGGATGAAGCTCAGCCGGGCGCCGGCGGACAGGTGTTCGTGGCCGAGGATCGCCCGGCGCCGCCGGAAGCGCAGGCCCTCGGCGCCCGGGACGAGCAGGTGGTCGTAGCGCCCCACGTAGGCGTCGAACTCGCCGTCGCGGGCCCGGTGGACGATGAAGGACGCCGTGACCCGGAGCAGGCCCGGCTCGTCGTGCTCGCGCAGCCGGACGTTGGAGATCATCCGGTGCGTGCGGGACGGCGGGTTCTCCGCGTGCGCCTTGCGCGACTTGAGCCGCTTGACGCGCGCGCGCAGCAGGTCCCAGTCGTCGGTGACGAACGACCCGGACTCGAAGAACGACTCGCCCTTCCAGTCGGTGGCGGGCACCTCGAAGCGGGCGCCGGGCTCGAACAGCGCGAGCCAGTCGTCGTACTTCCAGGCGTCCAGGATCTCCGCCTCGGCGTAGAGGAAGTCCTCCACGTCGGCGCGGGTGATCTCACGGCCGCCGATGAGCGCGGTGCCGTCGGTGGGCGCGGTCATCGCACGTTCCTCCCCTCAAGGAAGCGCTCGGGACGGTGTCCGCCGACCACCAGGCCGTCCACGGCGCCGAGCGCGCCGACCCAGTGCCGCCAGAAGCCGCGCATCGCGCCCTCGTCGATGGAGCGGCCCTGGACGCCCTTGACCTCGTCGACCATGCCGCGGGACATGTCGCTGTAGTCCATCCCGTCGCGGATGTCGGCGGCGGTGGCCTCGATGCCCCGCTGCACCGCCTCGTACGCCTCGATGTCGTCGGGCGTGGCGAGCCCGCCGGGGCCGACGAAGCTGACCATCGTCTTCATCCGCAACGCGCGGGTGTCGGCGTCCTCGCCGCGGGGGGCGAGCTGCCAGGCGCGCACGTCGGTGCGGTCGGCCGCGACCGGTTCGAGCTGGCGGATCGACAGCCCTTCGAGGTCGAAGAGCAGCAGGTTCGGCCAGACGAACAGGATGTGGCTCTCGTCGGCGACGTACTTGGCGCGCTCGGGGCCGAGACGGCTGTCCATCTCGGCGCGGTGCGCCTCGGTGCGGACCTTCTCGTCCTCGCCGAAGCGCGGCTCCCACAGCATGCTGATGCGGCCGCCGTGCCCGGTGAGGACGAGGAGGCTGTGCCCGTTGCCGAGGTTGTAGGCGTACTGGTCGTCGTCGGTGACGGCGAAGCCGGTCTCGCGCAGGTACCCGACGAAGGTGTTGTGCGTGGGCGAGAAGTGGTAGCCGTCCATGGCGTTCTCGACGCCGAGCTTCCAGTTGCCGCGCACCCCGTACAGCTGCGTGCCGGGCAGGACCTCCATGCCGGCCTCGTGCTGCTCGGAGATCATCGTCATGTAGTCGGCGGCGTCCCCGAGGTAGTCCAGCAGCGGCGGGGCGTCCGGGTCGAACGAGACGAACACGAACCCCTCGTGGCTCTCCAGCCGGGGGACGGCGCGGAGCCGCATCGAGTCGAGGAAGCCCTCGCCCGCGGCCTCGTAGGCGTCCTTGCCGGGGATCGCCGCCACGTCACCGCTGTTGCGGAACGTCCACGCGTGGTAGAAGCACTGGAACAGCTTGGTGGACCCCTCGCGCTCGCGGCACAGGATGGTGCCGCGGTGCGGACAGGAGTTGAGCCACGCCTGGATGTCGCCCTCGGTGTCCCGGCAGAAGATCAGCGGCCGGCCGCCGAGCGTTCGCGTCTTGAAGTCGTTGGGCGTGGCGACTTCCGTCTCATGGCCCAGGTACAGCCATGTACGCGCCCATATCCGGTCGCGCTCCGCCTGGAAGATCTCCTCCGAGCGGTACGCGACCCGATTCACGCGGAAAGTCAGCGCGTCCCAGTCCTCGACGACCAGCCGCCCCGGAAGTCCCGCGCCATCCGGTCCGGGCATCGGGCTCCACCCCCTTCCACGCCGCTTCCTCAGCAGCATCGTTCAATAATTCGAGATACCATCTCGCATCGTGTACAGACTTCCCCAGTGCCGCTCGTCATGTCAAGGGGTTGTACGGAGGGATCCCAACCGGCTTGACTAGGAGCGTCACGTTCATCATGATTGCGTCTCGCAGTGAGAGATGGCATGCGGTAAGGCTACCGATACGTTATGCACTGGGCGCTTTACCCTTCGGTGTGGTGAATGACCCGCCATGACGCTCTCGCTCATGATGAGATGGCGTGTCATGCCGCCACGGAGCCGCCGCACGGCACGGGACGCGGCCGGTGGCCCAGGCAGAAGCGAGGAACGGATGGCGACGAGGACCGCACGAGACACGACGGCCGAGAGCTCCTCTTCGATCCAGACGGTGCAGCGCGCCGCGCTCATCCTGGACTCGTTCACGGTGAGTCGGCCGCATCTGAGCCTGAACGAGATCACCGCCCGGCTCGGCGCCAGCAAGGCGACCGCCCACCGGTACACCAAGGCGCTCCGGGCCGCGAACCTGCTCCGGTACGACGACCGCACCGCCCTGTACTCCCTCGGCCCGCAGGTGCTCACGCTCGCCGCCGCCGCCCGCGCCGCGCTGCCGATCGTGACCGCCGCCGAACCGTACATGGACCGGCTCGTCCAGCTCGCCGGGCAGACCGTCGTGCTGAGCATCTGGGACGGCGAGTCCCCGACGGTCGTGCGCTCGGCCGACAACACCGACCACCTGATCCGCATCAGCGTCCGCGTCGGGTCGCGGCTCGACCTGGCGACCTCCGCGCAGGGCCGGGTGTTCTGCGCGTACCTCCCGCCCGACCAGGTGCCGGCGCTGGGCAAGCTGCTGCGCCGCGCCCCGGAGCTGCGCGCGGAGCTCGACTGGATCCGCGAGCACGGGCTGTCGGTCAACTCGCCGTCCGAGAACGGCCTGCACACCATCGCGGCGCCCGTCTTCGAGGGGGACGCCATCATCGCGACGATGGCGATCGTCGGGACCTCCGTGGACGTCCCGCGCCAGGCCGACTCGCCGATGGCCGAGGCGCTGCTGGAGATCACCCGGAACCTGTCGCAGCGGCTCGGCAACAACGGCGCCCCGCACGCCGAGGCCGTCGGCTGACTCGGCACCGGACGTCGCGCCGGACGACCGGGACCGGGACCGCCGGGTCGCGGCGCACCGCCCCGGGCGGGTGCCTCGCGGGGGCGGCACGCCGCGGTCGGACCACTCAGGACAGGTCGTCCAGGTAGGTCAGCGACTTCGCGAAGTCCGCACGCGGCGGCACGAAGATGTCGATGTTGACGCACGGCTCTTCCAGCGGCTCGATGTAGTGCTCGGCCCCCGCGGGCACGAGCAGGAACGTCCCGGCCGTCATCTCGTGCGGGACGCCCTCGACGTAGTAGTTGCAGCGCCCCTCGGAGATGTAGACGAGCTGGTCGAAGTCGTCGTGGCTGTGCGGGTTGAGGTCCATGCCGACGTCGAGGGTGTGGTGGGCGACCATCACCTCGTCGGTGGAGTAGACCCGGCGCCGCACCCCCTTGCGCAGCTCGGTCTCCGGCATGTCGGCCCAGCCGATCACCCTGTTGTAGAGCTTGGCGTTGCGGCCCTCGTCGGTCATCTGTTCCCCTCTCGGCCGGCCGCCGCTTCCAGTCCGGCGGCCAGAATCTGCAGGTCAGAGCCCGTCACCAGGTAGCGCGCGGCGGCCAGCCCGTGGCCGTCCGCGGCGGTGGTGGACGGGACCCAGCCGCCGAACGCGATGCCCCGCCGTCCGGCGGCCTCCTCGATCTCGGTGACGGCCGCGCGCAGCTCGCCGCCGCCGGGGGCGGCGCCCAGGCTCACCGCGAGGTCGGTGCCGCCGACGAAGACGACGTCCAGGTCGCCGGTCACCGCGTCCCAGGAGTCGCCTCCCCGCCACCAGGGGGTCTCGATCTGGCCGACCAGCAGCGGCGGGTCGGCGCGTTCGGCGGCCAGGAACGCCGCCAGGCCGCCGGACGAGCGCAGCCCGAACCCGGCGGCCCGGTTGGCGAGGCTGACCGACCGGGCCCCCTCGGGCGCGAACCGCGTGGCCCGGACGAGCGCGCGGGCCTGCGCCGCCGAGCCCAGCATGGACAGCTGCAGCCCGGCGGCGCCGTTCTCCAGCAGGCGGCAGATCAGCGGCGCGTCGACCTCGGGGATCCGGACGAGCGCCGGCAGCCCGCAGCGTTCAGCGTGCCGGACGAGCCCGATGGCGTCGGCCTCGGTCAGCGTGGAGTGCTCCAGGTCGACGACGACGAAGTCGAAGCCGGCGAGGCCGCACACCTCGACCACGTCCGGCGCGGGCAGCTTGACGAAGGTCCCGGTGACCCGGGTGCCCTCCAGCAGCGCCGCCCGCAGCCGGGCCCGTGGTGATGCATTCCGCGGCGACGGGCCGCCCCCGGACGTCATAGGCCGCGCCACGGGACGGTCTCGACCTCCGCACCGCCGTGCAGGACCAGCGCGGGCTGCAGGAGGGGCGCGGTGATGGAGTTGCCCGCGGCGTCCGGGAGGACGACCGGGCCGGTCTCCTCGACCACGGTGACGTGGGCCGGGCCGCCGGCCTCCAGGCGCCCGTAGCCCTCGGCCTCCAGGCCGAGCAGCCGCGCCGGGTGCACGGTGGCGCGGGCGACCGCCTCGGTGAGCGGGAGGCCGAGCGCGACGAGCTTGGACATGCTGGTCAGCAGGTCGAACACCGGTCCGCGCCAGTTGCGGGCGCTGGTGTCGGAGCTGAGGACGTCGGGGTAGAAGCCCTTCTCGATCGCGGGACGCGCGACCTCGAAGCTGAGGTTGCTCTTGCCGTGCGCCGAGTCGAACAGGACGCCGCGCTCGCGGGCCGCCAGCACCGCGGGGTGCACGGCGTCGCCGTCCAGGATGCCGTGCTCCTTGCCCGTGTAGCAGTGCGCGACGACGTCGCCGGGGCGGAGGTGGTCCAGGACGACCGGGAGCGGCTCGGACGTCTCGCCGATGTGCACCATCAGCGGCAGGCCGGCCCGCTCGGACAGGTCGAGGGACTTCTTCAGCAGCATCTGCCAGTTGTCGCCGACCACGTCCTCCGACAGCCGGATCTTGAAGCCGCGCACCACGTCGGGGTTCTCGGCGGCGGTGGCGAGGGCGTCGTCCGGGACGAGCGTGTCGGGGTTCATCAGCTCGCCGAAGCGGAAGTCGATGAGGCCGAGCACCGAGACGTTCAGGAAGTTCACGATCCGCATCGGCGACGGCTCGACCACCAGCTTGCGGAAGG
This sequence comes from Actinomadura sp. 6K520, assembly GCF_004349245.1. Taxonomy (GTDB): domain Bacteria; phylum Actinomycetota; class Actinomycetes; order Streptosporangiales; family Streptosporangiaceae; genus Spirillospora. The sequence goes on along the minus strand of NZ_SMLC01000008.1, from coordinate 39,254 downwards.
CGGCGAACGTGGCGGCGCCGGCCGTCCCGGCGTCCGCGGCGGCGACGACGCCGCGGCGCAGGTGCGCCTCGTCGGGGGGCGCGCCGACCGCGGACACGTACTGGAAGATGTGGGTGTGCCCCTCGACCAGGCCGGGCAGCACCCAGCGTCCGGTGCAGTCGATGACCTCCGCCGCCTCCGCGGCGAGCCCCGCGCCGACGGCCGCGATCGTGCCGCCGTCGACGGCGACGTCGAGCACGGCGTTCGTGCCGGACGCGGGATCGATGACCGTCCCGCCCCGGAGCACGCGATCGTAGCCGGGCTTCTTGTCTTCGGTCATCGGGGTTCTCCCTGTTCTGTGCGGGTGGTGAGGGAAACGTGGGTCCGCCGCCGCAGGCGAGGCGGCGCGGAGCGCGGGGTCACGCCCGGACCCGGGTGGTCAGTGGCAGCACGCCGTCGATCTCGACCCGGACGGTGTCGCCGGGCCGCAGGAAGTCGCCGCGGTCCTGGCCGGTCCCGGCGGGCGTGCCGGTCAGCACGACGTCGCCCGGGTGGAGGACGGCGTACCGGGAGATCCGGGCCAGCAGCTCGGGGATCGGGAAGATCATGTCGGCGCTGCTGGAGTCCTGGCGCCGCTCGCCGCCGACCCAGGAGCGGACGCCGATCGCGTCCGGGCCGGCGAGCCGGTCCCGGCTCAGCAGCGACGCGCCCAGCGGGGTGAAGCCGGGGAAGCTCTTGGCCAGGACGGGCCACCCGGTGCGCTTCATGACGTCGCGGCAGGTCATGTCGTTGGCCGCGGTGACCGCCGCGACGGCCGCCCAGGCGTCGGCCTCGGCGGCGTGGTCGAGGGTGCGGCCGATCACGACGGCGATCTCGGCCTCGTAGTCCATCTCGGCGGTCTGCTCGGCCGGCAGCCGGACGGCGGCACCGGGACCGCTCACCGACGACGGCGCGGCCAGGTAGAGCACCGGCTCGGCCGGGACGTCGCGTCCGGTCAGCCGCGCCTTCGAGTGGTAGTTCATGCCGATGCCCCACAGGGCGCGCGGGCGGAGGGGCGCGAGCAGCGGCCCGGGGCCGGCGGCGGCACCGGTGGCGCCGTCACCGTCGGCGCCGTCGCCGGTGACATCGGCGAGCGGGATCCGCCGGACGACCTCGGCCGCGGCGAGGGCGTCCAGCGAGCCGGTCGCCTCGATGAGGGCGCCCGCGTCGGCGTACGGGGTGTCGAGGAGGGCGATCGCGCCGTCCTCGATCCGGCCGAGGCCCTGCGAAGTCATTGCAACATGCACAACGTCATCTTTCGATGTGAGATGGACGGCTGTCAAGCAATGAGAGACGGTATCTCACAATGCAACACGACATCATCCGGGCAGCACCGTCCCGCCGCCTGGCGCGACCGGGCGGCGGCCGGGCGGCTGGACGACGCGCGGTCAGGCGTCCGCTTTGGGCGCCGCGGAGAGCTGCCGTGCCACGTCGGACCCGTCCCAGTAGTCGACGCGGCGCGCCACCAGACCCTCCGCGTCCACCCACAGGCGGAACACGCCGCGGACCCGTACCGGCGCGTATCCGGCCGAGACGAGCCGGAACGACATCGAGTACGCCAGCACCGCCCGCACGTCCCGGACGACCAGGTCCTCCATGACGTACTTCAGGTCGGCGAAGTCGGCCAGGAAGCCGTCCAGCCGTTCCCGGTACGCGGCACGGCCGACGACGCCCCGCCCCGTCGCCGCGGTGTGCTCGCTGACGAAGCCCTCGGCCACGCACGCGGCGACGGCGTCGGCGTCATGGCGGTTGAGGGCCGCGAGGTACCTGAGCACCGCCGCGCGGGTCCGCTCCTCGACCCGCGCGGCGGCCCCGGGTTCCGCCGGCCGGGGCCACCCGGTCAGGACCGTCCCCACTTGGCCCTGACGGTGTCGAACACCCGCTGGTCGTGGGAGATCTCGATGACGTTGCCGTCCGGGTCCTTGAGCGCGCAGATGTAGCCGACCGGGTCGGGCATGTCGCGCGGCTCCCAGTGCAGGCAGCCCAGCTCGCGGGCGCGCTCGGCCAGCTCGTCCACGTCGCCGCGCGCGGGCACCTCGATGCCGATGTGGGCGAACGGGTGCAGCAGCCCCAGCTGGTTGCCCCTGTCCTTGTTGAACGACACCAGCACCAGCACGAACGGCGTCTCCACCTGGCCCTCGTTGGACAGCCAGACGCTCTCGCCGTCGGCGTCCTTGAAGCGCTCGACCACCACCAGCGGGGTGAGCGAGGTGTAGAAGTCGATCGACTTGTCCAGGTCACCGCTGGGCAGCGCGACGTGCGTCCAGCGTGCGGCGGTCAGTCCGGTCACGTAGTCCTCCTCGGATTCGTCCGGGCCGGGATTCCCCTGGCCCGCTTGCTCTTCCAGGTCACGCCGTACCCCGCTGGAACGCCTTGCCCAGGGCCCGCGGCTCGCGGTCCTTGGCGGCGAACAGCAGCATGGCCACCAGCGCCAGCAGGTAGGGGGCGACGATCAGCAGCTGCGAGTTCAGCGAGATGCCCAGCGCGGGCAGCGCCAGCCGCATCGCGTCGGCGAGCCCGAACAGCGCGCAGCCGAGCAGCGTGCGGCCCAGCCGCCACGCCCCGAAGATCACCGCGGCGATCACGATGAAGCCGCGGCCCGCGGTCATGTTCTGGCTGAACGAGCCGACCTCGCCCACCGCCAGGTAGGCGCCGCCGAGCCCGGCCAGCAGCCCGCACCACAGCAGCGCCTGGCGGCGCCGCGCGTTCACGTCGATGCCGGTCACGTCCGCGGCCTGCGGATCCTCGCCGACCGCCCGCAGCTCCAGGCCCCACCGGCTGCGCTCGACCAGCCACCACGTCAGCGGGACCACCGCGATCAGCAGGTAGACCGGCCACCGCTCGACGAACAGCACCTGCCCCACGATCGGGATGTCGCGCAGCACCGGCACGCTCACCTGCCACACCTGGTGGCCGGTGAACGACCCGGTCACGACCAGGTAGCTGGTCAGCCCCAGCACCAGCGTGTTGAGGACGAGGCCGACCACGAACGTGTTCACCGCCGCGCGGTGCGACAGGTTGCCGTGCACGAACCCGATGAGCAGGCCGACCAGCATCCCGACGACCAGCCCCGACGAGGCGCTGCCGGTCACGGACGCGCCGGCGATCGCGCCGAACGCGCCGCCCAGCATCATCGCCTCGACGGAGATGTTCACCGTCCCGGCCCGCTCCGCGAGGTACTCCCCGCAGGCCGCGAACGCGAGCGGCACCGTCAGCCGGGCGCCGCTGGCGAGGATCGTGGAGATGTTGTCCGCGGCGCTCATGACGCCACCGCCTCCTTGGGCTCGGGTGCCGGGACGTCCGCGTCGGTCCCCGTCCCGCGGCCCGCGCGCCGGCGGCGCAGCGCCTCGGTCAGCACGGGCGGGACGACGAACGCGAGCACCAGCAGCGACTTCACCACGTCCACGAGGAAGTGCGGGACACCGGTCGACGCCAGGAACCCGCCCCCCGAACGCAGCACACCGAACAGCAGCGCGACGGGGATCGCCGCCAGCGGGCGGTTGCGGGCGACCAGCGCCACCAGCAGGCCGTCCCAGCCGATGTTGTTGGACAGGCCCTGCTGCAGCCGGTTGGTGCCGACCGGGCTGGTCAGCAGGACCGCCCCGGCCACGCCCGCGAACGCGCCGGACAGCGCGAGCGCCATCCCGCTGAGCGCCGCGACCCGCACCCCGGCGTGCCGCGCCGCCCGCGGGTTCAGGCCGAGCATCGTCAGCCGGAAACCCCACCGGCTCCGCGCGATCAGCACCGCGATGACCACGGCCGCGAGCAGCGCGATGAGCAGCCCGCCGTTGACTTGGAGCCCCGGGTACTCGCCGAACGAGCCCAGCAGGCCGTTCTCCGGCAGCCGGTTGGACTGCGGCGAGACCGTCGCGCCACCGCGCCGCGTCTCCTGCAGCAGCCACTCGGTGTTGACCGCGTACGAGACGAGCTGCTGCGCGAGGAACGTCATCAGCAGCGTGCTCACCACGATGTTGACGCCGCGGAACCGGTGCATCAGCGAGCTGATCCCGGCCCACGCCCCGCCCGCCAGCGCCGCCGCGACCAGCGCGATCACCAGCAGCGCCGGTCCCGGCACGGCCAGCCGCAGCCCGACCGCGGCCCCGGCCAGCGCGCCGATGAGCACCTGGCCCTCCTGGCCCAGGTTGAACACGCCGGCGCGGACGCACACGCACGTCCCGACCGCGACCAGCAGCAGCGGCGCCGCGTACAGCAGCGTCGAGCTGATCGCCGACGAGTTCGCCAGGCTGCCGTCGTACAGCGCCCTCACGGCCCCGCCCGGCGACCCCCCGGTCAGCGCCACCAGCACCGACGACAGCGCCAGTGCCAGTGCGACCGCGACCGCCGTGGCCAGCGCCACCTGGACCCCGCCGGGCCCGGGATTCAGGGCGGCGGCGAGCCGCCGCCCCATCCGGTCGGCGTCACTCGCGCCGTGCCCTCCGGTCACGCGGCCACTCCCCCCACGAGCATGCCGAGGCGTTCGGCGGTGGCCTCCGCGGTGGGGAGGAGTCCCGTGATGCGGCCGCGGGAGATGACCGCGATGCGCGAGGACAGGGCCATGACCTCCTCCAGCTCGGTGCTGATGAGCAGGACCGCCACCCCGCCGGACGCGGCCTTGCGCAGGCGCAGGTACATGTCCTCGATGGCTCCGACGTCCAGGCCGTGGGTGGGCTGGGCGGCGACCAGGACCGACGGGTTCGCCGACATCTCCCGGGCGAGGACCACCCGCTGCTGGTTGCCGCCCGACAGGCTGCGGACGGGGGTGTCCAGCGACGAGGTGATGATGTTGAACTCGGTCGCCAGCCGCCGGGCCAGCTCGTGGGTCTTCCGGCGGTCGATGAGGAACCGGCCGCTGACGCCGTCGAGGGACTTCATCACCAGGTTGTCCGCGACGCTCATGTCGAGGACGACGCCGGAGCCGTGCCGGTCCTCGGGGATGATGCCGAGGCCGGCCTGGTGCAGCGCGCCCGGCCTGGCCGGGTCGACCGGCGTCCCGCCGACCTCGATCGTCCCGGTGGCGGGCTCGACCAGGCCGGACAGCAGGTCGCCCAGCGTCGCCTGGCCGTTGCCCTCCACGCCGTACAGCCCGAGGATCTCGCCCGGCGCGACCTCAAGGCCGAAGTCGTCGAGGAGCGGGACGCCGTCGGTCTGGACGGTGATGCCGGACAGCCGGAGCGCGGGCTCGACGTCGGGTTCCGGCGCCTCCTCCCGCTTCCGGCCGCCGCGCCGCTCCACCGGGAGCATGCCGAGGGCGGCGGCCTCGGCGCGCAGCGAGACGTCCCGGCCGACCATCTGCCGGGCCAGCTCCTGCGCGCTGGTCTCCGCGGTCACGCTGTGGAACGCGACCCGCCCCCGGCGCAGCACGGTCACCCGGTCGGTGGCCGTGGTGATCTCCGCCAGCTTGTGGCTGATCAGGACCACCGCGCGGTCCTCGCCGGCGACGACCTCGCGCAGCACGCCGAACAGCTCCGCCGACTCGGCCTGGGTGAGCACCGAGGTGGGCTCGTCCAGGACGAGGACGGACGGGTCGCGGCGCAGGCACTTGATCAGCTCGACCCGCTGCCGCTCCCCGGCCGACAGCCGGGACACGGGCGCGAGCGGGTCGATCGGCAGCCCGTACCGGCCACCGACCTCCGCGACCTGCTCGCACGCCCGCGCCCGGTCGACCTTGCCGGTGTCGCCGAGCGTGACGTTCTCCCAGACGGTGAGCGGCTCGACGAGGCTGAAGTGCTGGTGCACCATGCCGATGCCGAGCGCGATCGCCGCCTGCGGCCCGTCGACCTCGACCGGCCTGCCGTCGTGGCCGATCGTTCCCCCGTCCCGCCGGACCAGGCCGAGCAGGATCTTCATCAGCGTGGACTTGCCCGCGCCGTTCTCGCCGAGCAGGCCGTGGATCTCCCCGCGGTGGACGGTCAGGTCCACCGCGTCGCAGGCCACGACCGGCCCGTACGACTTGCAGATCCCGCGCAGCTCCAGCGCGGGCGCCCGTGCCCCGCCGCGGTGACCGAGGCCGTCGCCGGGGAGGCCGTCACGATCGGTCATGTCACTTACCGAGCCTCTCCACTTCCGCGGAGGCGTTGATCTTCCCGCTCGCGATGTCCTGCATGAACGCGTCGATCTTCTGCTTCGCCTCGGGGTTGTCGCCGCACAGCTTGACCGTGGGGTACGGGTCCTTGCCGATCGTCCAGACCTTCTGCACGCCCATTTCGAGCTTGCCGTCGGCGAACAGCTTCAGCGCCTCGGTGAAGTAGTCGCCGGGGCTGAACAGCACCGACACGTCGAACTTCGGGTCGGTGGAGTCGCACCGGTCGGTGCCCGGGGTCAGCGTGATGAGCTTCTTGGTGTTGGCGAGCTTGGTGGCGGCGTCGGTGGAGCCGCCGAGGTACGGGTACACGGCCCCGACGCCCTGGTCGATCTGGGCCTGCACCGCCTCCTTGGCCTTGGCGGCGTCGTCCTGGTCACCCGCGTAGGTGGTGGTGACGTTCGCGTCCGGGATCACCGAGCGGATGCCGGCCTGGAACGCCTTGGAGGCGTTGATGTTGAAGTCGACCTCCATGCCGGCCACGAAGGCGGCCTTCTTGGTGTTGCGCTGCTGCATCAGGACGCCGGTCGCGTACCCGGCCGACAGGATGCTCTGCGCGGGGTCGTCGGTGGACAGCATGATCCGGGGGGTCTGCTCGACGTTGCCGGAGCTCGGGACGTACCAGGCGGTCTTCTCGCACACCGCCTCCTCCGAGGCGGGGATCGCGTCCTTGAGCTCGGAGGCGCCGAGGGCGACCATGTCGACCTTCTGCTGGCACAGCGCGCGGGCGGCGCTCAGCGCCTCGCTCTCCGGGACGCTGCCGCGCTTGATGATCTCCCAGCCCTTCTCCTTGGCGAAGGTCTCGGCACCGGTCACGAAGCTCTCGTAGTAGCCGTTGTCGTTGATGTCGCCGGGGCTGAGCACGCCGATGACGACCTTGCCGTCGCCGTTGACGTCGGGGTTCGGCACGACGCCGCCCCCGGCTCCGGAGGAGGAGTTCTGGTTGGCGGTGGCGTCGCCGTCGGCGCAGCCGGCGAGGGCGAGGAGGGTGGCGCACGCGACGGCCGCGCTCGCCATCCGCACCGTTTTACGGTTCTTCACCTCGGGGGTCCTTTCGATCGGACGGTGAGACGAGCAGGTTGCGGGAGCTCGGTGGGCCGGCGGTCGCGGTGACCACCGGCCAGCGGCGGGGGATCCGCAGTCCGGCCGCGCGCAGCAGCGCGGCCGATCTCGACTCCGCCTCCCGGCGGAGTTCCGCGGTGTCGACGGTCGTGATCCGGCGGTCGCGGACGACCGCCTTCCCGTCGACCAGGACGTCGCGGACGGTGTGGCCGGGTGCACCCCACACCAGGTGCGTGGCCAGGTCGCCGGGAGGCGTCCAGGCCGGGTCGTGCGTGTCGAGCACGACGAGGTCGGCGGCCTTGCCGACCTCTATCGACCCGATCAGGTCGCCGAGGCCGACGGCCTCGGCACCGGCGCACGTGGCCAGTGCGAACGCCTCGTCGGCGCGCAGCGGCCAGGTGCCCCGGTCGTTCTCCAGGCCGGCCAGCAGCCCGGCCGTGCGCAGCACGTCGGGTGCGTCGCCGGCGTTGTGGGCGTCGCAGCCGAGCGCGACGCGGCCGCCGCGGCGGACGAGTTCGCCGTGCCGCCCGGCCCGGGTGTACCCCTGGCCGAGCCGCAGGTACGCGCCCGGGCACGACGCCACCGCCGTGCGGGTCGCGAGGACGGCCTCGACCTCCGCGTCGTCCAGCCACACGGCGTGGCCGAGGAGCAGCCGCGGCCCCAGCACGCCCAGCTCGCGCAGGTGGACGAGCGGGCGGACGCCGGTGCGCCGCAGGTACGACTCGGCGTCGCCGGGGCCGGGCGACATGTGGCAGGTCAGGCCGGTGCCGAGGCGCTCGGCGAGCTCGGCGGCGCCGGTGAACAGCTCGTCGCTGACCAGGTCGTGGCCGACCAGCGTGACCCATCCGGTCACCGGGCCCGCGGCGGGGAGGCTCCGGACGATCTCCTCCTGGCGGGCGAGGGCCTCGGCGGCGGGCAGCGAGTGCGGCACGCCCGGGGCGTCCCAGCCCCAGCCGCCGACCCGGCCCCGGATCCCGGCCGCGGCCAGCCCCGCGGCGACCCGGCCGGGGTGCGCCACGGTGCCCGCCTCCAGGACGGTGGTGACCCCGCGCAGCAGCGACTCCGCGGCGGTCAGCGTCGCCGACAGCTCGTCGTCGTCGCCGGTCACGCGCTCGTGCAGGGGCACGGCCCAGCCGAAGATCGCCTCCTGGGCGTCGATGTCGTCGGGGATCACGCTGCGGATCAGCGGGTCCACGGTGCAGTGCTGGTGGGCGTTGACGAGGCCGGGGATCACGACGCAGCCGGTCGCGTCGAGTTCCGCGGCGCCGGGGTGGGCCGCGCGGAGCGTTCCATAGGCGCCGACTCCGGCGATGCGCCCGGCCGCGACCGCGACGGTGGCGCCGGTGACGACCTCGCGTCCGGGCGCCATCGTCACGACCGTCCCGCCGGTGACCAGGAGCGGTGACCCGTTCGACCCGGTCATGTTCGGCTCGGTCATGTTCGGCCCGGTCATGGGCGGACCAGGACCTTGCCGATGGCCGCCCGCGACTCGGCGGCGGCGAACGCGGCGGGCAGCTCGGCCATCCCGTACTCGGCCATCCGGACGGTCCGCAGGCCGCCGCCGAAGTAGGCGTCCAGCATCGCGGCGAACTCGGGCTCCGTGTAGGCGCCCGTGCCCAGCACCCGCAGGCCGCGGTGGTACACGCCCGCGAGGGAGATCGTGACCTCGTCGCCGGTGGTGTTGCCGAACGTCACCAGGCGCCCGCCCGCGCGCAGGCAGTCCAGGGAGGTCTGCCAGGTCGCCGCGCCCACGTGATCGAGCGCGAGGTCGGCGCCCTCGCCGCCGGTGAAGCGGCGCACGGCCGCGACGACGTCGGCGTCGTTGTGCAGCAGCAGGTCGGCGCCGAGGTCGGCGGCGAGCGCGAGCTTGGCGTCGCTGCCCGCGACCGCGACGACCCGCGCCCCGGCGCGCTTGGCGAGCTGCACCGCGGCGATGCTGACGCCGCTGGCCGCGGCCTGCACCAGCACGGTCTCGCCCGCGGCGACGGCGCCGACGGTGACCGTGGCGCGCCAGGCGGTGCTCCACGCCGACGGCAGCGCGGCGGCCTCGTCCAGCTCGATGTGCTCGGGGACGCGGTGGACGAGCCGGGCCGGCACCCGCACGTACTCGGCGAAGCCGCCGGCGGTGTTCCCGCCGACGACGCGGACGGCGGGGCAGTGGCCGGGGTCCCCGGCTCCGCAGCGCGCGCACGTCCCGCAGCCGTGCGTCGGGTCGATCACCACGCGGTCGCCGGGCGCGTACCCGGCCACCTCGTCCCCGGCCGCCGCGACGTGGCCGGCCACGTCCATGCCGGCGATGTGCGGGAGGCGGAAGCCGGGCAGCACCGCGGGGCCGCGGCGCTGCAGGACGTCGAGCCGGTTCAGCGCGCAGGCCCGTACCCGGACCAGCACGTCACGGGGACCGGGGACCGGGTCGGCGATGTGCCGCAGCGACACCACCTCCGGGCCACCGAACCCCGTCTGGACCAGCGCTTTCACCAGGGACCTCCGCCCTCAGCCGATTCAAGCCATCTCGCATTGTGAGTCACCGACTCGCAATGTGAGGGCAACTCTGAACCCCGCTCACGGGGCGTGTCAACACCCGCGCCGGAAATCGCGGCGCGGGCGGCTCAGCGGTCGAGCAGCCGCACCGCGACCGCCTTCTCCTGCGTGTACTCGCGCAGCGCCGCGTATCCGCCGCCCGCGCTGAACCCGCTGTCCTTCTGCATGTTGAACGGGAAGCCGATGACGCCCGCGTCGTGGAACTGGTTCACGGCGACCTGCCCGGACCGCACCTCCTTGGCCGCGCGCAGCGCCCGCGACACGTCGCCGGTCCAGATGCAGGCCAGCAGCCCGAAGTCGGTGTCGTTCATCATCTCGACGGCCTGCGCGGTCCCGGTGAAGCCCTGGATCGCGAGCACCGGCCCGAAGACCTCCTCGCGCACGACCCGCATCCCCCGGTCCACCCGGTCCAGGACGGTCGGTGCCACGAACCAGCCGTCGTCCGGCACCTCGGCCTTCGCCCCGCCCGTGACGACGCGCGCGCCCTCGCCGGGCGCCTCCTCCAGGAAGCCGAGCACGCGCTCGCGCTGCTCCCGGCTGACCAGCGGCCCCATGTCGAGGTCCTGGTCCCACGTCCCGAGCCGGACGGCGCGCATGCCCGCCACGACGCGCTCGGTCACCTCGTCGCGGATCGACTCCTCGACCAGGAGCCGCGAGCCCGCGTAGCAGTTCTGGCCCGCGTTCTCGGTGATCGAGCCGACGATCGCCGGGATCGCCGCGTCGAGATCGGCGTCGGCGAACACGACGTTGGGCGACTTGCCGCCCAGCTCCAGCTTGACCGGCACGAGGTTCTCGGACGCGGCGCGCATCACCGCGCGCCCGGTCGCGGTGGAGCCGACGAAGCTGATGTGGTCGATGCCCGGGTGGGAGGTGAGTGCCACGCCCGCCTCCGCGCCGAGCCCGGTCACGACGTTGAACACCCCGGGCGGCAGACCGGCCTGGCGGGCCAGCTCGGCCAGCGCCAGCGGGCCGAGCGGGGCGACCTCCGACGGCTTGAGCACGACCGTGTTGCCGGCCGCGAGCGCGGGCGCGACGTTGGCGGCCGACAGCAGGGTCGGAACGTTCCACGGAAGTGTCACCGCGCACACCCCGTACGGCTCCGGGATCGTGAAACCGAGGTAGTCGGGCGTGCGGGTCGGCAGCGTGACGCCGGTGAGCTTGTCGGCGGCGCCGGCGAAGTACTCGATGATCCCCTGCGCGATGAACGCGTTCATCCGCCCGCCGGACAGCGGCTTGCCGACGTCGCGCGCCTCGAACCGGGCGAGGTCCTCGACGCGCTCCATGACCAGTGCGGCCCAGCGGCCCAGCAGCGCGCCGCGCTCGGCGGGCGAGGTGGCGGCCCAGCCGGGAAAGGCGCGCCGGGCCGCGGCGACCGCGGCGTCGACGTCGGCCTGGCCGCCGCGCGCGATTTGCTGGATAACCTTACTGTTCGCCGGGTCCAGAACGGGAAGTTCGCCCTGGTCACGGGCCGGAACCCAGGCTCCGTCGAGCAGCTGGCGGGCGACCGGAATCTCAAGTGCGGACATACCGGAATCCTTGACCGGAACTATCCCACATGTCAAGATGCCGTATCTCTTTATGAAATGACCTTGGAGGCCGCATGCGGGTCACCGCCGCCGTACTGGACCGACCGGGAGAGCCCCTGGCCCTGCGGGACGTGGAACTCGGCCCGCCCCGCCCGGACGAGGTCCTGGTCCGGCTCAGCGCGGTCGGCATCTGCGCGACCGACCTGGAGTTCGCGACGTTCTTCGAGGCGCCCGCCGTGCTCGGGCACGAGGGCGCCGGCATCGTGGAGCGGGCCGGCGACCGGGTCACGTCCGTCGCGCCCGGCGACCACGTGGCGCTGTCCTTCACCTCGTGCGGGCGGTGCCGGCCCTGCCTGACCGGTTCGCCCGGCTACTGCCTGCGGTTCGACGCGCTCAACTTCAGCGGCCGGCGCCCCGACGGGTCCTCGGCCGTCTCGCTCGGCGGCACCGAGATCAACGCGCACTTCCTCGGGCAGTCGGCGTTCGCCGACCACGTCGTCGCGCCGGAGCGGGCCGTCGTGCCGATCGGCAAGGACGCGGACCTCACCCTGGCCGGGCCGTTCGGCTGCGGCTTCCAGACCGGTGCGGGCGGCGTGCTCAACGTGCTGCGGCCCGCCCCCGGCTCGTCGATCGCGATCTTCGGGGCGGGGTCGGTGGGCATCGCCTCCGTCCTCGCGGCGGCGCTCAGCGGATGCACGACCGTCGCGGTCGTGGACCTCAACGCCGAACGGCTGGCCACGGCCCGGTCCCTCGGCGCCACCCACGGCGTGACCGGGGGCGAGGGCGCCGCCGAAGAACTGCGCTCGATCGCCCCGGACGGGTTCGACTTCGTCCTGGAGACCACCGGCCGCGCGGACGTCCTCCGCACCGGCGTGGAGGCCCTCGCCCCGCTCGGCCGCTGCGGCGTGATCGGCGTCGGGCCGAGCGCGGAGATGAGCTTCGACTGGCGCAGCGTCCTCAACGGCCGCACGATCACCGGCATCATCGGCGGCGGCGCGATCCCGCAGGTCTTCGTGCCCGAACTGCTGCGGCTGCACGCCGCGGGCCGGTTCCCGGTGCACGAGGTCGTCGGGCACTTCCCGTTCGAGCGGATCGGCGAGGCCGTCGACGCGGCCAGGCGCGGGACGGTCGGCAAGGCCGTCCTGACCTTCTGACCCCGCGAAGCCGACCCCGAAGTTCCCAGAGGCGCGGCTGGGCAACACCGCGCGGAAACCATGCGGCACCTGGAGTCGCGCACATGACACAGCAGCAGATGACACAGCAGGAGCAGTTCGACCACCACTCGGACGAATGCAACGCCGACCCGGTCGCGTACTACGCCGCGTACCGGGAGGGCTGCCCCGTCGGGCGCACCTCGGCGCACGGCGGGTTCGTCTACACGACGCGGTACGCCGACGTCGCGCGGATCGCCCGGGACGACGCGGCGTTCTCCTCGTCGCGCGAGGCGACCGGCGTGGACGGCGTCGCCATCGTCATCCCGAGCGGGCCGGGCCTGGAGCAGTACCCGATCGAACTCGACCCGCCCCGCGCCACCGGCTACCGCGACCTGATCAACCCGCTGCTCACCCCGGCGGCGGTCGAGCGGCTGCGCCCGATGATCGCCCGGCACGCCGCGCGGGCCGTGGACGCGTTCATCGAGCTGGGCTCGGCGGACCTCGTCCGCGACCTGACCAACCCGGTCCCGGCCGCCGTCACCCTCGACTGGCTGGGCTTCCCCGAGGAGGACTGGGCGAAGCTCGCCGGGCCGGTGCACGACATCTTCGCCGCCCCCGCCGGCAGCGAACGCGCGCGGCGGGGCGCCGAGGGCCTCGCCTACATGGAGCGGCGCATCCGCGAGCTGATCCGGGACCGCCGCGCCGAGCCCGCCGAGGACGCGGTCAGCGCCCTGGTCACCGCACGCGACGAGCACGGGAACCCGTTCGGCGAGGACGAGCTCGTCTCGGTGATCGGGCTGCTCATCGCGGGCGGCGTCGACACCACGACCTCGCTGACCGGGTCGACGCTCGTCCACCTGAGCCGCGACCCCGGCCAGCGGCAGCGCCTCATCGACTCCCCCGACCTGCTGGAGCGCGCCACCGAGGAGTTCCTGCGGGCGTTCGCGCCGTCCCAGTCGATGGCTCGCACGGCGCTGGCCGACGCCGAGGTCGGCGGCTGCCCGGTCCGGGCCGGTGAGCGCGTCCTGATCCCGTGGGTGGCCGCCAACCACGACCCCGCCGTGTTCCCCGAGCCGGCGGAGATCCGGCTCGACCGCGACGCGTCCCGGCACCTCAGCTTCGGGATCGGCTCGCACCGCTGCGCCGGAGCCCACCTGGCCAGGGCGATGTTCCGGGAGATGATGACGCAGGTGCTGACCCGCCTCCCGGACTTCCGGGTGCTGGAGGACGGCCTCGTCGGGTATCCGACCAACGGCAACCAGAAGGGCTGGGACGCGATCCCGGCCGTCTTCACCCCGGGCCCGCGCGCCACCGGCACGTCCATGGCGGCGTCCCCGCTCGGCGCCGCCTACGACCTGACCGTGACGCGCGCCGAGACCGCGGCCGACGGCGTGCTCGCCCTGACGCTGGCGCGGGCCGACGGGGCGCAAACGCCCGCGTGGGAGCCCGGCGCGCACCTTGAGCTGCGGCTTCCGTCCGGCCGCGTGCGCCAGTACTCGCTGTGCGGCGACCCGGACGACCGCACGCGCTACCGCATCGCCGTGCTGCGCGAGCCGGACGGCCGGGGCGGCTCCGAGGAGGTGCACGCGCTCGCCCGCGACGGCGTCACGTTCGGCGTGCGGGGCCCGCGCAACCACTTCCCGCTCGTGGACGCCGCGTCCTACCTGTTCCTCGCGGGCGGGATCGGCGTCACGCCCATCCTGGCCATGGTGCGAGCGGCGGCCGCGCGGGGAGCCGACTTCCGCGTCGTGTACGGGGGCCGCAGCCGCGCAACGATGGCGTTCCGGGACGAGCTCGCCGGCCTCGCCGGCGACCGGCTGCGGGTGCTGCCCCAGGACGAGGCCGGCGTCCCGGACCTGAAGGCGATCCTCGCGGAGGCCGGACCGGACACCGCCGTCTACTGCTGCGGCCCCACCGGGATGATCGCCGCGGCGGAGGGGGTCTGCGACGAGCTGGGCATCCGTCCCCGCCTGCACGTCGAGCGCTTCACCGGCGACGACTCGCTGGAGGTGGCGTTCGACCCGGCGCTCAACACCGAGTTCGACGTCCACCTCGCGCGGACGGGCGCCACGCTGCGCGTCCCCGCCGACCGGCGGCTCATCGAGGTGGTCCAGGAGGCGGTGCCCGGCCTGTCGTACGACTGCGAGAAGGGCTACTGCGGCGCGTGCGAGACCCGCGTGCTGGCGGGCGAGCCCGAGCACCGCGACTCGCTGCTCACCGAGGAGGAACGGGCCGCGGGCAAGACCATGATGATCTGCGTGGGCCGCTGCACCTCGTCCCGCCTGGTGCTCGATCTGTAGCGCTAATACGAGACACCATCTCGTATAGTGCAGGTTTTACACGCGGTTAACGGTCTCGGAACGGTGCCGCACCACCGGGCGGCGAGCATGCGGCCATGCTTCAGCCCAAAGAAGGCCGGATCGACGGCGCGCACTACCTCCCGACCACCCCCGAGACCTGCCTGTGGGGCCGGCTCCCCAACCGGGACCGGCCCCCGGTGCTGCGGATCGCCTCCGGCGACACCGTCACCATCGACACGCTCAGCCACGAGGGCATCCTGGAGGACCAGGGCCGCGACCCGGCCGCGTACCTCGCGCGGTTCGGCGTTCCCGCCGACGGGGTCCTCGCCGACGCCCGCGACCTCGCCGCGTCCGCGGTCGCCCACGACTACGACACCGACGGCCCGCACGTGGTCACCGGCCCGATCGAGGTGGCCGGCGCGGAGCCCGGCGACGTGCTGCGGGTCGAGACGCTGAGCCTGCTGATCCGGGCGCCGTACGGCTTCATCAGCAGCAGGCACGGCTACGGGGCGCTGCCCGGCGAGTTCCCCGAGACCGCCCCCGACAGCGGCCCCCACAGCGGCCCCCACAGTGGCGCCGCCGGGGACGGCGTCCGCGCCTACAACAGCGTGTGCGAGTTCGTGGAGGTCATCGAGGAGGCCGGGCGCCTGCACGGGACGCTCCCGTACGGCGGCGGGCGCGCCGCGCGCTTCCCGCTCGCGCCCTTCCTCGGGCTGATGGGCGTGGCGGCCGACACCGCCGACCCCGTCCACTCGGTCCCCCCGGGAAGCCACGGCGGCAACCTCGACATCAAGGAACTCCAGGTCGGCTCGTCGCTCTACCTGCCCGTCCATGTTCCCGGCGCCGGCTTCTACACCGGTGACCCGCACTACGCCCAGGGGAACGGGGAGGTCGCGCTCACCGCCCTGGAGGCGCCGCTACGCGCGACACTGCGGCTGACCGTGCTCCCGCGGGCGGAGGCGTCCGCCCTCCTCGGCATGCTGGGCGAGCCGTTCGCCGAGACCGGGACCCACTGGCTGCCGCTGGGACTGCACGAGGACCTGGACGAGGCCGTGCGCCGCGCCGTGCGGGCCGCGGTCGGCTTCCTGTCGGCGACCCAGGGGATGCCGCGGCACACGGCCCTCGCCTATCTCAGCGGCGCCGCCGACTTCGAGATCAGCCAGGTGGTCGACGGGATCAAGGGAGTCCACTGCATGATCCGCAAGGCCGACTTCCGCTAGCCGCGCCCCTCCCCGCGCCCGTCTCCGGGGCGCTCGTCCTTCTCGTCGGCCACGGGATGCTCCACCAGGGCCAGGACCCGGTTGGACATGAAGCGGGCCGTGCGGATCGTGGTGCCCGTGCGGGTCACCTCGCTGACCTCCACCACCCCGCGCCGGTTGCCGATCTCCACGCGGCGCCCGGCGCGGGTGGCGGCGACCTCGTACGTCTTGGTCGCGGATCCGCCGACGTCCACCACGATCTCGACCCAGTCGCCCTTCATCGGGACCCCCTCGAACATCCGAACGGATGTTCGATATGTACCCGGGAACAAACGTCGGCAACCCCGCCGGAAGCCCGGATCAGCCGAAGAGCAACTGGGCGATCGCGGCCAGCCCCACGGCCACGATCACCCCGCGCAGCACCGCCGGCGGGATCCTGCGCGCGAGCCGGGCGCCGAGCAGCCCGCCGACCGTCGAGCCGACCGCGATCAGCAGCACCGCCCACCAGCTGATCTCGGTCTGGCCGAGCAGCCACATCGTGATGAACAGCAGCGCGGCCGTGCCGTTGACGATGGACACCATCGCGTTCTTGGCGCCGTTGAGCCGCTGCAGGTCGTCGTCCAGCGCGATCCCCAGCAGCGCGATGAGCACGATCCCCTGCGCGGCGCCGAAGTAGCCGCCGTACATGCCGGTGCCGAAGACACCGACCCACAGCCCGGGACCGCCCTCCGGACGGTGCCGCTCCCGCCCGTCGCGGCGCTCCCGCATCCACGCCTGGAGCCTCGGCTGGACGACCACCAGCACCAGCGCGACGAGGATCAGCACCGGCACGATGACGGCGAACGCCTCGGGCGGCAGCGTCAGCAGCAGGAGGCCGCCCGTGAGCGCGCCGGCGAACGAGGCGCTGCCCATCCGCACCAGCCGGCGGCGCTGCCCCCGCAACTCCTCGCGGTACCCGTACGTACCGCTGACGTTGCCGGTCACCAGGCCGAGGTTGTTGGACACGTTCGCCACGACCGGCGGGTAGCCGAGCGCGAGGAGGGTCGGGAAGGTGATCAGCGTGCCGGAGCCCACGACCGCGTTGATCCCGCCGGCGGCGATCCCGGCGGCCAGCACCGCGATCGCGTCCAGGACGTCCAAACCGCACCTACTCGTTCACAAGGCTAACAATGGCCTCACGATGGTAGAGAACCGTGCAGGTCAGGCTGTGAACCGGGGTACCCGGAACGGGCGACCCGGCCTGCCGCTCCCGATCTTCCGCCCCCGGCCTTCCGCTCCGGCTCACCGGACGGCGCGGGCGTACCACCGGCCGTTCTGGCGCTCCACGGTGAGCGGGAGCCCGAAGGTGTCCGACAGGTGCTCGGAGGTGAACACCTCGTCCACCTTCCCCTGCGCGACGAGCTCGCCGCCGCGGAGCAGCAGGGCGTGGGTGAAGCCCTCCGGGACCTCCTCCACGTGGTGTGTGACCATCGCCATCGTGGGTGCGGCGGGGTCGTCGGCGAAGGTGGACAGCCGGGCGACGAGGTCCTCGCGGCCGCCGAGGTCGAGGCCCGCGGCGGGCTCGTCCAGCAGCAGCAGCTCGGGGTCGGGCATGAGCGCGCGGGCGATCTGGACGCGCTTGCGCTCGCCCTCGGACAGCGTGCCGAACGTGCGCCGCATCAGGTCCGCGCAGCCGAGGGCCTCCAGCAGCGCGACCGCACGGCTCACGTCGGTCGAGTCGTACTCCTCCTGCCAGCGCCCCAGGATCGCGTACGAGCCCGTCAGCACCAGGTCGACGACGCGTTCCTGGGTGGGTATCTTCTCCGCGACCGACGAGCTGGCCAGCCCGATACGGGGACGCAGCTCGAAGACGTCCGTGCGGCCCAGCTCCTCCTCAAGGACCACCACCTCGCCCTCGGTGGGATGCAGCATCGCGCCGGCGATCTGGAGCAGCGTGGTCTTCCCGGCTCCGTTCGGACCCAGGACGACCCAGCGCTCGCCCTCGTTCACCGTCCATGTGACATCGCGCAGCAGGGTCGCCCCGCCGCGCCTGACCCCGACTCCGCGGAGCTGAAGCACCTCGCCGGCCATCGCGCGCCTTCGTCTCCCATCCCGGTGGTCCCGATCCTCAGACAAGAACCTATGTGATCCGGGGCGGCGGGCGCCTCCCCGCGCCCCACCGGAAACGACGGTTCCGCGATGCACCCCGGACGCAAGAGCTTGCTTACGTTCGGCGGCATCGGCCTCGCGAACGCTTATGGTGGATCGCATGCTCGTACGGGAGTGTTGGGAAAGCGAATGAGCAAGAACGTATGAGAGCGGCCGCCGCGACAGCGCTGGTCTCCTGGGGCAACGCCTGGCTGACCGGGCACGTCGGCCTGGACGAGGCGGTGGACGCCGTCGAGGAGAACGCGGGCCCGCAGATCCTGGGCGGCGAGCCCGCCGAGGTGACGCTGCGCCGCGGGCTCGGCGACCTGCGCGTCGGCGGGATGACGGCGCTGCGGCTGGCACTGCCCGAGCCGGGCGACCCGCTGGGCCTGGCCGGCCCGCCCCCGCTGAACCGCGCGGCGATCGAGGCGGGCGCCGCCGTCGTCGCCGCGCTGGGCGACCGGGCGATCGGCCTCGTCCCCGCCGAGGACCGGCGCGGATCGTCGTACGTCGGCGTCCGCTGGGCGGCGCACGACGCCTCCCCGGGGCTGCCCGACGTCCCGTCCCTCGCGGACGCCGACCGGCAGCTCACCCTCGCGATGCGGGACGCCACCGAGGCGCTGCTGACCGTGGACGACTTCGCCGGCGTGCCGCCCGAGATCGCCGACGCGCTCGTCGACCTGCGCGACCCGGAGCGCGGCGGCCACCCGCTCGCCCCCGGCTACCCGCCCCGCGCCCACCGCGTCGCCGCGCTCGCGGGCCGGCTGTCCCTCGTCGTGGAACTCGCCCGGCAGATGGACGACCGCGGCCTGGGCGCCGACCAGATGCGGCGCCGGACCGAGGCGCTGCGGCTGCTGGACAGGGCCGTCCGGCGGGCGCTCGTGGCCGCGTGCAACAGCGCGTTCGACACCGTCCCGTAGCCGAGGCCCGGACGCATCCCGGGAAACGGAAGCGGGGCGCCCCCGAAGGGACGCCCCGCTCTCATGGACCGATGATCAGGCGCGGACCACGATGGTGTTGCAGACCTTGTCGGCGAACGTCTGCTTGCGGTCGTCCCACAGCGGCCAGAGGAAGCCGAGGTAGCACAGCGCACTGTCGAGGAAGTGCGCGATCTTGCGGACGATGGCCATGCCGAAGCCGATCGGCTGCCCGGTCTGCGCGCCGACCAGGCGGATGCCCATCTGCCGCTTGCCGATCGACTGGCCGGTCGTGCCCTCCTGGTGGCAGATCCACAGGAAGAGGCCGAGCCAGACGGCGAGGCCGATCAGCATGAACAGCACGCCGATCGCGGCCGCGCCGCCGCTGCCGGACCCGCTGAGCAGGCTGCCGATCAGGTACAGCACGAAGAACGGGGCGACGACGATGAGGTAGTCGATGATGTAGCCACCGGCACGCGAGCCCCACTCGGCCAGCTGGCCGGTCGAGCCGTAGTGGTGGTGGTGCACCTCCTGCTGGTAGCCCTGGGCGGGGGGCGCCGCCTGGGGGGCGCCGTAGCCGTGCTGCGCGGGGGGCTGCTGGCCGTACCCCGGCTGGGCCGGGGGCTGCTGGCCGTACCCCGGCTGCGCGGGCGGCTGCTGGCCGTACCCGGGCTGCTGGCCGTAGCCGGGCTGCGCGGGGGGCTGCTGGCCGTACCCGGGCTGCGCCGGGGGCTGCTGGCCGTACCCGGGCTGTTGCTGCCCGTAGCCCGGCTGCTGACCGTACGGGTCGTAGGGGTTACCCACACTTGCTCCTTATTGATTGACCCTGTGGTTATGTGACGCCCGCCGGACCCGGTGGGCTCCGCAAGTCTGACCGAGGATCGACCGCGGCTCAAACGCGCAGAACACCGAACCGGACGAGCTGCCACAGCTCCGACCCCAGTAGGGCGGTGCCGAGCATCCAGGCACGGGTCTTCGGCTGGAGTGCCCACCACCGTCCTCCCAGCCCCAGCGGTGCGAACGCCATCGCGATCGCGCCGGTGAGGGCCACCGGGTTCGCCAGCACGGCCTGGGCGGGACGGCCCGAGCCGAGCTCGATGAACACGGTGGTGCTCCCGCATAGGGGGCACGGGATTCCGGTGAGCGCCCGAAGGGGACAGAGCACGCCGGGGTCGTTGACACGGTGGATCCAAGACGCGCCGATGGCCGCAACGGCCATCGCCGCGACACGCAGCACCACACCCTTGGGTCCATGCCGTGCCGCGGTGAGGGTCCGGCTCACGGTCCCGCCGAGCACACCGTTCGGTGCACCGGCGGCCGCCGCCCCGGGCGCTTCCCCCACGAATCCTCCGCCTCGATGACTGAACTGAGTGACCCGTATACCGGGTTCACCCCAAGGCGGGTCAAGCCCGGCAAACGATCCGCGATCGGACCGTTACCCAGGGCTCAGCGACACCACCTCACGGCAAGAGTAGGACAAATCGCCACCTGCGTGAGCACACTTTCACCCGACGAGTTCCATGAATCGTCTGGAAATTCGCGGCGGACGAAGCAAACGAGCGATGAACGGGACGGACGCGCATGGAGCGGAGCGGCGTCCCAGTAGGGCGTGCGGGCCGGAACGGGAGTCGTGCGAGGTGGGACGAGGTGTGATCAAAGGCATGCGCGGGCGCGCCGGACGGGCCGGTGCGCGCGGATGTGCGGGCGCGGGCGGAGTGAGCGGCGGGCCGGGTGCGAGGAGGACGGGGGTTGATGCGGCGTCGCCGGGTGGATGACCGGTGGCTCGGACGTGCCGGGCCGTGCCGTGCGTCATCGGCGGGATGGCAGGGTGGACGGGGTGGCGAGAGGTGGGGCGTGGCGTGGCGTCAGGCGTTGCCGGCCGCGCCCACGACGACGGGGGCACCGGGGCCGCTGACGTGCTCGGACTCGACGACGTCGGCGACGACCGCGGTGATGTTGTCGGGGCCGCCGTTCTCGCGGGCCAGCTCGATCAGGCGATCGACGGCCCGCTGCGGGTCGGCCTCCGCGGACAGCACCTCGTAGATCTTCTGCGCGTCGACCGGGCCGCTCAGGCCGTCCGAGCACAGCAGGTAGCGGTCGCCGAGCTGGGCGTCGCGCAGGCGCAGGTCGGGCTCGCGGTCCTCGCGTCCGTCCAGGACCCGGTAGAGGACGTGCGACAGCCGCGACGTCTCCGCCGGGTCGGCCTGCTGGCCGGCCTGCTCGGCCTCCGCCTTGAGCAGCTCGTCCATCGTGTGGTCCTGGGTCATCTGGTACAGCTCGCCGTCGCGCAGCATGTAGCCGCGCGAGTCGCCGACGTGTGCCAGCGCCACGGACTCCCCGTCCCAGAGCATGGCGGTGAGCGTGGTACCCATCCGGCTCAGGTCGGGACGTTCCTCCCGGACGATCCGCAATTTCTCGTTGGCCTCGGCCACCGCGCGGCCCAGCACGTCAACAAGATCGTCTTTGTGGGCGTCGGTGTCCAGCGAGCGCAGTGAGCCGATCACGGTGGAACTCGCGACCTCGCCACCCGCGTAGCCGCCCATGCCGTCCGCGACAGCGATCAACCGCGCACCGGCGTAACCCGAGTCCTCGTTGTTCTCGCGGTTGCAGCCGATGTCGCTGCCTGCTGCGTATCTGATTGCTACGTTCATACCAATTTCGATGACGATCCTGTCAGAGGAGTTGTATCAGCCGCGGGCCGTGGCTTCACCGGTTTCCCCGGCTGCGCCGACGCCGTGCCGGACGGCGTACAAGGCCGCCTGCGTCCGATCCTGGACTCCCAGTTTCATGAGCAGATTACTGACGTGCGTCTTGACCGTCTTTTCGGACACCACGAGCGCGCGGGCGATCTCCCTGTTGGACCTCCCCCGCGCGATGTGCACGAGCACCTCCCGTTCCCGTTCGGTCAGCGCGGCCAGGCCGCGGTCGTCTCGGTCGGCCCCGCCCCCCGGGCCGCCCGCCAGCATCGCCTCGGCCGCGTCGGGCGCGAACAGCACGTGCCCGTCCCGGACCGCCCGGATCGCCTGCACCAGCGCCTGCGGATCGACGTCCTTGTACAGATACCCGGCCGCCCCCGCCTGCACCGCCGGCAGCACGTGCCCGCGCTCGGTGACGCTGGTGAGGACCAGCACCCGTGCCGCCACCCCCCGAGCCCGCAGTTCCGTCAGCGCGGCCAAGCCGTCGGCGCCCGGCATCTTGAGGTCCATGAGCACGATATCGGGCTCCAGCGATTCGGCCAGTGTCACGGCCGACACGCCGTCCTCGGCCTCACCGACGACCTCGATGTCGTCCTGGATGCCGAGGAAGGTGCGCAGCCCCTGCCGGACGACCGGATGGTCGTCGGCGATCAGGACCCTGATCGTGCCATCGCGCGGGGCCGCGCCGTTCCCGGTCACAGCGGCACCTCCAGCCGGACGGTCGTGCCCTTCCCCGGCCGGGCGTCGATCGTGAGGCCCCCGCCGATGGAGTACGCCCTGTCCCGCATGGACGCGAGCCCCAGCCCGTTCTGGGGTTCGGCCGTGTCGGACGCGTCGAACCCCGAACCGTCGTCGGCGACCTCCAGGACGGCGTTCCCGTCGCTGGTCGCCAGGCGCACCTCGACCGTCTGCGCCCTGGCGTGTCGCAACGCGTTGTAGAGAGCCTCCTGGGTGATGCGGAAGGCGACGGCCTCGTGCTCCTCCGGCAGCACGACCGCCTCGTCTGCGGCGATGCGCACGCTGGCCTCGTGCGCCCGGTCGAGGACCTCGACGTGCTTGCGCAGCGAGGGGACCAGCCCGTCGGCGAGGTCGGCCGGGCGCAGCTCGAAGATCACGGCGCGGAGCTCGTTGAGCGCCTCGGCGGCCAGCCGCTCGACCTGCTCCAGCTCCCGGACGGTGCGGGCCGGGTCGCGCTCGGCCAGCGTCGCCGCGGTGCGGGCGGTGAGGCGCAGCGAGAACAGCTTCTGGGCGACGGCGTCGTGGAGTTCGCGGGCCATGCGGTTGCGTTCGGCGACGACCGTCAGCTCGCGGTTGTGCTCGTAGAGCCGCGCGTTCGTGATGGCGATCGCGGCGTGCGCGGCGAACAGGGTGAGGAGTTCCTCGTCGTTCCCGGTGAACCCGCCGGGGCTGCGCTTGTTGGCGAGGAACAGGATGCCGAGGACGTCCTCGCCGTCCGGGATCGGCACGCCCAGGAAGTCCTTCAGGACGGGATGCGCGGCCGGCCAGCCCTCGAACTCGGGCTCCTTGCGGATGTCGTCGAGCCGCTTCGGCGCGTCCCCGTGCAGCATCGCGGCGAGCATCCCGTGCTGGCGGGGCAGCGGCCCGATCCGCTCCCACTCCTGCTCGGAGATGCCCTCGACGACGAACTCCGCGAACGAGCCCTCGTCGTCCGGCACGCCGAGCGCGGCGTAGCGGGCGTCCAGCAGCTGCGCGGCCGCCCGGACGATCACCTGGAGCACCTCGTGCACGGACAGGTGCCGGGTCACCGCGAGCACCGCCGAACTCACGGCGTGCAGGGTCGCGCCCTGGTCGCCGCAGCCGCCGCCCTCGGTCTCCATCCCGGCCTCTCGTCACCCGTGGTACGAGCGCCTTCCGGCACTCACTGTGAAGACGGTACTCGGTGCCCGGGTCTTCTCGCTTCCCCCATGAAAGGCGAGCCTGCGGACGGTTCCACCCCATCTGGAACGCCGGCCCGCGACGGGACGCCTCCGGACGGGTCGTACAGGGGTCGCGGACCAGGGTCCTAGGACCATCTGACCATCGTGCGGGGACCCGTCGGCCGATGCCCTGAACTGCGCAGATTCGTAGCGTCGGTGGCATGGCAACAGCACTGATCACCGGGGCCTCCCGGGGGCTCGGCCGGGCCCTGGCCCGCGCACTCGCCCGGGACGGCTGGCACCTCGTCGTCGACGCGCGCGACGCAGACGCCCTGTCGGCCGCCGTCCGGGAGATCGGCGGCAGCGTCACGGCCGTCGCCGGGGACGTCACCGATCCCGCGCACCGCGCCGACCTCGTCCGGGCGGTGGACGGCGGCCTCGACCTGCTCGTCAACAACGCGAGCACCCTCGGCCCGACGCCGATGCCGCGGCTGGCCGAGCTGCCCGTCGCCGACCTCGCGGACACCTTCGCGACGAACGTCCTGGCGCCGCTCGCGCTCATCCAGGACTTCCTGCCCGGCCTCCGCGAACGCCGAGGCGCGATCCTGAACATCACCTCGGACGCGGCCACGGAGGGCTACGAGACGTGGGGCGGCTACGGGTCGTCCAAGGCGGCCCTGGAGCAGCTCTCCAACATCCTGGCCGCCGAGGAGCCCGGCGTAGCCGTGTGGTGGGCGGACCCGGGCGAGATGAACACCGCCATGCTGCGCGCGGCAGGCGAGGACGCCGACTCCGCCCCGCCTCCCGAGCGGACCGCCGCCGTGCTGCGGAGGCTGGTCACGGATCGTCCGCCCAGCGGCCGCTACCGGGCCGCCGACCTCCCCGCCGACCCCGACACCGCGCGATGACCACCGCCGTCGACCCCGATCACGTGCCCGGCCGGGCCCCCGAACACGCGAAGGCCGCGCCGGGCGCCGGCCGCGGCCTGCTGGGCGCCGGGTTCCGGGGCGCGACGTTCGGCATCGTCACGGTCGTCACGCTGCTGGCGTTCGAGAGCATGGCCGTCGGCACGGTCATGCCGGTGGTCGCCGGCGACCTGGACGGGCTGGCGCTGTACGCGTGGGGGTTCAGCTCGACCCTGATCACGAGCCTGCTGTCCACCGTCCTGGCGGGCGGCTGGGTCGACCGGTCCGGTCCGGCCCGGCCGTTCATGATCGGGCTCGGCACGTTCGTCGCGGGCCTGGTCGTCGCGGGCGTCGCCCCGTCCATGTGGCTGTTCGTCGTGGGCCGCGCGGTGCAGGGCCTCGGTTCGGGCATCGCGCTGGTCTCCCTGTACGTCGTGATCGCCCGCGTCTATCCGGAGGAGCTCCGCCCCCGGGTGTTCGGGGCGCTCTCGGCGGCCTGGGTCCTCCCGTCGCTGGTCGGCCCGGCGGTGGGCGGCGCCGTCGCCGAGCACGCGGGCTGGCGGTGGGTGTTCCTCGGGCTGGTCCCGCTGGTGGTCCCGCCGGTGCTGCTGCTCGTCCCGGCGCTGCGCGGCGTCGGGCCCGCGGGCACCGGCTCCGCGGCGGCCCGGAACCGGTATCTGGCCGCGATCACGGTCTCGGCGGGGGCCGGGATCTTCCTGTACGGCCTGGACAGGCCCGGCTGGACGATGGCGGCGGCCGCGGTCGCCGGCCTCGCGGGACTCGGCTACGGGCTGCCCAGGCTGCTGCCCGCCGGGACGCTCCGGTTCCGGCGCGGGCTGCCGAGCGTCGTCCTCGTCCGGGGGCTGCTGGCCGGCGCGTTCTTCGGCACCAGCGTGTTCATTCCGCTGGCGCTCACCCGGCTGCACGGCTTCAGCGCGGCGCAGGCGGGGATCGTCCTCACGGTCGGCGCCCTCGGCTGGTCGGGGTCCGCGCAGATCCAGAGCAGGTCGAAGCGGTCCCGCGTGTTCTTCGCCCGGCTCGGCGCCGGGCTCGTCACCGCCGGGATCGTCCTCTCCGCCGGCGCGCTCCAGTTCTCCGGCTGGCTCACCGCCCCCGCGTGGGTGATCGGCGGTGCCGGGATGGGCTTCGCGATCAGCAGCCTCTCCGTCCTGCTGCTGAACCTGTCGCCCGCGGCAGAGCAGGGCGTCAACTCGTCCGCGCTCCAGATCAGCGACACCCTCGGCTCGTCCCTCGTGGTCGGCGTCGCGGGCGCGCTGGTCACCGGCCTCGGCGGCGCCCGGCTCGACACCGGGCTCGCCGTCGCCGGGACGCTGTTCGCCGCGATCGCCGCCCTCGGCGTGGTCGCCGCACTCCGGCTGGAGGCCCGCACATGACCGTCGAATTCACCCTCCCCGCGGCCCTGGAGGCGCACGAACCTCCCGAAGCGCGCGGCCGGGCCCGGGACGGCGTCCGGCTCCTCGTCTCGCGCCGCGCCACCGGAGAGGTCTCCCATCACGAGTTCCGCGACCTTCCCTCGCTGCTCGCCCCCGGGGACCTCCTCGTCGTCAACACCTCGGCCACGCTGCCCGCCGCCGTCCGGCTCGACCGGATCAGCGTCCACTTCTCCACGCCCGTGCCCGGCGGGGACGACCGGCTGTGGATCGTGGAGCTGCGGCGCCGCGCCGGGAAGGCCGACCTGCCCTACTCGGGCGGCTGCTGCGGCGAATGGATCCCAATGCCGGGCGGCGCCACGCTCACCCTGGTCAGGCGGCACGCGAGCGGGCGTGCCGGGTCGTCGCCCCGGCGGGAGTCCGACCGGCTCTGGGAGGCCAGGCTCAGCACCGACGTCGTCCCGTACCTGCGGGGGCACGGGACGGCGATCCGGTACGGGTACGTGCGCCGCGACTGGCCGGTCGCCGCGTACCAGACGGTGTTCGCCCACGACCGGACGGCGGGCGGCGCCGAGATGCCGAGCGCCGGACGCCCCTTCACCCCCGAACTCGTCACCCGGCTCGTCTCGGGCGGCGTGCTCGTCGCGCCGATCACGCTGCACACGGGCGTGGCGTCCCCCGAGGCCCACGAACCCCCGTACGCCGAACGCTACGAGGTCCCGGAGCCGACGGCCGCGCTGGTCGAGCACGTCCGTTCCCGGGGCGGGCGGGTGATCGCCGTGGGCACGACCGTCGTCCGCGCCCTGGAGACGTCCGTGGACGCCTCAGGACGCGTCCAGGCGTCCGCGGGGTGGACCGAGCACGTCGTGACACCAGAACACGGCGTCACGGCCGTCGACGGCCTTCTCACCGGGCTGCACGAGCCCAGGTCGTCTCACCTGATGATGCTGACCGCCATCGCGGGCACCCGCCTGCTCGCCGCCACCTACGAGGCCGCCCTGGCCGAGGGCTATCTCTGGCACGAGTTCGGGGACGCCAACCTCCTGCTGCCCGCCTAGCGCCGCGTCTCGCATGGCGGACCTGACGCACGGGCCGCACGTCACGGCCGGTACCGTTGGGAACAGCTATGGACGGGTCAGGACAGCGCACGCTCCTCATCACACTCACCGGCCGCGACCGCCCCGGCGTGACGTCGCGTCTCTTCAGGACACTCGCGGAGTTCCCGCTCACCGTCGCCGACGTGGAGCAGGTCGTCATCCGCGGCCGCCTCATCCTCGGCGTCCTGCTCGCCTACAGCGAGGGCGCCGACATCGGCCGCGTGTGGAACGCCGCCGAACGCGTCGCCAACGACCTCGACATGGAGATCGAGCTGTCGACGGGTCGCAACAAGCGGATGCCGAAGCGCCGCGGCCGCCTCCACGTCACCGTCCTCGGCGCGCCGCTGAAGCCCGCCGCCATGGCGGGCATCGCGGGACGCATCTCCGCGCACGGCGCCAACATCGACCGCATCGAGCGGCTCGCGCAGAACCCCGTGACCTGCATCGAGATGGACGTCTCCGGCGCCGACCCCGACGCGCTCCGCGCCGCCCTCACCGCCGAGGCCGCCGAACAGCAGGTGGACGTCGCCGTCCAGCACAGCGGCCTGCACCGGCGCGCCAAGCGGCTGATCGTGATGGACGTCGACTCCACCCTCATCCAGGGCGAGGTCATCGAGCTGCTCGCCGAGCACGCCGGCTGCCTCGGCGAGGTCGCCAAGGTCACCGAGGCCGCCATGCGCGGCGAACTCGACTTCGAGGGCTCGCTGCGCGAGCGGGTCGCGCTCCTCGCCGGGCTCGACGCGTCCGCCATCGACGACGTCCGCGACAAGGTCCGCCTGGCCGCGGGCGCCCGCACCATGGTCCGCACCCTCAAGCGCCTCGACTACAAGTTCGCCATCGTCAGCGGCGGCTTCACCCAGGTCACCGACGCCCTCGTCGAGGACCTCGGCATCGACTACTCCGCCGCCAACACGCTGGAGATCGAGAACGGCAAGATCACCGGGCGGGTGCACGGCCCGGTCGTCGACCGCGCCGGCAAGGCCGCCGCCCTGGAACGCTTCGCCCGCGAGGCCGGCATCCCCATCAGCCAGACCGTCGCCATCGGCGACGGCGCCAACGACCTCGACATGCTCCAGGCGGCCGGCCTCGGCATCGCCTACAACGCCAAGCCCGTCGTCCGCGAGGCCGCCGACACCGCCGTCAACGTCCCCTACCTCGACACGATCGTCTTCCTCCTGGGGATCTCGCGCGAAGAGGTCGAGGCCGCCGACGCCCTCGACGCCCGGGGAGACGATCCCCCGGCCGCACGGTAGGCATCGGAGACGCCCCGTGCACCCGCAGGCCGCGCGGCACACGCCAGCCGCCTCGTGGGGCTGCGGGGACAGATGGCGTTGAGGGTGCGGCCCCGGCTGCGGGCCGCGCTGCGGCGGGGCCGGGCGGCCCTGCGAAGCCCGGCTGACGGCGAGCGGTCCCCGGTCCTGCAGCGGGCACGGGACGCCTACGCCCAAGCCCATGGGCACGCGACGCCCATGTACGGGGTGGCCGCGGCGCTCGCCATGGCGGTGCCGCTGTTCCTCGGGACGATCACCGGGCACGCCGCCCAGGGGTCGATGATCGCGCTCGGCGCCTACCTGGTCGCGCTGCGCGCACCCGAGGGACCCTACGGGACGCGGGCCCGGGACCTCGCGGTCGGCGTCCTGGTCGTCGCGGTGGGATCGGGGATCGGCGGGCTGCTGAGCGAGCGGACGTGGCTGCCCGTCCTCGTGGTGCCGCCGCTGGTCGCCCTGGGCACCGCCATCCCGCGGATCGGGGCGACGGCCGGGCTCGCGGTCCTGCTCAGCGCGGTCCGGCCGCCGTCCGACGTCATCCTCATCGGGGTGCTGGAGCTCATCGGCGGGCTGCTCGTCGCCGTCCTGCTGCTGGCGCCGTGGCCCGCGCGGCGGCTGCGCCCCCTGCACACCGCGCTGAGCGAAACCGCGGACGCGGTCGCCGAGGCACTAGACGCCGTCGCGCAGGAGGTCGGGGCACCCGACCCCGCCCCCCTCGACGAGGTCGACATCACGAACCCCGACCTGCTCGCCATCACCCGCATCCCCGACTGGGAGGCCAAGCGGCGGGCGGCGTCGGAGGCGCTCACCGCGGCACGCGCCACGTACGGGCTCTACAGGTCCGGGCGGGGACGCCAGGACCCCACCCGGCCCGAACGGCTCATCGAGGCCCTGGCCCGCGTGCTGCACGAGACGGTGACGCTGCAGGCCGTCCTGGAGGCCACCAGGAACTACCCGCCCGACCGCGCGTGGCAGGAGGAGACGCAGACGGCGATCTGGGCGCTGGCGGCGCGGCTGCGGCTGATCTCCGGCGCGATCGCCAGCGGCGGCCAGGCACCGCTGGGCCGGGAGGAGTCCGCCGCCGTCCGGCGCATGGGCCGCGCCGCCGAGCACATCAGGCGCGCCGGGCTCGCCGGGGACGAGGACCTCGTCGCGGTCGCGCTGATCGGCCAGGTCCGCCGGTCCGTCGACCGCATCGCCGGCGAGGTCGCCCGCACCCGCCGCATCACCGCGGGCGGGCTGCGGATCGGGGTGGCGCCGCCCCGGCTGCCCGAGACCCTCGACCCGACACCGGCGCTGAACCGGGTCCGCGGCGCCGTCCGCACCCGCTCCCCCCGCTTCCGGCAGGTGTCGCGCGTCTACCTGACGGCGCTGGTCACCATGGCGCTGGCCGCCGCGCTGCACCTCGAATTCGGGCACTGGATGACCATCACCGCGATGCTGAGCCTGCGCGCCACCTACGGCGAGACCGTCGAACACCTCGTCCAGCGCTTCGGCGGCACCGCCGCCGGATCGGCCATCGCCGCGGTCATCCTCGCGATCGCGCCCGGCCAGTCCACCCTCGCGGTGATCGTCTTCTGCTTCGCCGTCGCCGGCTACGCGATGCGCGCCGTGAACTACACGTACTGGGCCCTGTTCGGGACGCCCTTGGCGATGATGCTGCTGGAGTTCAGCACGCCCTCCGACTGGCTCACCGCGGGCCAGCGCATCGTCCTGACCCTCGGCGGGACGGTCATCGCGTACCTCGCCGTCCGGCTGCTGTGGCCCGCCGGGCACCTCGAACGCCTGCCCGTGCTCCTCGGCCGCCTCCTCGACCGGCACGCCGACCTCGTCCGCGCCACCGCCGACGTCCTCGCCGGGGAACGCACCCGCCTGCCGCACGACAAGATCGTGGCCGCCGAACGGTCCGCGGAGGCCGTCGCCGAGACCCGCACCCGCCTCGGCCAGGAGCGGCTGCCCGACACCGCGCTGACCACCGAGCTGGGCACCGCCGTCGACGCCGCGCACCGCGTCCGCGACCACCTCATCACCGTCGCGAAGCTGTCCCGCGAGGAGGCCGTGGACACCGGCCCGATCCCCGAGATCCTCGACCGCCTCGCCGACCAGTTCGAGGAGACCGCGGAACTGCTGGAGGAGGACGAACACGCCCCCGAGGCCGCGACGCCCGCCGAAGAGCTGAACGAGGAACTCGCCGACCTCGACACCCACCTGTCCAAGCTCACCAAGCGCCGCCGCGCCGAACTCGGCTCCGGTGTCGACCGGGACGAGTTCACCCCGCTCCGGCACGCCCTCCTGCAGGTCTCCGGCACCCGCCACGTGATCCGCCTGCTCCGCGAGGACACCGGGACGGTCATCCACTCGTCGCTCCGGGCCGCCGAACCGCGTCCCTGACGTCAGTCCTTCGGAGTACGGGTGGCGCGGAGCGTCCCCGAACCGGGATGCACGTCCGCCCACGCGCCCGACAGCTCGATCACGGCGAACGCACACGTTGGAAAGAGGGCCGGCGCGCTCCCGGCGAGATCGTAGACGAGCTGGTGCACCGACGGGTTGTGCCCCACGAGCAGCAGCCTCCCGACCTCGTCCGGCGTCCGGCTCACCAGTTCGAGAAGCTCACGGGGGTCGTTGTCATAGATCCCGGACTCGAAACTCACCTCGGCGTCGACATCCAGCAGCGCCAGCGTCTCCCGCGTCCGCGCCGCCGTGGAACACAGCACCAGATCCGGGACGAGACCGTTCGCCCGCAGCCACTCCCCGGCCGCCACGGCATCCCGCCGCCCACGATCGTTGAGCGTCCGGTCGATGTCCGCGACCCCCAACCCGGCAACGGCCTTGGCATGACGAAGCACGACAAGCGCCGGCGTACCCACTTCCATCTCTCTCCTTTCTCATTGCATTGCCCTTGGCGGTCAGGCGCCAGAGCGCCTTCCCTTCGGCGGGGCAATGCGCGCGATCGCTGCATCGCTCCGGCTCGCCCAGGGGCTCGCTGCGCGATCAGGTTTCTCGCTTCGCTCGCCACCTGCCTTCGGACGCGATCGCAAGCCTTCAGGTTGTTGCGGGGTCGGGGTGGTGGCTGGGGTCGGCGGCCCATTACCGAACCGCGCCCCAGGCGCTGAAGCGCCTTCCTGCGGCGGGCACCGCGGTGCGAACGCCGCATCGCTCCGACTCGCCCAGGGGGCTCGCTGCGCGATCAGGTTTCTCGCAAGCTCGAAACCTGCCTCCGGGCGCCGAGATTGCAGTGGTTGTGGTCGCCGGGTGGCTGGGGTTCTCGTGTCTCGCGTTCGGGTCGGGTGCCTCGCGTTTCCAGGCTCCTGTGGCGAGGGCTTGAGGGGGCCTGAAGCAACGGCGGTGGCCGGGAAGGACGGTTGGTGCCGTGCGGTCGCGGGTGATGCCGGGAACGCCTGGGAGTGCCGCAAGGGCGTGCGGGCTTGTTGTGCCGTGCCGGTGGGGGCCACGGTCGCGGGGTTACGGCGCGACGAGAGCCGCGAGAGCCCAGAGCAGGAGGATGATCCCCAGCATGCCGCCGAGCACGATGGCGAAGCCCTTGGCACCCGACATGGTCGACTTACCGTCGCCGCTCGCCACAACGCCTCCCGAGTTGATCTCATTTCGCCTGACCGGCACGTACAGCGTATGACCGATTACGGGAGTTCCATGCACGACCCCCGGCGTGCGGAGGGGCCGGCGACTGAGCGCCGCCGGCCCCCGCGCGTTACCGGTCAGTTCTTCTTGGTGGACGACTCGTCTTTGCCGGACTCGGCCTTGGCGGAGTCGGCACCGACCGCGGCCTCCTCCGGGGTGCCCTCCTCGACGGCGCCGCCCTTGGCCTCGCCGCCCTCCGTGGCGGCCGGGCCGGGCGAGGCGCCTTGGATGGCGGGGTCGGCGATCGGGTCGGCACGCCGCTTGGAGATCACGATGGCGGCCACCACGATCCCGACGGACAGCACGGTCACCACGACGCGCAGCAGGGTGTTGCCCGCGTACGTCACGACCGCGGGCGCGATCAGCAGCGCGACCAGGTTCATCACCTTGATCAGCGGGTTGATCGCGGGGCCGGCGGTGTCCTTGAACGGGTCGCCGACCGTGTCACCGATGATCGTGGCCTCGTGCGCGTCGCTGCCCTTGCCGCCGAGCTGGCCCTCCTCGACGAGCTTCTTGGCGTTGTCCCAGGCGCCGCCGGAGTTGGCGAGGAACACCGCCATCAGCACGCCCGCCGCGATCGCACCGCCCAGGTAGGCGCCCAGCGGCGCGTACCCGAGCGCGAAGCCGACCGCGATCGGAGTCATGATCGCGAGCAGTCCGGGGGTGGCGAGCTCGCGCTGCGCGTCCCGGGTGCAGATGTCCACGACCCGGTCGTAGTCGGGCTTCTCGGTGTAGTCCATGATCCCGGGCTTGGTGCGGAACTGCTCGCGCACCTCGACCACGACCCGTCCGGCCGCCCGGCCGACCGCCATGATGGCCAGCCCGGAGAACATGAACACCACGGCCGCACCGATGATCAGCCCGATCAGCACGTTCGGGTTGTCGATCGACAGGCTGAAGGTGCTGAACCCGCCGAGCGCGTCCCTGGCCTCGTCGGACGCGTCGTTCAGCGCCGAGATCACCGTCGTGCGGAACGAGCCGAACAGCGCGGTCGCGGCGAGCACCGCCGTCGCGATCGCGATGCCCTTGGTGATGGCCTTGGTGGTGTTGCCGACCGCGTCCAGCCGCTCCAGGATGGCCGCGCCCTCGCCCTGCACGTCCCCGGACATCTCGGCGATGCCCTGGGCGTTGTCGGAGACGGGCCCGAACGTGTCCATCGAGACGATCACGCCGACGGTCGTCAGGAGGCCGGTACCGGCCATCGCCACCGCGAACAGCGCGACGGTGGTGTTGCCGAAGCCGAGCAGGAACGCCCCGTACACCGCGCCGCAGATGACGAGGGCCGTGTAGACGGCCGACTCCAGGCCGAGCGAGATACCGGACAGGATGACGGTCGCCGGGCCCGTCCGGGCGCTTCCGGTGACCTCCTGGACGGGCTTGCGGTTCGTCTCCGTGAAGTACCCGGTGAGCAGCTGGATCGCGCTGGCGAGCACGATTCCGATGAGGACCGCGCCGAGCGCCACCCAGCGCGGGTCGGCGTCCAGCGCCTGGATCTCGGGGTCGGTGACGCCGTTCAGGTCCGCGAACGACGCGGGCAGGTACACGAACGCGGCGATCGCGACCAGGATCGCGGAGATCCCCGCCGAGATGAAGAAGCCCCGGTTGATCGCCGTCATGCCGGACCGGTCGCCGGCCCGCGGCGTCACGGCGAAGATGCCGATCACCGCGGTGATCACACCGATCATCGGCACGATCAGCGGGAACACCAGCCCCTCGGTGCCGAACGCGGCGGTACCGAGGATGAGCGCCGCGACGAGCATGACCGCGTACGACTCGAACAGGTCGGCGGCCATGCCGGCGCAGTCACCGACGTTGTCGCCCACATTGTCGGCGATGGTCGCCGCGTTGCGGGGGTCGTCCTCGGGGATGCCCTGCTCGACCTTGCCGACCAGGTCGGCGCCCACGTCGGCGGCCTTGGTGAAGATCCCGCCGCCGACCCTCATGAACATGGCGAGCAGCGCGGCGCCGAAACCGAAGCCCTCCAGCACCTTCGGCGCGTCGCCCTTGTACGCCAGCACGACGACCGCGGCACCGAACAGGCCGAGCCCGACGGTGAACATGCCGGCGACGCCGCCGGTGCGGAAGGCGATCCGCATCGCCGTCTTCTCGCCGCCCTCCTCCCGGGCGGCCGCGGCGACCCGGACGTTGCCCCGGACCGCCAGCCACATGCCGACGAACCCGGTGACGGCCGAGAACAGCGCGCCGATGACGAAGAAGACCGACCGTCCGATGCGTTCCCCGGTGGAGTCGGCCGGTAGCAGGAGCAGAACGAGCGGGATCAGGACCACGAAGACCGCGACCGTTCGGAACTGGCGTTTCAGGTAGGCGCTCGCTCCTACCTGCACGGCCCGCGAGATCTCCTGCATTTTGTCGGTGCCCTGGCCAGCGGCCAGGACATCGCGCACGAGACCCGCGGCGACGGCCAGTGCCAACAGTGCGATCACGGCGACGACGACGACCAAAGAGAGGTCGCCGCCGCCGAGATCCACGTCTGCGCTGACCGGGCTTGACAGGGAAAGCCCAGACATCCGTCCTCCTCGACAAGGGGTGCTGCGATCGCGATCGTCAAAGACGATCTTTACCGCGTACCCCGCGAGTCATGATTTCGAACGCCTCGCACGGCAGCGCGGGTTCCGGGAGTCTACGCAGGCGTAGGTCGAATGTTAAGGCCGCAGGGCCCTTGAAGCGGATGTCGCCAAAACGCAATGAAAGATACGCCCGGAATTTGCCCCTTATCCCAGGCCAGGGGTCATTTCCCCAGGTCAGCCCGGGATAGCTCACTATCACCTCACCGGCACCTTGACGTGCGCAGCACGTCTCGGGCGCCTCGATGAGAGCATCGGCGTCGGTGTTAAAGCTAGGCATTAACACGGATTATGTCCAGACCCAAATCGATCCAGTCCGAGATCATCCGGATGAGTTTCCCACACCGTTCTCATCGCTCATCACTTTCTCCCCACCAGTCCCACGCGTCCCACCAACCCCAACTCGGACATAACGCCCAGTCCTCGTGAGCTCGATCAGAACGAAGCGTTCCGTTCTGATATGATCCCCGGACACCGCGCAGAACCCACGGCGCCGACAGCGAGGAGTCAACGATGGCGAGCACCGAAGTCCAGCCGGTTCCGGACGGCCAAACCTCAGTCACACCCTGGATCGTGACTCGCGACACCGCGAAGGCGATCGACTTCATCGTCGAGGCGTTCGGAGGGGAGGAGCTCTTCCGCTACTTCAACGAGGACGGCTCCATCGGCCACGCCGAGGTCCGCATCGGCGATTCCATCGTCCTGCTCTTCGACGCCAGGGACACCTGGCCGGACACCCCGGCCCTGCTGCGGCTCTACATCAAGGACGTGGACACGGTCTTCGCCAAGGCCGTCCAGGCCGGCGCGGTCGCCGTCACCGAACTGAGCACCGCGGCCTGGGGCGACCGCGGCGGCCGCGTCCGAGACCCGCTCGGCAACATCTGGTGGCTCATGGAACGCGTGAAGAACGTCACGGACGAGGAGACCCAGACCCGCTGGAACCAGCCGGAGTACGTCGCCTCCATGCGCGACGCCCAGCAATCCCTCGACCGCGAACTAAGCGCCCGCAAGCCCCGCCTGACCGCGACGTCGTCCGGCGCCTGACCGAGCGGTTCTCCGGCTTCCCGGCCTCCGGCGCCGGTGACGGTCGTGGCGTTCCTGCGGTCAGGGTCGCTCGCCACCGCCGCGTCCGACGGCACGACCGGGAGCCGGCATCGACCTACCCTGGGGAGCCGTCGGTCGGCGCCCAGCCCCCCTCACCGCCCGCTCAGAACGCCGGCATCGACCCTCCCCCAAGATGACCTCGGCCCCGCACGCGAGCGCGTGACCTGACGGCGGGGCGAAGCCGAAGGCGAGCCACACCGGAAGATCGCGAAGCGACGGCCGAGCGAAGTTCGTCGATTGAATGGTGGTGGGCGGGGGCTGGCGGACGGTGCCGCGCTCGCACAGGCCAACTCGCGTAGCGAGCGCCAGCGAGCGAAGTGGGCCTGGACTGCAACAAACACAGCGAAGGCCCCGCCTGGGGTGGCGGGGCCTTCGAGGGTCTTCGGGAGTGCGCGCGTCAGATGGTCGCCTCTGCTTCGGCCGGCCAGCTCATCCGTATCTGGACCCCCTTGGGGGTTGAGGCGATCTCCACGTCGTCGGCGAGGCCGGCGATGACGGCCAGTCCCAACTCCGCGGTGCCCTCCCCGGCGAGGCCGTACTCGAACTCCTCAGCGTCCGGCGCCTTGGGGAGGCCCCCCGCCTCGTCCTCGCCGGGGACGGTGTCGCTGACGGTCACCTCGAAGCGCCGGTCGGCACCGCTCAGTTCCAGCCGGACGGGTTCGTCCGGGCAGTGCCGGCGGTGCGCCTCGACGGCCCGCGAGCACGCCTCGCCCACCGCGAGCCTGACCTCGTCCAGCAGGGGTTCGGCGACGCCGCTGCGGCGGGCGACGGCGGTCACGATCAGGCGGGCGGTCCGGACGTGGACGGGCAGCGCGCTGAAGGAGAGTTCAACGGTCGACATCTCAGCTGCTGGCCGCTACTTGGCGCCCTTGCGCTTCTCCTCGGCCTCGGCGATCGAGTCGTGGATGCCGAAGACCTTGGTCAGCCCCGTGATCCGGAAGATCTTGAGGATGCGCTCCTGGGTGCACACCAGCTCCAGCGAGCCGTCGTGCGCGCGCACGCGCTTGAGCCCGCCGACCAGCACGCCGAGACCGGTGGAGTCGAGGAACTCCACCTTCTCCATGTCCACCAGGAGGTGGAATTTACCCTTGTTGACCAGGTCGATGAGCTTCTCGCGAAGCTTCGGCGCCGTGTAGACGTCGATCTCGCCCTCCACGTTGATGACGGTGAGGCCATCGTCGGTGGTGTAGTCGTTCACCTTCAGGTCCACAGATCCTCCACGCGCCGTGCAGCACTATCTGATCTCGATCACCGGTCGCCCGGACGGGGTTCGGCCATCGAGACTTCGCCGTGATTCAACCACGCTCCGGCGTGGTACACGCACGTTATCGCCCACACGGGCGAAAGTTCGCGCCATCCCGTCTGACCTGCTGATCCAGTGGCCAGGACAGGGGTACGGGCTCACCGGCGCCGGGGCGTTCCCGTTGTTTTGCCCCGGCTGGCAAACTGAAAACCTGATGGGCGCCCAAAGATCTTCAACTCCCCTGGACCGGCTGCTCGCCGACCCGACGAGGCGCGAACGCATCACCCATGTGGAGAGCGTTCCCGCACGTCAGGGCCGTCGTGCCGACTGGCCTGCCTGGTCGCCGCCACTGCTCGTCGAGCGGCTGGCGGCGTCCGGCATCGCGGCCCCCTGGGAGCACCAGGCCGCCGCGGCCGAGCACGCCCGCGCGGGACGCTCTGTGATCCTGGCCACCGGCACGGCGTCCGGGAAGTCCCTCGCGTACCTGCTGCCCGCCATCGAGGCGATCTACGACGGGGACGACACTCCTCGCCACCAGGGGACGATTCTCTACCTGGCGCCCACCAAGGCGCTCGCCGCCGACCAGCTCCGCGCGTTGCGCTCGCTGCGCCTCACCCGCGTCCGCGCGGCGACGTACGACGGTGATACGCCCCAGGATGAACGCACCTGGGTCCGGCAGCACGCGAACTACGTCCTCACGAATCCGGACATGCTGCACCGGTCGATCCTGCCGAGCCACGCCCGCTGGTCGTCGTTCCTGCGCCGCCTCCGCTACGTGGTCATCGATGAGGCGCACGGATACCGCGGCGTCTTCGGGTCGCACGTCGCGCACGTTCTGCGCCGGCTGCGCCGGCTGTGCGCCCGCTACCACGCCGACCCGACCTTCATCCTTGCCTCGGCGACGACGTCCGAGCCCGCCGCCACCGCGTCCCGCCTCACCGGACTGGACGTCGTCGCCGTCGACGACGACGCCTCACCACGCGGACCGGCGACGTTCGCACTGTGGGAGCCGCCCCTGACCGAGCTGCGGGGCGAGCGTGGCGCCCCCGTCCGCCGCACGGCCACGGCCGAAGCGGGAGACCTCCTGGCGGACCTCGTCGTAGAAGGCGTGCAAACACTCGCGTTCGTCCGGTCCAGGCGCGGTGCAGAGTCAGTGGCATTAAGCGCCAAGCGCGCCCTGCACGAGGTCACCCCTGCCCTGGCGGAACAGGTCGCCGCCTACCGCGCCGGCTACCTCCCCGAGGAACGACGTGCACTGGAAGCCGCTCTGCGTTCCCGCTCGATCATCGGCCTGGCGAGCACGAACGCCCTGGAACTCGGCGTGGACGTCTCCGGTTTGGACGCCGTCGTCGTCTGCGGCTGGCCCGGTACCCGCGCGTCCCTCTGGCAGCAGGCAGGGCGTGCCGGACGCTCCGGCCAGGCGGCCCTGTCGATCCTGGTGGCCCGGGACGACCCGCTCGACACGTTCCTCGTCCACCACCCGGAGGCGATCTTCGGGAGGCCGGTCGAGGCCACCGTGCTCGACCCGGACAACCCGTACGTCCTTGAACCGCACCTTTGCGCCGCGGCGTCCGAGATGCCGCTCACCGAGGACGACCTTCCCCTCTTCGGCCCCTCGACCGTCGATCTGCTGCCCGACCTCGTCCGCCGCGGCTTCCTCCGCCGCCGCCCCGCCGGCTGGTACTGGACACGTCGCGACAGGGCCGCCGGCCTGGCCGATATCCGGGGTGCGGGGGGCGACCCCATCCAGGTCGTGGAACTGGGCACAGGACGCCTTCTCGGCACGGTCGATGAGGCCTCCGCGCACACCACCGTCCATGAGGGCGCCGTCTACATCCACCAAGGCGACTCGTTCATCGTCCACACCCTCGATCTGGACGACTCCGTCGCACTGGTGGAACCGGCCGACCCCGACTACTCGACGACCGCCCGCGACGTGACCGACATCGCCATCGTGGAACGGCTCCGCTCCACCGCCTGGGGCGAGGCCACCCTCTGCTTCGGAACCGTCGAAGTCACCCGCCAGGTGGTCGGCTACCAGATGCGCCGCATGCAGACGGGCGAGATGCTCGGCGAGAAGCCCCTGGACCTCCCGCCCCGCACCCTCCGCACCCGCGCCGTATGGTGGACGCTCTCCGAAGCACAGATCTCCGCCCTGGACGACCTGGACCTGCCCGGGGCCGCCCACGCCGCCGAACACGCGTCCATCGGGCTGCTCCCCCTCTTCGCCACCTGCGACCGCTGGGACATCGGCGGCGTGTCCACGGCCGTCCACCCCGACACGGGCCTGCTGACCGTCTTCGTCTACGACGGCCACGAGGGCGGAGCGGGCTTCGCCGAACGCGGCTACGCCGACGCCGCCGAATGGCTCCACGCCACCCGCGACGCGATCGCGTCCTGCGAGTGCGACTCCGGCTGCCCGTCCTGCATCCAGTCCCCCAAATGCGGCAACGGCAACGACCCCCTGGACAAACACGGCGCCCTAACCCTCCTGGACCTCCTCCTAACCCACTCCCGCCCCTGACC
>NZ_SMLC01000089.1 GCF_004349245.1 Actinomadura sp. 6K520 | reverse complement strand
CCCCGCCGGAGGGCGACGACCGCACCGGGCGGCTCCCCCGCGCCCGCGTCATCAAGCCCGCCGAGCCGCCGGAGTTCCCCCCGGACGAGGACCCCGACGGCCACTACATACCGCCCCCTCCCCCGCCGCTGCCCAGCGCCGACCCCCTCACCAAAGGCGCCTGGGTCGCGCTGATCGGCGGCCCCGTCTACCTGCTGGTCACGGTCATCCTCGACTGGGAGGTCCCCGGCTGGGCCGCCTTCCTGGCCGTCGCCGCCTTCATCGGCGGCTTCGTCACCCTCGTCCTCCGCATGGGCGACGAACCCCGCGACCCCGACGACGGAGCCGTCGTCTAGAGGATCAGCCGGGCGGCGGTGGCCGCTCCCGGCCGATCACCAGATCCGCCAGCAGCGGGCGGTGGTCCGTCGCCCTGACGTAGTCGGCCGTGGGCGCGGTGTCGCCGGTGGGGACTCCGCACCCGGCGGTCCTGATCGACGGGTCGGTGAAGACCGCGTCTATGCGCCTGCGGGGATCGCGGGCGGAGAACGTCGGTTCGCCGCCCGTGGGAGCGGCCGCGTACGCGTCCTGGAAGTGGCTCGTCAAGACCTTCCAGGACTCGCCGCCGGGGTCCTCGTTGACGTCGCCGGCGAGGACGACCGGGGCGCGGTAGCGGGCGCGGGCACGGCCGAGGTGGGTGAGGATCTCGCCGGCGTGCCGCAGTCGCGGAGCGTCCGCCAGGTCGAGGTGGGTGCTCGCCGCGATGAAGCGGACTCCCCCGGCCTCCAGGACCGCGATCGCCAGCGCGCGGCGGTGCAGGCCCGCGTCCGGGGTGAGCAGGTGGAACTCGCGGGCGACCCGGCGGACGTGCGGCGCGGTCAGGACGGCGAGCCCGCAGGGCCGCCGTCCCGCCGCGACGCGCAGCCCGCACGCCCGCGCCAGCCGGCGCCGCTTGAGGCGCCAGGCCCAGAAGCGCGGGACCTCCTGCACGCAGACGACGTCCGGGGCGACGGCGCGGACGACCCGGGCCACGGCGGCCGGGTCGTCGCGCAGCGACCGGACGTTGTAGCTCAGCAGGCGGACGGCGGCCATGTCGGTCCGGGGAGACCTAGACGATGACGTCCTGGAGGGGACGGACGCGGGCCAGGTCCGCCGCACCGACGATGCCGGCCGCCGACCCCAGCTCGGCGATGCGGATGTCGGGCAGGGGGCGGTGGCCGCGGCCGGTCAGCGCGTCCTCGAACGCCGCGCGGATCGGGTCGAGGAGGAGGTCGCCGGCGTCCGACAGGCCGCCGCCGATGATGAACGCGCCCGGGTCGAGAATCGCGCTGAGGTCGGCCAGGCCCTGGCCCGCCCAGTGCGCGATCGTCCGGAAGCACTCCAGCGCCGCCTTGTCGCCCTCGCGGGCCGCCTGCGACACCTCCGGGCCGCTGATGCCCTCGGGGCGGCCGTCGCCGAGTTCCAGCAGGCGCCCCGCCATCGCGGGCGCCACCCGGGCCAGGTCGCGGGCCTCGTGGACGAGGGCGTTGCCGCTGGCGTACTGCTCCCAGCAGCCGCGGTTGCCGCAGCCGCAGCGGCGGCCGTCCGGGACGACCCGGAAGTGCCCCATCTCCGCGCCGATGCCGAACCGGCCCCGGTACAGCTCGCCGTTGATGATGATGCCGCCGCCGATGCCGGTGCCGAGGGCCACCAGGACGAGGAAGTTCTCGCCGCGCCCGGCACCGAACCGGGCCTCGCCCCACGCGGTGGCGTTGCCGTCGTTCTCCACCACCACCGGCAGCCCGACGCGGCTCTCCACCTTCTCCTTGATTGGCTCTTCCCGCCAGGCGAGGTTCGGGGCGAACAGGACGGTGGAGCGGGTCTCGTCGACGAAGCCGGCGGTGCCGAGGCCGACCGCGGACACCTCCTCGAACTTGCCCTTCAGGAGGTCGACGACCTCGGCGATGGTCTCGGCGGTCTCCTTCGGGTTGGTCGATGGAGTCGGCCTGCGTACCTTCTCCAGTATCGTCCCCCGGTCGTCTACGACCCCCGCGGCGACCTTCGTACCGCCCACATCCACGCCGATGGTCAGGGCCATGTACCCTTCCTCCTCTTCGAGCGCCCCGGCTGGAGCCTGAACCGCACTACCCGATGTCGGCGGTGCCGCCGCCCGTGGCGGCCGACCACGCATCGCCCGAATCAGGACGTTCCGACCGCTCGGACCTACCCGCCCGCGGGCTCTTCGACGCCTCCGGCGGCCGGTTCCG
The DNA here is from genome assembly GCF_004349245.1 of Actinomadura sp. 6K520. GTDB lineage: Bacteria > Actinomycetota > Actinomycetes > Streptosporangiales > Streptosporangiaceae > Spirillospora. The sequence continues at coordinate 27,703 of NZ_SMLC01000089.1, read as the reverse complement.
GCGGGTCCGGTCGACGGCGGCCACCACGTCGAGTGCGGCGGCGAGGAGCGCCTGCCCCGCCTCGTGCAGATGGCGGCCCACATCACCGCCCGCCTCGCGCTTGATCGCGATGGCCCGGCAGACGGGGCAGTCACGGCACTCGGGGGCGCCGGTGGCGATGCGCGGCTGCTCGGCGGTGGCGCGGGCCCACACGTCCTCGCCCGTGCCCGGCCCGCTGCCGCCTGCGCCGGTTCCGCCCGGCCCGCCGCTGCTCGGTTCGTCCGCGTCCCGGTCCCGGCCGCCGCTCACCCGCCTGATCAGCGCGTCGAAAAGCTTGGCCGCCTCGTCCAGGACGTCACCCGGCTGCTCACTCATGGGTCCATCTTCCATCGGTCGTCGGCGTGACGGTATCGCCTCGTCGCCGTGTTCTGGTGACTGCGGGGTGTTCAGCTCTCCACGTGGCGTTTGAGGCCCTTGAGCGCGGTGTCGATGATCCGCTTCTCGGCCTTGCGCTTCACCATGCCGATCAGCGGTATGCGCACGTCCACGGCCAGTTCGTAGGTCACCTCGGTGCCGCCGTCCCGCTCGGCCAGGCTGTAGGAGCCGTGCAGGCCGGTGACGACCGAGCCCGCCTCCACCAGCTTCCAGGTCACCCGGTCGTCGCCTTCCCAGGTGTAGGCGAGCCCGACGGTGTCGCTGAAGGGGCCGCCGTCGAACGTCAGCTCGGCGCGCGACGCCCGGCCGTCCTCGCCCGTCTCCTGGACGGTGATCCCGCGGATGCCGCTCGCCCACTCCGGGTACGCCGCCAGATCGGCGATCACCGCCATGATCTCGGCCTTGCCCGCCTTGACCGTGCTGGTGGAACTCGTGCGGTCCGCCATCGGCGTCTCCCTCCGGCTCGTCCTGAGCCCGCGCACGGGCCCGCTGTCCCTAGAGAACGTATCTTTCACACCGTCAGGACGTACGGCACGCCACGGGCCCGGAAGTGGCCCACGTTCACGCACTCGGTCCGGCCGATGCGCATCCGGCTCGCGAGCGGCTGGTGGACGTGCCCGAACAGGACGTACTTCGGCTGCGTCCGGTGGATCGCGTCCAGGATCGCCGCGCTCCCCCGCTCGAAGCGGCGCGCCACCGTGTCGTACAGCAGCTCGGGGACGTCGGGCGGGATGTGGCAGCACAGCACGTCCACCTCCCCGACGGCCTCGACCTTGGCGGCGTAGGCGTCGTCGTCCAGCTCGTAGGGCGTGCGGTACTCGGTGCGCAGGCCGCCGCCGACGAACCCGAACCGGAGCCCGCCGATCTCGGTGGTCTCGCCGTCCAGGACGTGGTGGCCCTCCTTGAGGTGCGCGCCCCACATGCGCGGGACGTCCACGTTGCCGTAGGTCAGGTACGCGGGGGCGGGCATGGCCGAGAACAGCTCGGCGTACTGCTGGTCGACGGCGCGCTCGATGTGCGGCCACGCGTCGCCGTCGAGCGACGACCAGAGGGCGCGGGAGAACTCGCGGGCCTCCTCGAAGCGCTTCTCGGTCCGCAGCCCGATGAAGCGGGCGGCGTTCTCCTGGCCGAACAGGTCGGCGAAGATGCCCTGCCCGTGGTCGTGGTAGTCGATGAAGAGGATCAGGTCGCCCAGGCAGATGAGCACGTCCGCGCCGTCCGCCGCGCTCGTCAGCGCGTCCGCGCGGCCATGGACGTCGCTCACCACGTGGATCCGCATGAAACGACTGTAATGGGACGCACCGCAGGCGGAAACGGCCGGGATCCGCGCCGGCGGGCGCGGGGCCGGCGCCCGCGCCCGGTCAGCCGGTCGCGGCCGACACCAGCGAGCGCCACTCGCTCACCAGGGCGGGGTCGACCGGGGCGTCCCACGCGCCGTCCGGGCGGACGGCGGTGCCGACGTGGAACGCGGTGACGCCCGCGGCGGCGAGGACCGCGACGTGCTTGCGGCGCAGCCCGCCCCCGGCCATGATCATTCCGGCCGCCTCGGGGCCGGCGGCCGCGCGCCGGACGAGGACGTCCACCCCGGCGTCCACGCCCCGCGCCGAACCGGCCGTGAGCACCGTGTCGAGCCCGCCGCCGAGGTGGCGGACGGCGTCCCACGCCTGGCCGGGGACGGCGGCGTGGTCGACCGCGCGGTGGAACGTCCAGGGCAGCGGGGCGATGTCGGCGGCGAGCTTGCCGGTGGCGGCCGTGTCGACGTGGCCGGACGGGTCGAGGAAGCCGAACACGAACCCGTCCGCGCCCGCCTCGGCGAGGCCGGCCGCGGCGCGCCGCAGCCGGTCGAGCTCGAACCCGGTCGTGCGGAACCCGGCCTTGGCCCGCAGCATCACCCGCATCGGCAGCGACGTGGCCTTCCGGATGGACTCCACGACGTCAGGATCGGGAGTAAGGCCGTCGGCGGCCATGTCGGCGGCCACCTCGATCCGGTCGGCGCCGCCGTCCTGCGCCGCACGGGCGTCCTCGGCCGTCAGCGCGATCACTTCGAGCAGCGACATTGGCGTTCCCCCGGAACGGCGTTCGTGTGCGACCGGATCAAGCGTAGGCGACCGGGCGGCGGGCCCCGCGGACGACGGCCGGTCTTTGCCGTGCCGTTAACAGCCACTGTCAGCCGATGCCGATACGGCGTCCATCCTGGAATAAGCCCTACTCGTGGGTATTATTCGGGCACGGAGAATCCCCAGCGGACTCCCCGCCCACCTCGACGATCGACAACAGGAGCAGGCCGTGCGCGAGTTCAGCGTCCCCGCGATGGTGGAGGTCCCCGACTCCGCCACTCTGACCGACGCGCCTTTCACCCGGGCCGCCAAGGAGCCGGGCACCATCGTGGCACGCCGCAAGAGCGGCGACGCCTGGAGCGCCGTCACCGCGGCCGAGTTCACCGCGGAGATCACCGCCGTCGCCAAGGGCCTCGTGGCCGCCGGCATCGAGCCCGGCGACCGGGTCTGCCTGCTGTCGCGGACGCGCTACGAGTGGACGATCCTCGACTACGCGGTCTGGACGGCGGGCGGGGTGTCCGTCCCCATCTACGAGACCTCGTCCGCGGAGCAGATCGAGTGGATCGTCGGCGACTCCGGCGCGAAGGCCGTGTTCGCCGAGACCGCGGACCACATCGCCAGGGTCGAGGAGGTACGGGAGCGCCTCCCCGAACTCGCGCACGTCTGGGGCATCGACGCGGGGGGCGTCGACGAGGTCCGGGGGCTGGGCGCCGAGGTCGGCGACGACGTGGTCGAGGAGCGCCGCGGCTCCCGCGGGGCCGGCGACCTCGCCACGCTCGTCTACACCTCCGGCACCACCGGGCGTCCCAAGGGCTGCGAGATCACCCACGGGAACCTGGTGTCGACGTCCCGCAACGCCGTCCAGGGCGCGATCGCCGAGGTCGCCGTCGAGGGCAGCTCCACGCTGCTGTTCCTGCCGCTGGCGCACGTGTTCGCCCGGCTGATCCAGGTCGCCACGGTCGAGGGCGGCATCGTCCTCGGGCACAGCGACATCAAGAACCTGCTGCCCGACCTCGGCTCCTTCCAGCCGACGTTCCTGCTGGCCGTCCCCCGGGTGTTCGAGAAGGTCTACAACGGCGCCGAGCAGAAGGCCGCGGCCGACGGCAAGGGCAAGATCTTCAAGGCGGCGGCCGAGACCGCGATCGCCTACAGCCGGGCGCTGGACGGCGGCCGCCCGGGCATCGGCCTCAAGGCGAAGCACAAGGTCTTCGACGCGCTGGTGTACAAGAAGCTGCGCGCGGCGGTCGGCGGCAAGGTCGAGTACGCGGTGTCCGGCGGCGCCGCGCTCGGTGAGCGGCTCGGGCACTTCTTCCGCGGCGTCGGCATCACGATCCTGGAGGGCTACGGCCTCACCGAGACGACCGCCCCGGCCAGCGTGAACCGGCCCACCGCCCTGAAGATCGGCACCGTGGGGCAGCCGATTCCGGGCGTGGACATCCGCATCGCGGACGACGGCGAGGTCCTCGTGCGCGGCATCAACATCATGCGCGGCTACTGGAACAACGAGGCCGCCACCAAGGAGGTCCTGGAGGACGGCTGGCTCCACACCGGCGACCTCGGTGCCCTCGACGACGACGGGTTCCTGCGGATCACCGGCCGCAAGAAGGAGATCCTCGTGACCGCGGCGGGCAAGAACGTCGCGCCCGCGCCGCTGGAGGACCGGCTCCGCTCGCACCCGCTGGTCAGCCAGTGCCTGGTCGTCGGCGACGGCCGCAAGTTCATCAGCGCCCTCGTCACGCTGGACGAGGAGGCGCTCGGCCCGTGGAAGGCGCAGCACGGCAAGCCCGAGGCGATGACGGTGGACGAGCTGCGCCGCGACCCCGACGTGATCGCCGAGATCGAGGGCGCGATCGCCGAGGCCAACAAGTCCGTCAGCCGGGCGGAGGCGATCAAGAGGCACGTCATCCTCGGCGTGGACTTCACCGAGGAGGCCGGGCACATGACGCCGAGCCTGAAGGTCAAGCGCAACGTCGTGATCCGCGAGTTCGCCGCCGAGATCGAGTCGCTCTACACGAGCTGATCAGCGGCCGGCCGGGCGCAGCGCGGCGACCGCGTCCGCGACCGGAATGTTGCCGTTCAGCAGGTCGAGGGTGCGGCGGCGGACCTCGCCGGCGTCGAGCAGCGCCACGATGACCGCCGCCACGTCGTCGCGGGTCACCGCACCGTGCCCGATGGGCGGCTCGGCGAGCGTCACCCGGCCGGTCGGCGGGTCGTCGGTGAGCCGCCCCGGCCGCAGGATCAGCCAGTCGAGGGCGCCGCGGCGGCGCAGGTCGTCCTCCGCCTCGCCCTTGGCCCTGATGTAGGCGTCCCAGACCTCGTCGCGGCCGGGCGCGGGCGGTTCGCCCGCGCCCATCGCGGAGACCTGCACGAAGCCGCGGACGCCCGCGCGCTCCGCCGCGTCCGCGGCCAGCACCGCGGCGCCCCGGTCGACGGTGTCCTTGCGCGCCACGCCACTGCCGGGCCCCGCCCCGGCGGCGAACACGACGGCGTCCGCCCCCCGCAGGTGGCCGGCGACCTCGCCGGTGCCGGCCGCCTCCAGGTCGCACAGCACCGGCTCGGCGCCGGTGTCCCGCACGTCGGCGTCATGGCCGGGGTTGCGGATGAGGCTCCGCACGGTGTCGCCCCGCGCGGCCAGCAGCCGCGACAGCCGCAGCGCGATCTTTCCGTGCCCGCCCGCGATCACGATGTCCATACCGCGATCGTAACCACCGGCTCCGCGAGCACGCGCGAACGCGGCCGGTGAGGTGCCGCCGAAGGTCGAAACGGCATCCTCACCGGCCGCGCGTCCGGGGTCACCCCAGGGCGGTCCGGGTCACCCGGACGTCGGATGGATCAGTACTGCTGATTCCTGGTGGCGGGCTCCTCCGAGGGAGGAGCGGGCTCCTGGCTCGGGTCGGCGGGCTCCTCGGTGGGAACCGCCGGCTCCTCGGTGGGAGCGGCCGGCTCCTCGGTGGGAGCGGCCGGCTGCTCGGTGGGCTGCCCCTGCCCCTGGCCGCCGCCCTGGCCGCCGCGCCTGCTCTTCCGGCCGTTGATGGTGGTGACGACCTGCTGCATGAGCTCTTCGCCCATCACGTTGATGAAGTCACCGTGATCGGTCACCGGGTCGTGCCCCGACTCGGGGAAGCTGTCCAGCGCGAACGCCAGCGGCTCGGCGGGCACGTCGTAGGTCAGCGTCATCCGCAGCTGCGGCACGGCCTGGGTGCCCTCCGGGCAGGCGCCCGTCCGCTCGTCGGGGAAGGCGACGTGATCGCGGTGGTTGGCGCTGTCGGTGTTCTGGCCGTCCCAGCAGCTCGCGAAGTTCAGCACGCGCGTGACGAGGCTGCCCTCGGGGCACAGCGGGTACCTGTCGGTGAACGCGCGCTCCTCGAAGCCGGTGCACGTCCACTGGGCCTTCGCGTTCTGCAGCCCGTTCGTCACGGCCTTGGCGTCACCGGTGGCCATCCGGAGGAACGGCGGCATCGCGGTGACCCGGCTGCGCGGGTTCCCCAGGAACTCCAGGCGCGCCTCCGTCGGCTCGACGATGCTGCCGATGTTGCCGTCGATCCGGTTCTGCTCGGCGCGGTCCGAGGCGTCCTCGCCCGCACGGAGCCGCAGCACCGGCCAGTAGTACGTGGACTTGTCGCCGCTCTCGCAGGTCGTTCCGGCCGCCGCCAGGGTCTCGTCGGTCGAGAAGGCGTCCGTGTCGAGGTTGCCGACGTAGTCGTGGACGTGGTGGGCGCCGTTCACGACGCCGGGTGCCGCGACCACGTTGTCGGGGTTGCTGTGCGCCTGGCCCTCGTTGGTTCCGCAGTCGCCCACGTTGAACACGCCGGTGGAGCCGCGGCGGGTGGCGCGCGGCCGCCGGACGCGCGGCGCCTGCTGGATGGGGACGTACTGGTCCTCCCTCAGCTCGGGGATCTCGACCTGCTGGTCGTCGCCCTGACCATCACCCTGGTCGTCGCCCTGGCCATCGCCCTGACCGTCGCCTTGGCCGTCACCCTGGTCATTGCCCTGGCCATCGCCCTGACCGTCGCCCTGGTCATTGCCCTGACCATCGCCTTGGTCGTTGCCCTGGCCGTCGCCGGGCTGCTCCCCGTCGCCGGGCTGCTCCCCGTCGCCTGGGGACTGCTGGCCGTCACCGGGCTGCTGCCCGTCACCCGGGGGTGGGGACTGCTGCCCGTCACCTGGGGGTGGGGACTGCTGCCCGTCGCCGGGCTGCTGGCCGCCGCCGTTGGGGTCGCCCGGGTTCTTCACGTCGTCGAGCTGTCCGCCGTCGAGATCAGAACCCGCGGCCGGGGTGCTCTGGCCCGGCTGCGGGCCCGCGGCCCCGCCGGGCGTCACCTGACACGCCGACGTGACGAGGGCGAGCGCCGGGATTATCACGGCGAAGGCTTTTTTCTTACTTCCCATGGAAAGGTACTCCCTTTTGCGGGGTGGGATGTACGTCACTTCAAGGCACGCCTGGGTACCAGGCCGGTGCTCTCCAGCAGCGAGATGTGCGTGTTGACGAACTTCATGGACCGCTCTGCGAACGCCCGGATCTCGGTGTTCTCGGACTGCGCTCGCACCTTGGCGATGACCACGAAGACAGACCCGTGTGCGGCACGCAGCCGATGCACCCAGATCTTGTCGTAATCGGCGCCGTATTTGCCCGACATCTCTCTGAGATAGGCTTTCTGGGTTCCATTGGGCTCGTTCGGCAGGATCACGCCGAGCTTCTGCGCCGTGGCGCGGGCATCGGCGTCCAGTTGCACGTGCTGCTGCCAGATGATCTCGGCGACCTCCCTCACCCGGGGGTTGGTCGCCCGCTGCTGGGCCTGCTGGCCCGCGGGAATCTCCCACAGGCCGGCCTGCCTGACGGCCACGACCAGTTGCCTGTCCAGAGTGCTGAGCCGTCCCCAGCGGGTGTTCACGGTGCCACCGAGGTTCGCCGCGCCACTTGCGGGGACGCCCACCGGGCTCATGATGACCACGAAGGCGGCCCCCACGGCCGCCACGGCCGCCAGAATCAGCAGGGTGCGGCCCATGCGCGGGCGCGACAGCCTGCGTACTTCGGCGATTCCGTAGGATTTCCTCAAGGGAACTCGTTCCTCCTTTCGAGGATCTCTCGACGGACCCGGCGCGGGTTTGGTGGGAGATACGCGCCGCACCGGGTCAGGGGTTCAAACGCCTTCAGCTGATTTCCTCTTTTTTCGCGGCCGTAAATGGGCGCACGGGTGCCGCGGTCAGCGCCGCGACGGCGCGCCGGGAACCCCCTCGACGACGCGCAGCGCCAATGCGGGGCACATCGCGACCGCCTTCTGCACGTCCTTCTCCATCCATGACGGGATGTCGGTGCCGAGCACCACGGGGAAGCCGTACCGGTCGAGCTGGATCAGCTCGGGCACGATGTAGGCGCACAGCCCGTGGCCGTCGCAGCGGCTCCAGTCGATCGCCACCCGGCCCTCCGAGCCGGTGGGGACCGGCAGCGGCAGGACGCCGTAGGTCGACAGGCCGCAGCCGCCGCCCCACCGGTGGGCGTCGATCTCGTCGGCGAACGCCTCCATCGCCGAGAGGACGAACCTCGCCGTCCCGTCCGGATGGTTGCAGGCGCCGCGGCCCCGGCCGATGCCGGCGGCGCGGCGGACGTCCTCCACCGTCCCCGCCCCCTCGGTCAGGGCGTTGAGGGCCCGCACGACGTCGGGCAGCCCGAGCCGGCACGGCCCGCACTGCCCGGCCGACTGCGCGGCCAGATAGGAGGCGATCCGGGTGACCTCGCCGAGCGGGCAGGTGCCCTGGGTGAGCGGCAGGATGATGCCCGCGCCCACCGTCCCGCCGACCCGGCGCATCCCGGCGCGCGACAGCACGGCCCGCGACACCCCGGCCGGGCCGAGCCACATCCCGTGGAAGCCGCCGACGAGCACGCCCGGCGACGGCGGCACCTGGCAGTGGTCGAGCACGGTCTGCAGCGGCGTGCCGAGCGGCGCCTCCACCACCTGGGTCTTGCCGATGGTGAGCATCGTGGTGCCCGGCTCCTCCTCCGTCCCGGCCGAGGCGTACAGGTCGGGGCCGAGGGAGACCAGGACGGCGAGCTGGGCGAACGTCTCGGTGTTGGACAGCAGCGTCGGGTACCCGTCCACGCCGGAGTCGGAGGCGCGGACCTTGACGCCCGGCGGGATCGGCACCTCGCCGTTGATCGCGCGGACCACCGCGCCGCTCTCCCCCGAGATGAACCGATCGGTCAGCCGGACGACCCGCGCCGGCATCCGCCGCTCGCTGATCGCGGCGCGCACCGAGCGGGCCGCCTCGTCGTCCTCGACGGCCACCACGATCCGCTGGGTGCCGAGCGCGGACGCCGCGATCTGGGCGCCGTCGAGGACGAGGTGCGGCGCCCGGCCGAGCAGCACCTTGTCCTTGGAACTGCCGGGCTCGCCCTCGGCGCCGTTCACCACGATGACGACGTCCTCGCAGGAGCCGCGCTCGTTGCCCTTCTCGCCGGGCAGCAGCGCGGTCTGGTCGGAGGTCGGGTAGTTGACCCGCGCCGCCACCGCCATCAGCTTGCGGGCGAACGGGAACCCCGCCCCGCCGCGCCCCCGCAGGTCGACCTGCTCGCACATCTGGACGATGTCGTCGAGTTCCGGCGCGCGGAGCTTGCCGTGCACGGCGAGGTGGCGGTCGAGGTCCAGGCGGTCGAACCGGTCGAACCCGAGCGTCAGCCGGGGACCGCCGATGCCGGAGACGGCGACGGTCGCGGTCATCGGTAGACCTCGGTGTCACGCCCGCCGCCGTACACGGGCATGCCGCGCGGGTCCTGGACGGTGCCGCGCGGGTCGTCGTCGGCGTCGTAGCCGTAGTCGCCGAAGGGGTCGGCCTCCCGCGCGCGGGAGGCCGCGGCGGCGCGGGCCTCCTCGTGCTCCATCGCCGCCATCGCGCGCCGGTCGCGGCGCCGCCCGGCACCGTCCGGCCTGGAGAACGGGCCGATCTCGTCGTCGACGCGGTTCAGCTCGCGCGGCTTGACCACCACGATGATGCGGGTGATCAGGGCGAGGACGACGAACACGACGCTCAGCACGTAGGACAGCACGACCCAGTTCGCCGCGGCCCGGCCTGCGGTCAGGCCGTGCACGATCGCGAACGGCCAGGCGAGGTAGGCCAGGACGTGCACCGACCGCCACATCCAGACCTTGCCGCGGTTCGCGAACCGCGCCCGCAGCAGGCCGCTGACGACGATGACGAGCATCAGGTCGACCGCGATCGTGCCGAGCCCCACCGCCCCGCCGGACGGCACGACGACGTTGATGGGCAGCGCGAGGCCGGCCATCACCTTCACGGCGATGTGCGCGACCAGCATCGCCACCACCACGATCGCGGAGGCGCGGTGCAGGGCCTGCGCGAGGACGCGGTGGCGGATCTTCAGAATGAGGCGGTCGGTGGCCAGCAGTCCGCTCATCACCGCGATGGTCATCGCCACGAGCGCGAACACGCCGGCGAAGAAGTTGAGGAAGTACTGCACGTTCGCGACCGCGACGGCGCCCTGCGGGGTCGCCGCGCCGACGAGCACCAGTATCGCCCCCGCGAGGACGAGACGCAGCGCCCAGGTGGGGACCATGGGATCATCACTGTTGCGAATTCGCACCGCTCTGACTCCTGTTCTGGGTAGCGGCTGCCCCGGGGGCGGGCGTCGAACCGGCGCCGTCGTCCGCCGACGGGGCGGGGGACGGGACCGGCGGCGGAGCGTCGTCCCCGGCGGGGACCGAGCCGAGGTTGGCGATCAGTCCGCCCGGAAGCACCTGGAGGGCGCCGCGCTCGGCGAACCCGAGCAGGGGGTTGGCCCGCTCCCGGAACGTCCAGCCGCCGAGCTGCGCGCCGTCGAGCGGGACCCGTCCGCCGCCGTGCCGGAGCCCGAACCCGACCTCGGCGCGCGGCGAGGCCGCGCCGCCGCAGGGCCGGTCGGTGCCGGCGCGGCCGAGCGGGGCGCCCTGCGAGACGACGGCGCCGTCCCGGACCCGCGGCACGTTCTGCAGGCGGTAGTAGGTGGTGGCGACCCCGCTGGCGTGGACGACCATGACCATCGCGCGCCCGGCCGAGTCGGAGCAGAAGCGGTAGAGGTGCCCGCTGCCCGCCGCGAGGACGCGCCCGTTGCCGCCCGAGAACGCCAGCGTGCCCAGCGGGCGCGCGGAACCCTCCGAGGTCGTCATCTGCCACGCCTGACCGGTCTTGAACGGCAGCATCAGCCGGTCGCCGGCCCGGGTGCCGTTGACGAGGGCGGTGGCCTGCTCGGCGGTGACCGCGCCGTACCGGCGCAGGGCGGTCACCTCCGCCGCCGCCATGACGTTCGCCGGGACGGCGCCGAGGACGGTGGTGAAGGCGCTGCTGCCGGAAAGGCCGACCTGCCACTCCTCGCCCGTCCAGCGCGCCGCGTAGAACGCGACCTCCGGCGCCGCGGAGCTGCCCGTCGGGACGGGGATCGCGACGGTGCCGAACGCCCACGTCTTGTCGGCGCTCGTCCGGGTCAGGTCGACGATCGGCCTGCCGCCCGCCGGCGCGCCGTACGCCTGCTGGGCGGCGGCGCCGCGCTCGTCGATGGTCAGCTTGCGCACCTGCGCGGAGAGCACCGCCAGGTTCGGGGCGGCGGCCCGGTTCGCGGGGGCTCCGGCCTGGCCGCCTGGCTGCTGCGGCGACTGCGGCTGCTGCTGTGCGGGGTTCCCGCCCGGTTCGGCCGGGACGAGGGCGCGCTCCGAGCCGGCGGGGTCGGACGTCCCGCCGATGGGCCCGCCCTCCAGCAGCGCCCGCTCCGCGATGCCGAGCAGGGACAGCCCGACGGCGGTGGACAGCACGATCGCGCCGATGCTCATGCGGTCGGCGGGGCCGCGCCCGCGCCGCGGCTTCGCCTTCGGCCCGGGACGCGGCGGGGAGGGCCGCCGCGCCTGCGGGGCGGCCGGGGGACGCGCCGCGGGACGCGGCCGTGCCGGGCGCTCCGCCGCACGCTGCCGGGAGGGCCGCGGCGGCCGCCCGCCGCGCGGCTGGAACTCGCGCGACCGGTCCCGGCCGGGCGCGGTGCCCTCGGCCCGCGCGTCGAACCGCTCGAACCGCTGCCCGGTGCCCTGGTTGCGGGCGTCGAACGACCGCGTCCGGGCGTCGGGCTCGCCGGTGTTCCACGGCGCGGCCTGCCGCGTGCGGGCGTCGGGCGGCTCGTTCCGCGCCCCGAACCGCGTGCGCGCGTCCGGCGCGCTGGGCGCGCCGAACTTCGTCCGGGCGTCCGCGGGGTCGTTGCGGACCCCGTACTGCCGCGTCCGCGCGTCGGCGGGCTCGTTGCGGGCGTCGAAGGGCCGCGTCCGCGCGTCGGGCCGGTCGCTCTGCGGCGGCCGGTTCCGCGGTGCGGGCGGGCGTGCTCGCGCCTCGAACCGGTCGCCCTCTGCCGAGGACGGCCTGTTGCGCGCGCCGAACTGGTCCTCCGCACGCCGCTGGGACCGCTTCGCGCGGGCCTCGTGCCGCTTCATCTCGCGGCGGCTCGGCCCGCGGGTCCCGCGCCGCCCGCGTTCGGTCCCGTCGGGCTGCTCCGACCACCAGGACCCTTCGGGCCACTGCGGCAGCGGCTTCGGCTCGCCGGGCCGCGCCCCCGTGCGGGGCTCAGGCCTCGACGAGGGACGCGCGGGGGTTTCCTCCCACGGTGAAGCATGCGTGTTGTTCCGGGACGCATGCCCGATATCGCGTCGCGCCATGCCCTCTCCTGTGGAGGAGACGGAGGGCTCGGCGAACGCCGGTTCGGCTCCGGACCGCCCGGCTCGTCACCCGGCGGCCTTCCTGCTGAGACAGTTGGGGATCGCGGCGTGGGAGCCCGCTCGCTCCCACCGCGTTCCCCGGACGGATCCTAGTGAACCCGCTCGATCACTCAGGGAGCATACGCCCCCTGAGTCGCTCAGATGTGCGTTGGTACCAAAAAATCCGTTCAGACCTTATCCCGCGGCCATTCCACTCTCCACTCCAGTACGTGCGAACGCCCCCGAGGCGTTCAGCGCTCCCGGCGATCGATCCCGGCCCGTGTCCTGCGGGACGCGCTCCGAGGGCACCGCGGTGGCGGGCTTAGTGACGACTGATCCATCCCTTAAGCGCGCTTTAACGGGGGTGCCGGCGCGGCCGACGGCCCCTAGCTTCGGATGTGTCCACGACCGCGGACGCGCACGGCGGCAGGAGGTGCCCGGATGAATCGATCACCGCGACAGGGATCAACCCACCGGGGCCGCCCGCCCGTCCACCGCGCCCGCGGCCGGGCACCGGCGGGCCCGAACCCCACGGTGCCGGATGCCGGGGCCGTGCCCCGCGCTCCCGTCCACGCGAACTCGATCCGGCCGTTGAAGCCGCCCCGCATGGCGCGCCCGTCTCCAGGTTCCTCCCCCAGGGCGCCGGGCTGGCCGCACCGGATCGCACCACCCTCGGCAGGGGCGTTCGCGTGGAACTGGTCTCGGGAGCGGGGCACGGCCCCAACCGAACGCCGATGTCCGGGAGGGACCGCGCCTACGGCGCGGGGGCGCGGGTCCCCTCCCGGGCACCGGTGCGGCTGACGCGTCCAGGGGCTAACGCGTCCAGGGCAGGCGGACGGCCTCGAGCTCCGGGTCGGCGAGCACGGCCTCGACGAGCGCGGCCGGGCCGACGACCTTCGTCCCCCACAGGTCCCAGTCGCAGTAGACGACCCACGAGCGGTCCTCGGCCCAAAGGTCGGACGGGCAGCTCGACATGGCCGGATGGTCGTACAGGGCGGCCGCGTCACCGAGCCGCCCGGCGAAGACCGTCTCGTCCTCCCAGTCGGCGGTGATGAGCGGGCAGTAGTACGCCAGGCAGCGGGTTCCGGCGCCGGACGGGCTGTGCCGCAGCAGCACCCCGATCAGCCGGTACCAGCTCTCCCGGTCGAGGCAGCCCTCCGCGGGCGGCTGGATCGCCGCCGACCAGCTCCCGGCCGGATGCCCCTGCCGCAGGCAGCGGTTGCCGGGCAGCTCCCCCTCCGGGACGACCGGCTCGCCGAACCCCCGCGCGAGCTCCCGCCAGCGCAGCCGCCGCCAGCCGGTGCCCGGATGACCGCTGCGGCCGAGGTCGGTGCCGGTGACGATAGCGCCCTCCAGCAGGTCCCCGACGTCCCCGGGCAACTCGCCGGCCGGGTCGGCCAGCGCCGCCGCGGCGTCGGTCAGCCCCGCAGCGGCGACGGACTGGTGGACATCGTCGTGGGTCGTGGTGACAAGCCCCTCCTCCCACGCGTACATGGCGTGGAGGAGCCAGACGGCGTCGGGGCGGCGCGGCGGCTCGAACCCCGAGTAGCAGTGATCGGGGTCCAGGTCGTGCAGCCACCGGGCGGCCTCCCCGGGAACGCGGGCCCATGCGTCCTCGATGTCCATAGCGGCATCCTGCCATCTCAGGGAGTGAGCAGGCCCCCCAGGCGGGCGGCCTGTATCTCCCAGCGCCATTCCCGCTCTACCCAGGCACGACCCTTCTCCCCCATCGCGCGGGCGCGCCCGGGGTCGGCCAGGAGCCCGGCGAGGGCCCCCGCGACACGGGCGACCGAACGCCCCGGGACGACCAGCCCGGTCTCACCGTCCAGGACGGCGTCGGGCGCGCCGCCGGAGTCGCCGGCCACGACCGGCAGCCCCGTCGCCGACGCCTCCAGGTACACGATCCCGAGCCCCTCCACGTCCAGGCCGCGGCGGCGCGTGCGGCACGGCATCGCGAAGACGTCTCCCGCGTCGTAGTGAGCGGGCAGCTCCTCCCACGGGACGCCGCCGGTGAACACGACCGACCCGGCCACGCCGAGCGACGCGGCGAGGCGCTCCAGCCGGTCCCGGTACGGCCCTCCGCCGACGAGCAGCAGCACGGCGTCCGGCACCGTCCGCAGCACGTGCGGCCAGGCGTGGATGAGGGCGTCCTGCCCCTTGCGCGGCACCAGGCGGGACACGCACACGGCCACCGGACGGCCGCCCAGGCGGTGCCGCGCCCGGATCTCCGCACCGCCCGCGCCCGCGCGGAACACCTTCTCATCGACACCGGGAGCGAGCCGGGTCATCCGGGCCGCCGCGTCCGGGGACAGGGCCCTCGCCATCCTCGACCGCGTGTACTCGCCCAGGTAGGTCAGGACGTCCACACCGTCCCCGATGCGCCTCAGGAGGCCGCGCGCCGCCGGCAGCGACGCCCAGCCCGCCTCATGCCCGTGCGTGACGCCGACCAGCCGCCCGGCGCCGCGCCGCCGCAGCGCCGGGGCCAGCAGCCCCAGCGGCGCCGCCGCGCCGAACACCACCGAGTCGCAGCCCTCCGCGCGCAGCACCTCGCCCGCCCGGCGCAGCACGCCCGGCTCCGGCAGCATCAGCGAACCCGGATGGCGGACGACGGGGAACGGCTGCGCCGCGTCGAACTCCGCGGCGCCCTCCCAGTCCGGGGCGTACACGACGACCGAGCCGGGCGGGCGCCGCAGCGCGAGGCCGTGCACGAACGCCTGGATGCCGCCCGGCCGGGGCGGGAAGTCGTTGGTGACGAAGAGGGTCCTGGTCATCGTCCGGTCAGCATACGGACCCGGCGCGGCACCGGCCCTGGCGGGCACGGGAAGGGCCCGGCGCCGCGGATGCGGTGCCGGGCCCCTCGACGGCCTGGGTCACAGGTCAGCGCTTGGCCTCCCGCGACTCCGCGGAACCCTCGATCGCCTTCTGCTCGCCCTCGCCGTGCTCACCGTTCCCGTGCTCCTCGATGGGGACGTCATCGAGGGTCCACGCGCGGTTGAGCCGCGAGCGCAGGTGCCCGACCGGGCCCTTGGCGGCGGGGATGCCCGCCGCGTCCCGGTCCGGCGCCGCGGGCCGGGCGGTCTCCTTGGACAGCATGACGTGCCGCTCCGCCTCGCGCGCCGGCTCGTGCCGCTCGGAGAACCGGCCCTCCGGCGACATGACGATCACACCGCTCTCCACACCGTGCGCGACGGACTCGGCGTCCTTGCGCTGCAGGCCGATGCAGACCCGCTTCGTGATGACGTACGCCAGGACCGGGCCCACGAAGAACGCGACGCGGAAGAACCACGTCGTGGCGAACAGCGAGATGTGGAACCGCTCGGCGATGATGTCGTTCGCGCCGGCGATCCACAGCAGCCCGTAGAACGTCACCGCGGCCATGCCGACCGCGGTGCGGACCGGGGCGTTGCGCGGCCGGTCGTTGACGTGGTGCTGCCGCTTGTCGCCGGTCACCCACGCCTCGACGAACGGCCACACCGCCGCGCCCGTCATGATGATGCCGAGCGGCAGCAGCGCCGGGATCAGCACGCTCAGGCTGACCGTGTGGCCCCAGGCGTTGATCTCCCAGGCCGGCATGATGCGCAGCGAGCCTTCGAGGAAGCCCATGTACCAGTCCGGCTGGGAGCCGGACGAGATGGCTCCCGGGTCGTACGGGCCGTACAGCCAGACCGGGTTGATCTGGAGGAACGCCCCGAACAGCGCCGCGACACCGAAGACGAACAGGAAGTAGGCGCCCGTCTTGGCCATGAACACGGGGTAGAAGGGGTAGCCGTACACCTTCTTCTCGGTCTGGTTCTGCACCGGCATCGCGGTGTGCTTCTGATGCCACATGATCATCAGGTGCGCGGTGACCAGGCCGAGCAGCAGTGCCGGGATCAGCAGGATGTGCAGCATGTACAGCCGCGGGATGATGTCCTGGCCGGGGAACTCGCCGCCGAACAGGAACATGTAGATGTAGGTCCCGACGACGGGGATCGACTCCGCGACGCCCTGGGTGATCCGCAGCCCGGTGCCGGACAGCAGGTCGTCCGGCAGCGAGTAGCCGAACAGGCCCTCCAGGATGCCCAGGGTGAACATGGCGAGGCCGATGAGCCAGTTCAGCTCGCGCGGCTTGCGGTAGGCGCCGGTGAAGAACACCCGCAGCATGTGCGCCAGGATCGACGCCATGAACAGGATCGCCGACCAGTGGTGGATCTGCCGCATCAGCAGCCCGCCGCGGACGTCGAAGCTGATGTGCAGCGTCGAGGCGTACGCCTCCGACATCGCCACGCCCTGCAGGTTCGTGTACGAGCCGTCGTACACGACCTCCAGCATGCTCGGCTTGAACCAGAACGTCAGGTAGACGCCGGTCAGCAGCAGCACGATGAAGGAGTACAGGGCGATCTCGCCCAGCATGAACGACCAGTGGTCGGGGAAGACCTTCTTGACGTTCCGCCCGAAGAACGTCGTCGACCCGAGACGTTCGTCGACGAAGCCGAGCGTGCCCTCGACGGCCTTGGGCGGAGCCGTGGTCTCGCTCATCCGCGCTCCCAGAAGCTCGGTCCGACGGGCTCTTGGTAGTCAGCCGTCGCGATGAGATAACCGTCCTCGACCGACAGCGGAAGCTGCGGCAGCGGCCTGGCCGCCGGGCCGAAGATGACCTTCGCCGCGTCCGTGGCGTCGAAGGTGGACTGATGGCACGGGCAGAGGATGTGGTGCGTGGTCTGCTCGTACAGGGCCGCCGGGCAGCCCACGTGCGTGCACACCTTCGAGTACGCCACGGTCCCGTTGACGTGCCAGTTGCCGCGGCCAGGGGCGGGCTTGAACTCCGCCGCGGGCACGTTGATGAGGATCGTGACCGCCTTCGCGGCCTCCGTGAGCAGCTCCTCGTGCGGAACGTGCTCCTCCATGCCCTCGGGCAGCACGGTGATCATGCTGCCGGGGGCGGCAAAGTCGCTGACCCGCAGCGGCTTGTTGGTGCCGTCCACGACCAGGCGGACGCCCCGCTTGCCCTCCGACTTCGCGCGCTCCACGGCCGCGGCCCAGTAGGTGCTGCGCAGCTTCTTCTCCGGCAGCGGGCCGAGGTCGCGCAGCAGCACCAGCGGGGCCAGCCCGAGCGGCGCGGCGGCGAGCAGCAGCGTGCGGCGCAGCAGCGGCCGCTTGGTGATGCCGCTGTCCTCGGCGCCCTCCACGAAGTCCCTGGCGAAGGTCGCCCGGGTCTCCTCGTCGGCGGCCAGCTCGTGGCGCTCCTGGACGATCGGCTTGCTGGTCATCAGCCGCCGCACCCAGATCGTCACGCCGATGGCCATCGCGAGGAACGCGACCGCCATCGTCCCGCCGAGCCAGAAGTTGCTCTCGCGGGCGTCCCCGACGCCGTGCATGCCGCCGTCGCGGCCGCTCCAGCCGATGAAGTACGCGATGAACGTCACGCTGGCGGCGAACGCGAGCAGGAACAGCGACGCCACGATCCGCTCGGCCCGCTTGGCCGACGCCTCGTCGAGCTGGTCGCCGGCGCCCGCGGGCGCCGAGATGTCGTCCTCGGCGAGCAGTGCCTTGTCCCGGGCCGGCGACGGCGTGCCGATCACGCGTTCGCGCCGGGCGCCCTCGTCCCGCGGGTCCGTCGAGCCCGCGGTCTCCTTGTTCTCGTCGCTCATGACTTCTTCAGCTTCTTCGGCTTCTTCGCGGTGATCCACATCGCCGCCAGGATCAGCAGGCCGAGCCCGACCAGCCAGCCGACCAGGCCCTCGCTCACCGGGCCGATGCGGCCGAGGCCGTTACCGCCCGGGTTCGGCTCGTTGCGCACCTCGACCAGGTAGGCGATGATCGCCTGCTTGTCCTTCGGCGTGAGCGTGCTGTCGTTGAACACCGGCATCGCCTGCGGGCCGGTCAGCATCGCCTCGTACATCTGGGTGGGCGTGACGTCCCCGGTCAGCGGGGGCGCGTACTTTCCGCCGGTCAGCGCGCCGCCCTGCCCGGTGAAGTTGTGGCACTGCGCGCAGTTGGTGCGGAACAGCTTGCCGCCCAGCGCGACGTCCCCGCCCTCGGGGTCCACGGCCGAGGCCGGCGGGACCTCAGGACCGCCGCCCAGCGACTGGATGTAGGCCCGCAGGTCCACGACGTTCTTCTGCGCCTGCGCCAGCTGCTCCTCGGCCTGCCGCCGCCGCTCCGGGTCCTCGTAGTCGGTCTTGATCGAGGTGTCGAAGGCGGGGATCGGGTCCTTGCGCGGAACCTGGGCGCCGGGGTTCATCGCGGGCATGCGGCCCGTGGTGATCTGGAAGTCGACGGACGCGGCGCCCACGCCGATCAGGCTGGGGGCGATCGGGTTGCCGTCGGCGTCCTTGGTGCCCTCGGCGTTCTGCCCGTGGCAGCTCGCGCAGTTCTTGATGAACAGCTCCCGGCCGTTCTCCAGGTCCGGCGCGGCCTGGGCGCTGCTATGCGCCTCGGCGCGGTCGGTCTGCGGCGAGAAGCCGGCGTAGACGACGCCGATCGCCGCCAGGGCCGCCAGCACGACGGCGTAGCCCGCCCACGGGCGCCGTCGCCATGCGGTGATCCTTTTCACGGAAATCCCCGTTCGGGTCATGTCTTCTAGTGGGTCAGGGTCGTCGGGCCGGTCACACGTCGAGGAGGTAGACGGCCGCGAACAGGCCGATCCAGACCACGTCGACGAAGTGCCAGTAGTAGGACACGACGATCGCGCTCGTCGCCTGCTCGTGGGTCCACCGTTTCGCCGCGTACGTGCGCCCGAGGATGAACAGGAAGGCCACGAGGCCGCCGACGACGTGCAGGCCGTGGAAGCCGGTCGCCAGGTAGAAGACCGAGCCGTAGGCCGAGGACGCGAAGGTCAGTCCCTCGTGGGTGACGAGGTTGTAGTACTCGTATCCCTGGCCGGCCACGAAGTAGGAGCCCATGAGGAACGTGAGCACGTACCACTCGCGCAGGCCCCAGCGCCGGAAGTTCAATATGCCGCCGTCGCGGCCCACCTTGCCGGCCTCGGCCTTGAACACGCCGATCTGGCAGGTCACCGAGGAGAGGACCAGGACCGTCGTGTTGACGGCCGACAGGGGCAGGTCCAGATGGGCGCCCGGCCACGCGTCATCCCCATGCTGGCCGATCGTCACGGAGCGGATCGTGAAGAACATCGCGAACAGCGCCGCGAAGAACATCAGCTCGGACGACAGCCAGACGATGGTCCCCACGCTGGTCACATTGGGACGGTTCGCCCGAACGTGAGGTGTTGTCTCTATCGCGGAAGCTGTCACGGGCGCCATTATTGCGCCCCTGTCCCGCGAGTGACGCAGGACCCCCCTCGTAGGGTTCCCGAGCGTGTCCGCGGAGCCCCCGACCCGGTAACCTTCACGTCCATGAGCACCGCCCCGGAGAGCCCGATGAAGGTCCTCGTCTACAGCGACGACGCCCATACCCGCGAACAGATCCGCATGGCGATCGGGCGCCGCCCCGCCGCCGGCCTCCCCAAGGTCGAGTTCGTCGAGCGGGCGACGCAGCCCGCCGTCGTCGAGCGGCTCGACGAGGGGGACATCGACGTCCTCGTCGTGGACGGCGAGGCGCAGCCCGCGGGCGGACTCGGCGTCTGCCGCCAGGCCAAGGACGAGGTGTACGACTGCCCGCCCGTCCTCGCCGTCATCGGCCGCCGCGACGACGGCTGGCTCGCGACGTGGTCGCGCGCCGACGCCGTGGTGAGCCTGCCGCTCGACCCGGTCGCGGTCGCGAACGCGCTCGCCGGCCTCATGCGCAAGCGCATCGAGACCCGCCTCCCCGTCCTGTAGACCCGGTCCGCCAACCCGCCGACGCCGTAGGGACCACGCCTTCCATGCACCGGCCTTCCGACCACCGGCCCTCCGACAGCCGGCCCTCCGACCACGGGCCCTCCGACCACGGGGACGCGCGCACCACCTGGCCCGCGCTCCTCAACGCGCTGCTCGCGGGCGCCTCGCTGTCCAGCGAGGAGACCTCCTGGGCGATGAACAGCATCATGGCCGGGGAGGCCACCGACGTGCAGATCGCGGGCTTCGCCGTCGCGCTGCGCGCCAAGGGCGAAACGGTCGAGGAGGTCACCGGCCTCGCCGACGGCATGATGGACAACGCCACCCCCGTGGACGTCCCGGGCCCGATCGCCGACCTCGTCGGGACGGGCGGCGACCGCGCCCACACCGTCAACATCTCCACGATGGCCGCCGTGGTCGCCGCCGCCGCGGGCGTCCGGGTCGTCAAGCACGGCAACCGGGCGGCGTCGTCGTCGTGCGGCGCCGCGGACCTGCTGGAGAACCTCGGCGTCGCCATCGACCTGTCCCCCGGCGCCACCGCGCGGGTCGCCGACGAGCTCGGCATCACGTTCTGCTTCGCGCCGCTGTACCACCCGGCCCTGAGGCACGCGGCTCGGACGCGCAGCGAACTCGGCACGCCGACCGTCTTCAACTTCCTCGGCCCGCTCACCAACCCGGCCCGCCCCACCGCCCAGGCCGTCGGGGTCTTCCACCCGCGGATGGCGGGCGTCGTCGCCGGCGTGTTCGCCGCCCGCGGCTGCTCCTCGCTGGTGTTCCGCGGCGACGACGGCCTGGACGAGCTGACGACCACCGGCACCTCGACGGTGTGGGTCGTCCGCGACGGCACCGCGACCGAGACGACGTTCGACCCGTCCGACCTCGGCATCCCGCCCGCCAAGCCGGAGGACCTGCGCGGCGCCGACGCCGAGTTCAACGGCCGGGTGGCCCGCGAGACGTTCGCGGGGCGGCAGGGCCCCGTCCGCGACATGGTGCTGCTGAACGCCGCCGCGCTCATCACGGCCTACGACGGCACCCCCGGACCGGACGCGCTCACCCGGGCCCTGCACGACGCCTACGAGCGCGCCGCGGTCGCCGTCGACTCCGGGGCGGCGAGCACGCTCCTCGACCGCTGGGTCGAGGTGTCCCAGCGCCTGCGCGGCTGATCCCGCGGCTTCACCCGCCCCCCGGCGCCGTCAGTCGGCGTCGGGGAGGCCGAGGGCGAAGGCCTGTTCCAGGTCGTGCTGGGAGTAGGTGCGGAACGCGATGTGCGTTTCGGTGCCCAGGACGCCTGGGACCTTGTTGAGGCGGCCCGGGATCACGTCGTTCAGTTCCTCGTGCCGTCCCACCCGGACCATCGCCATGAGGTCGTGCTCACCCGTGATGGAGTAGACCTCGCTCACGCCGTCCAGGGCGGCGATCGTCTCGGCCACCTCGTGGATGAGCGCGACGTCGGCCTTGACGAACACGATGGCAGTGACCACTTCACCCTCCCCCTGCGATTGCGACGCTCCGACCCTACCGGGCGCCGGTCAGCCGCGGCTCAGCGCGACGAGGTGGCCCGCCGGGCCGGCGCGGCGGGCGGCCAGCGCGAACACCACGCCGGCGACGAAGCCGTAGATGTGCGCGGTGTAGGCGACGTTGCTCTGCTCGTCGCCGAGCGACAGCCACTGCAGGACGAACCAGTACCCGAGGACGACCCACACCGGCAGCCGGATCACGATGATCGGCGGCACGAAGCTGACGATGCGTCCCCGCGGGTTGAGGATCACGTAGGCGCCCATCACGCCCGCGATGGCGCCGGACGCGCCGATGAGCGGGACGAGGGAGTCCGGCGACGTCCAGGCGAAGCCGTAGACGGCCACCAGCCCGAAGGCCAGGTAGCTGAGCAGGTAGCGCCATCGTCCGAGCCGGTCCTCGACGCCCATGCCGACCACGAACAGCGCGACCAGGTTGCCGAGCAGGTGCAGCGCCCCCGAGTGCAGGAACATCGAGGTGAACGCCGACGTCCAGGGGGCCTTGCCGAAGCCGGCCGGGCCGCAGGAGCGCACGATCTCCGCCGGGATCGGCTGCTGGTCGCCGGTCGTCAGCTCCTTGGGGACGGCGCCGTACTCGTAGGTGAAGTGCGCCGCGTTGCACTCGCGGACCCGGTCCTCGCCGTACCAGGCGGCGAAGTTCGACATGGGGGTGATCAGGAACACCACGACGTTGGCCGCGACCAGCAGGTACGTCACCCAGGGGACGCGCCGGGCGGGCTGGCTGTCGTAGAGGGGCAGTGCCATGCAGGGGTCGTCCTATCCGCGCTCCGGGTTCCACCCGTCACCTTAGCGGGCGCACACCCCTCGGACGGGACGCCTCGCGCCGCTCGTACGCCCTGTCGCGGCCCCGGTCGTGGGTGCGCTCGTAGGCGCGGTCGATGAACGCGCGCAGGCCCTCGGCGCCGTGCGCGGGACACGTCCAGGCGCCGTCGACCTCGACCAGCCGGACGCCGGGCAGGTCGAGCCAGCGCAGCACGCACTCCATCTCCTCGGCCGTGGCGCCCGCCGACGGCGGCTCGCCGAGGGCGACACCGCCGGGCGCCTCGCCCGCGGGCGGGAAGACCGTCTCGGCGGTGGCGACGAGCGCGTCGACGTAGGGCCGGGGGTGCGCGCGGGGCGGGACGGTGCCGGCGGCGGCGAGCCTGCCGTAGCGCACAACCGCCAGCTCCCAGCCGCCGTCGAAGCCGGGCCGGGCGGCGACCAGCTCGGGCAGCCGGGCCAGCGCGGCGAGGCGCTGCCCGCGCGCCGCGGCCCGGACGAACGCGGCCAGCCGGTCGCGCTGGGCGGCGGCCTCCTCGTAGCGCAGTTCGGAGGCGAGCCGGTCGATGCGCACCTGCGCGGCGGCCACGACGGGCCGCACGTCGCCCTCCATGACCGAACGGGCCGTCCCGACGTGGACGGCGTAGGCGTCCGGGGACTCGCGGCCGTCGCAGGGCGCGCCGCAGCGGCCGATCTCGGCGAGCGCGCACGCGCGGGCCCGGCCGCGCTCGACCAGCCGGAGCGTCAGCCGCTGGGTGCATTGACGCAGCGGGACGGCCTCGTGCAGTGCCGCACGTGCTTCTTCCGCCTGGCGGCGCGACGAGATGGGCCCGAGGTAGCGGGCGCCGTCGGTGCGGCACTCGCGCACGATGGACAGGCGCGGGAACGGCTCCACGGTCAGCTTCAGCCAGATGGCGCGCTCGGGGAACTTGGAGCGGCGGTTGTAGCGCGGCTTGTGCTCGGCGATCAGCCGCAGTTCGCGGACCTCGGCCTCCAGCCCGGTGGCGCACTCGATCGTGCGGACGTTCTCGGCGAGGCCGACCATCTCGCGGACGCGCCCCCGCGTCTCCGAGCCGGTGAAGTAGCTGCGCACGCGGGAGCGCAGGTCGCCGCTCTTGCCGACGTAGAGGACCTCGCCGGAGGCGTCCTCGAAGAGGTAGACGCCGGGCGTGCTCGGGACGCCGTCGGCCAGGTGGCGCTTGCGGCGCTGCTCCGGCGTGGGGGCCTTGGCGAAGCCGCGCATCTCCTCGAACGAGGTGACGTTGAACGAGCCGAGCCGCTCGATGAGCCCGTGCAGGACCTCCACGGTGGCGCGGGCGTCGGCCAGCGCGCGGTGCGTCGGCTCGGTGGAGGTGCGGAAGAAGCGGGCGAGGGTGCCGAGCTTGCAGTTGGGCACCTCCTCCCTGGACAGGACGCGGCGGGCGAGGTCGACGGTGTCGACGACGGGGAACGCGGGCCAGGCGTAGCCGTGCTCCGCGCAGGCGGCCTTGAGGAAGCCGATGTCGAACGAGGCGTTGTGCGCGACGAGCACGCAGCCGCGCGCGAACTCCAGGAACGCGGGCAGCACCGACTCGATGCGCGGCGCGGCCGACACCATCGCCGTGGTGATGCCGGTCAGCGCCGTGATGAACGGCGGGACGGGCCCGCCCGGGTCGACCAGGGTGCCGAGTTCGCCGAGGTCCTCGCCGCCGCGGACCTTGACCGCGCCGATCTCGGTGATGGCCGAGTCGGCGGCCGAGCCGCCCGTGGTCTCCAGGTCGACCACCACGAAGGTGACCTCGGACAGCGGTGTGCCCAGGTCGTCGAGGGTGCCCTGCACACCGGCGGGGACACCGGCCGGGACACCGTGCGCAGCCGTCATGAGCGCGACCGTAGAGGACGCCACCGACAGAACCCCGGCCCGCTAGGGTTGGAGGGTGCCGGCACGTCCCGTCCGGGCGGGGGCCGCGGGACGGCTGGGAGAGCCCGGCGCGATCCGTCCGGTCACGCGTTCGCCCTGGTTAGGCGTGGGCGGCTCGGGAAGACACAGCCCACCGGCGGCGAAGCCCGGAAGGAGCGGGATCATCGACAACGGCCCCGGAGCGACGCCCGGCGACGAACGCGCGGCCGGGGCGGCCGCCCCGCCTCCCGGGGAGGAGCGCCTGAGCCGGCCGCTCCCCGGAGCCGTGCGGCAGCACGTGGTCGAGGTCGCCGCCGAGCTGATCGGGGTGCTCCCCGCCGACGACGTCCCCGGCCCGCTGCGCCGCTTCGCGCGGTTCGAGCGCCGCAAGCGCGCGAAGCTGGCCGGGCAGCACATCGCCGCGGTGCTGGAGAAGGACGACGGCTTCCGGCGCCGCGTCGCCGCGGCGCTGCGCGAGACGCAGGCCGACCTGGTGGAGGCGGTCGAGGGCGGGGACGTACCGCCCGCCGCCGATCCGGTGCGGGTGGCCGTGCTGGCCTACCTACTGCGCCCCGAGGGGTGGACGGAGCTCGTGGAGGCCGCCCGCGAGGAGCTGGAACGCTCCGCGAGCGCGTCCGAGGAGGAGCACGCCGCCCGCCGCGTCGCCGCGCTCAAGGACGAGCTGGCCGCTGCCCGGACGGCCCGCGCCGCGGAGGTGGACCGGCTGCGCGCCGAGCTGCGCGAGAGCAAGGCCGAGGTGGCCGAGCTGCGCCGCAAGCTGCACGAGGCGCGCACCAGGTACCGGGCGGCGGAGGAGCGGGCCGGCGCGGCCGCGCGGGAGGCCGAGCGGGAGCTGGCGGCGGCGCGCGAGTCGACCGCCGCGTCGGAGAAGGAGCTGCGCAGGCTGCGCGCCCGCGCGGCGCAGGCCGAGGCCGCGGCGGAGAACGCCAAGCGGGCCGCGCGCGAGGGGCGCAACGTCGACGACGTGCGGCTGCGGATGCTGCTCGACACGCTGCAGGACGCGGCGCAGGGCGTCCGCCGGGAGCTGGCGCTGCCGTCGACCATCGGCCGGCCGGCCGACGCGGTCGGCGGGCTGGAGCCCGACCGGACGGCGCACCGCGCGCTGCCCGGCCGCGCGCTGTCCGACAGCGACCCGCAGCTGCTCGACCGCCTGCTCACCCTGCCGCGGGTGCATCTTGTCGTGGACGGTTACAACGTCACCAAGACCGGGTACGGGGAACTGCCGCTGGCGGACCAGCGCAGCCGGCTGCTGTCGGGGCTCGGCGGGCTGGCGGCACAGACCCGCGCCGAGATCACCTGCGTGTTCGACGGCGCGGAGCTGGACGCACCGGTCGCCATCGCGGCGCCGCGCGGCGTGCGGGTGCTGTTCAGCCGCCCCGGGCAGACCGCCGACGAGCTGATCGGCGACCTGGTGCGGGCGGAGCCGCCGGGCCGCTCGGTCGTGGTGGTGTCGGCGGACCGCGAGGTGGCCGACGCGGCGCGCCGCGCCAGCGCCCGGCCGTGCCCGTCGACGCTGCTGCTGCGCCGTCTCGGCCGGGCGTGAGCCCCGTCCA
The DNA here is from genome assembly GCF_004349245.1 of Actinomadura sp. 6K520. GTDB lineage: Bacteria > Actinomycetota > Actinomycetes > Streptosporangiales > Streptosporangiaceae > Spirillospora. Next base: position 2,009 of record NZ_SMLC01000089.1, on the reverse strand, counting down.
TAAGGACCCCATAAGGCTGTCATAAGGGAATCCTCGCGGTCTGTGATCTTGCAGCCACGGAAAGTGGACGTTGCCCAAGTAAGTCGACTAAAGAATGATGAACCGGTTGTGACGGTTGTTGCGCCTCGCTAATGTCATCGCCTGATGTCGAGGACGAGAGAGGCGAAACCGACCGTGGCCAATGATCGCATCGGGGAAACGGCGCACGAGCGCGACCGGCGAGGCGGGTCGGCGCGCAGAGGCGCCTCCCGCCGCCTGGCGGCCGTCGCGAGTCTGACCCTGGCGGTCTCCCTCGCGGCTCCTCCGATGGCTGCGCACGCCGACCCGCAGCCGACCAGGGCGCAGGTCCAGAAGAAGCTCGACAAGCTCGCCGAGCAGATGTCCCACAAGGTCGAGCAGTACAACCAGCTCGACGAGAAGCTCAAGATCGCCAAGAAGAAGTACCAGACGGCGCTCAAGTCGAGCAAGCAGGAGCAGTCGGCCTTCGAGGAGCAGCGCTCCAGGATCGCCCAGATGGCGGCGGACGCCTACAAGAACGGCGACACCAACGGCGTGACCGGCTTCGTCGGCAGCAACGACCCGCAGGCGATCCTGGACCAGGCCGCGGTGTTCTCGCACCTGTCGCAGGAGCGCAGCTCCCAGCTCACCCAGTTCCTCGCGACCGCCCAGCGGCTCCGCCGCGAGGAGGCGCAGGCCAAGGCGTCCTACGAGGACGTGAAGGCCAAGACGAAGGAGCTGCGGGACCAGAAGCAGAAGCTCGACAAGGAGGTCGCCAAGCAGAAGGCGCTGCTGCGGCGGCTCGGCGGGACGACGCCGTCCTCCGGCGGCGGCTCGGGCGGCGTCGGCGGCAGCTACAACGGCCCGGCCAGCGGCTCGGCCCGCAAGGCGCTCGACTTCGCCTACGCCCAGCTCGGCAAGCCGTACCAGTACGGCGCCGAGGGCCCGAACTCCTACGACTGCTCCGGCCTGACCATGAAGGCGTGGGCCGCGGCGGGCGTCAGCATCACCCGTACCACGCACACGCAGTGGGCGGCGACCAGGCGGGTGGACAAGAGCAACCTCCAGCCCGGTGACCTGGTGTTCTTCAGCGGCCTCGGCCACATGGGCATGTACGTCGGCAACGGCCAGATGATCCATGCGCCGCGCACCGGGAAGAACGTCGAGGTCGTGAGCATCACCTCGGGGTACTACCTCAGCAACTACTACGGCGCCGGGCGCGTCTGAGGCCCTCGCCCCGGGGCGCCCCACGGGGGTCGCACCGAGGCACTTCATCAACGGACCAGGTCTTGACCTGGTCCGTTGATGATTTTGGGGGGGTTTGCGTTCTATTGGGGCTTTGGTACCTTTGCACCACTCACGGCGCCCGCCAGACGCCGGAGTCCCGCGGCGCCCACCCGGCGCCACGGCCCCACGCGGCACATCCAGCTGCCGCGTGACGGCGGCGCGCGCCACGTGCCGCTCCCCCTCCCGGCGGCGCGATCCACGCGTCGCTCCCGGCACCCACGGTGCCGCGGCGGGCCTCCAGGCAGGCCCGGCCCGGCCCGGCTCCACCGTGCGCACGCCCCAGCGGGCATGGCGCTGAGCGCGCTGCGACGGCGGACATCGCGGGTCAGGCATGGACGGTTCCCGGACGAACGGGCCGCCGTCCGCACGACACCCACAACACAGGCGCCGCTCTTTCGCACGCGGGAGACAGGTCCCGCGCACGGGCCCCATCACGCCCCCAGGATCGCAGCGGCAGCGCCGAATCCGCCGACGCGCGGAACCGGGGACCCATATCCGCCGGAGTCCAGGGCTCGCTCCTGGACGGGCATTCCGGCACCCGGGGTGAATCGGCGCGTCTCTCCCGGACGACCGGTGAGAGCCGCCGTAGGGCCACTTCCACGCCCGAACCCGTCAGCTAACCCGGTAGGCGTCTTGGAAGAAGAGGAGTGAATCCCGCAGCGTGATCCGGGCGTGGTCGCCCCGTGCGGCCACGCCCGCACCTTCCCCCTTCCCTCCGCACGGGG
>NZ_SMLC01000088.1 GCF_004349245.1 Actinomadura sp. 6K520 | reverse complement strand
CACCCCCAGGGGTCGCCCCCATGGCCAAGACCCGCATCCTCACCCCACGGGTCGTGCGGCCGGAGGTCGCTCTGCGACCGGAGGCCGCACGACCCGCCGCACGGCGAGCCGTTTCACGAGACGCGAAGCGGATCGGGAAACGGCTCGCCGTGCGTAACGGGGGGTTCCAGGGGGGTCGCCCCCCTGGGTTAAACAGTTCTGCGGCGCAGGGTTACTGCTCCTAGTAGGAGGGCGACCACTGTGAAGGCGGTGATTACTGCCACGTCCAGGGCCAGGGTGGCGGTGAAGTCGGTGCGGGAGCTGATCTCCTGCATGCCTTCGACCGCGTAGGAGAGCGGCAGGACGTCCGAGATCACCTGCAGCCAGGTCGCCATGTCGTCGCGCGGGACGATCAGTCCGCACAGCAGCAGTTGCGGCAGGACGAAGGCGGGCATGAACTGGACGGCCTGGAACTCCGTCCGGGCGAACGCGCTGGCGAACAGCCCGAGCGACATGCCGAGCAGGGCGTCCAGGACGGCGACGAGGACCAGGGAGCCGAGCGAGCCGCTCAGGTCGAGGCCGAGCCAGGTCAGCGAGATCAGCAGGACGACGCCCACCTGCACCAGCGCGATCACCCCGAAGGCGAGGGCGTAGCCGAGCAGGAGGTCGAGCTTGCCGAGCGGCATGGTCATCAGCCGTTCCAGGGTGCCGCTCGTCCGCTCCCGGAGCGTGGCGACGCTGGTCACGACGAACATGACGGTGAACGGGAACAGGCCGAGCAGCATCGGCCCGATCCGGTCGAAGACCATCGGCTGGTCGAACACGTACCGCAGCAGGATCATCAGCAGCGTCGGCACGCCGATCAGCAGCGCGAGGGTGCGGTGGTCGTGCCGGAGCTGCGTCAGGATGCGGCGCATCGTGGCGAGGGTGATCGCGATGCTCATGAGGGGCTCCCGGCCTTCTCGGCGATCAGGTGGAGGAACGCCTGTTCGAGGTCGGGCCTGCCGGTGCGGGAACGCAGGCCGTCCGGTGTGCCGTCGGCGAGGATCCGGCCCTCGCGCATGAGGAGGAGCCGGTCTGTGCGGCCTGCCTCGTCCATGACGTGGCTGGACACGACCAGGGTGCGGCCCTGGTCGGCGAGGCCGCGAAACAGCTCCCACAGTTCCTGGCGCAGCACCGGGTCAAGGCCCACGGTCGGCTCGTCCAGGACGAGGACCTCGGGCGTGCCCAGCAGCGCGACGGCGAGGTTGGCGCGGCTGAGCTGGCCGCCGGACAGCGTCGCGGTGACCTGGTCGCGGCTCGTGCCGAGCCCCACCTCGTCGATGACGCGGTCCACGTCGCCGCGGGGGGCGCCCAGGACGGCGCCGAAGTAGCGCAGGTTCTCGGCGACGGTCAGGTCGGCGTACACGGCGGGCGTCTGCGTCGCGTACCCGACGCGGCGCCGCAGGCCGGGCGCCCCGGCGGGTTCGCCGAGGACGGTCACCGTGCCGCTCCGGACGATCTGCACGCCGACCAGCGCCCTCATCAGCGTGGTCTTTCCGCAGCCGCTCGGGCCGAGCAGTCCCACGACCGAGCCCCGCGGCACGTCGCAGGTGATCCCGTGCAGGACCTCGCGGCCGCCGCGCACGACCCGCAGGTCCCGCACGCTCACCGCCGGACTAGAACTCATCATGTGTTGAATTTATGCGGACGCGCAGGTGCCGGTCAAGGGCATCGGGCAAGGGGAAAGGAGGCTTCCCGGATCAGGGCACGAGGTAGCGCTGGAGGGTGGGGGCCACCAGCTCGACCAGCTCGTCCTCGGAGGCGGAGGCCAGCGGCTCGACCCGCACCACATGGCGCAGGATCATGACGCCGATCATCTGGCCGGCGGCCGCCTGGATGCCCAGCGGGGGCGCGTCGGTGGCCTCCCTGGCGCGTCCGAACAGGGCGGCCGTGACGAACTCGCGCAGCAGCGCCGCCGCCCGCTCGTTGGTCATCGCCGAGCGCAGCATGGCCAGCAGCGGCGCGCGGCGCTCCTCGTCCCTCCACACCTCCAGGAAGACGCGGAACATCGTCTCCCCGATCCGCTCCTTGGGGGATGCCAGGATGCGCGGAAGCACGACGGCGGGGTCGGCCGGGAAGCGCATCGCCTCGACGAACACGCCCTCCTTGTTGCCGAAGAAGTGGTGGACGAGGGCGGGGTCGACACCGGCGGCGCGGGCGATGGCGCGCAGCGAGGCGCCGTCGTACCCCTTCTCGGCGAACAGGGTGCGTGCCTCGGCGAGGATCTTCTCGCGGGTCTCGGTGGGGCCCGGCCGGCGCCCGGGTCCCCGTGCCGCGTGCCGCTTCGCGGTCTCGTCCTCGGGGCGCAGCGCGTCCGTCACCGCACACCCCGGCGGGTGATCTCTCCCGCCGGGGTCACCTCCCAGGTGTGGGGGGCGGCGGCAAGGTGCAGGCGGGCGAAGGCCAGTGCCTCGGCGAGGTCCTCCATCCGCTCCACGCGGCTGGACGCGCGGCGCGTGTTGACCTCCAGGACGATGTGCCCGCGGAACCCGCTCTCGGCGAGGTTCTCCAGCATCGCGCCGCACGGCTGGTTCCCGCGGCCCGGCACGAGGTGCTCGTCCTTGTTGGTGATGCCGACGCCATCGGCGAGGTGAATGTGACGCAGACGGTCACCCAGCCTCCCCGCCATGTCGAGTGGGTCCGAGCCGGATACGGCGGTGTGGGACAGGTCGAGGGTCACGTACGGGAAGTCCTGGTCGACGGGGTTCCAGTCGGGCAGGTACATGCCCGCCTCGGCTCCGCGCGCCTTCAGCGGGAACATGTTCTCCACGGCGAACAGGACGTCCGTCTCGTCCTGCATACGGGCGAGGCCCTCGACGAACTCCTTGGCGTAGTCGCGCTGCCACCGGAACGGCGGGTGGACGACGACGACCTCCGCGCCCAGTTCCTCTGCGACCTCCTTGGAGCGGACGAGCTTGCCCCAGGGCTCGCGCCCCCAAACCCTCTGCGTCAGCAGCAGGCAGGGCGCGTGGATCGACTTGATGGGCATCTGGTGGTAGTCCGACAGCCGGCGCAGGACGTTCAGGTCCTGCGACGAGGCGTCCGTGGACACCATGACCTCGATGCCGTCGTAGCCCAGCAGCGCGGCGATCTCGAACGCGCTCGGCACCTTTTCCGGGTACACCGACGCGGTGGAGAGCGTGATCGGCGCGTCCGGAACACGGAGGGCCGGTGAATAGACGCCGTTGTGCTGCGGAGTCAAGGCTTCCTCGCCAGGAATGGTCGCTTCGTGATGTTCGCAGGGGCGATGTATGCAAGCAAAGCCTATGCGGCCACGGCCGTGATGAAACCCTCGCCCCGCGTGATACCGACTGCTCGCCGTGATCTTGACCGGCCGGCGGGGGGCGGGTGGCTACCCTCTGGTCCCGTGGCAGAGATCGCCCGGGGCGCCGTGCCGAGCCCCAACATCTGGAACTCCCCCCGAATCTACGAGCTGGAGAACCGCGCCGTCGACCCGGACGGCGTCCTCGCCGAGGCGATGCGCGCCATCCGCCCGTGGAAGGGGGCGGACGTCCTCGACGTCGGCTGCGGAACCGGCTACCACCTGCCGCTCTTCGCGGAGGACGCGAACCGGGTGATCGGCGTGGAGCCGCACGCGGGTCTCGCGTCGGCCGCCGCGCGGCGGGTCCGCGATCTTCCGGGCGCCACCGTCCGGGCGGGCACGGCGCAGGCGCTGCCGCTCCCGGACGCCTCGGTCGACGTCGCCCACGCCCGGTGGGCGTACTTCTTCGGGCCGGGCTGCGAACCGGGTCTCACCGAACTCGCCAGGGTCGTCCGGCGCGGCGGCGCGATCTTCGTCATCGACAACGACGCCACGCGCTCCACGTTCGGCCGCTGGTTCCGGCGGAGCCTGCCGAAGTACGACCCGGAGGCCGTGGAGCGCTTCTGGACGCGGCACGGCTTCAACCGGGAGCCGCTGACGATCCGGTGGTCGTTCCAGCGCCGGGCCGATCTCGCCGCCGTCCTGGGGATCGAGTTCCCGCCCGACCTCGCCGAAGCCTGCCTGCGCGAACAGGACGGCCGGGAGACGCCCCTTGAGGTGGACTATGCCGTTAATTTGTGGTGGCGTTGCCCCTGAGTTACCGACTGGTCGGTCATTGCCGGAACGGAGGAACGGACCATGGGCCGTGCCGCCAGGACGAGCCGCGTCGCTCGCACCGAGCCGCCCCGGAGGGGTCGTGCCGCTCTCTGGAAGGGCCTCGGCGGCGTGCTCGCCGTCTCGGCCGTGGGCGCGGCCGGCGCCGGTGCCGGGCTCGCCGTCCAGCGCCGCGCCATGCGCCGCCTGCAACTGCGTCCCGACCCCCACGCGGGCGAGCCGTTCGGGTCGCTGCGCGGCCGCCCCGTCACCGTCCGCGCCGACGACGGCACCCGCCTGTACGCCGAGATCGACGGCGAGGACCGCACCGACATCGCCGTCGTGTTCTGCCACGGCTGGACCCTCACCCAGGACTCCTGGCACTTCCAGCGCAAGGCCCTGCGCGGCCTCGGCCGCCTCGTCTTCTGGGACCACCGCGGCCACGGCCGCTCCGACGGCGGCGCCCGCGACGGCTACACCGTCTCCCGGCTGGCCGCCGACCTCGCCGCCGTCATCGACGCGACGGTCCCCGCGCGGACGCCCGTCGTCCTCGTCGGCCATTCCATGGGCGGCATAACGATCATGCGCTACGCCGACGAGCACCCCGGCCTGTTCGGCCGCAAGATCGTCGCCACCGGGCTGCTCTGCACGTCGTCCGCCGGCCTCGGCGAGGTCACCCTCGGCATGCCGGCCCTCCTCGCCCGCACCGGCCACCGCCTCATGCCCCGCGCCCTCGCCGCCCTCGGCGCCGGCTCCGGCGCCGTCGAGAGGGTCCGCCACCTGAGCCGCGGCTCCGCCATCCTCATCGAGGACCGGATCGCCTTCGGCCCGGACGCCAGCCCGGCCGCGGTCGCGTTCGCCGAGCAGATGATGTCCGAGACCCGCATGGACGCCTTCGCCGGCTACCTCCACTCCATGATCACGACGCATGTGATCAGCGACTGCGAATCGCTCGCCGGCGCCGACAACCTCGTCATCGGCGCCGAGAACGACCTCCTCACCCCCGCCGAGCACAGCCTCCGGATCGCCGGCTGCATCCCCGACTCCCGCCTGGAGATCGTCCCGTCCGCGGGCCACATGGCCATGATGGAACGCCCCAGCATCATCAACGACCACCTGGGCGACCTGATCGCCCGTGCCGCGTCCGGCAGCCTCCCCGAGGCCGAGCCCCGAGGCGCCTGACCCCGGATGTCGCAGGGGGGCTCTACGCTTCCGCGCATGGCGAAGGCTAAGACCGCGAAGGCGAGCTACCGGTGCACCGAGTGCGGCTGGCAGACGTCCAAATGGGTCGGGCGCTGCGGCGAGTGCCAGACGTGGGGGACGGTCACCGAGGCCGCGTCCGCCACTCCGGCGCGGGTCGTGTCGGCCGGGCCGGTCAGCGCGCCGGCGCGCCCGATCGGGCAGGTGGACGTGCGGTCGGCGCAGTCGAAGCCCACCGGCCTGGACGAGCTCGACCGGGTGCTCGGCAGCGGCATCGTGCCCGGTGCCGTCCTGCTGCTGGCCGGCGAGCCGGGCATCGGCAAGTCGACGCTGCTGCTGGAGGTCGCCGCGCTGGCCTCGACGCAGTCGCAGGGCCCCCGGGGCGAGCCGAAGAACGTCCTCTACGTGACGGGTGAGGAGTCGGCGGAGCAGGTGCGGCTGCGCGCCGACCGCGTGGGGGCGATCACCGACGGCCTGTACCTGGCGGCGGAGTCGGAACTGTCCGCCATCCTCGGGCACATCGACGTCGTGGAGCCGGAACTGCTCGTCGTCGACTCCATCCAGACGATCGGCACCTCCGAGGCGGACGGCGCGCCCGGCGGCGTCACCCAGGTCCGGGAGGTCGCCGCCAACCTCATCCGCGTGGCCAAGGAACGCGGCATCACCGTCGTGCTCGTCGGCCACGTCACCAAGGAGGGCGCCATCGCCGGGCCGCGCCTCCTGGAACACCTCGTCGACGTCGTCCTGTACTTCGAGGGCGACCGGCACTCGCGGCTCCGCATGATCCGCGCCGTGAAGAACCGGTACGGGCCGACCGACGAGCTGGGCTGCTTCGACCTGTCCGAGGTCGGCATCGTCGGGCTGCCCGACCCGAGCGGGCTGTTCCTGACCCGCCGCGACGAGGCCGTCCCCGGCACCTGCGTCACCGTCACGCTGGAGGGGCGCCGGCCCCTCGTCGCCGAGGTGCAGTCGCTCGTCGCCAAATCGCACCTGCCGGCGCCGCGGCGCGCCACGTCCGGGCTGGACACCTCGCGGGTCGCGATGGTCCTCGCCGTCCTCGCCCAGCGGTGCAAGATCTCCATGCACGAGCAGGACGTGTACGTCTCGACCGTGGGCGGCGTGCGGCTCACCGAGACGTCCGTCGACCTGGCGCTCGCGCTGGCGGTCGCGGGCGCGTCCGTCGAGCAGGCCCTGTCCACCAGCCTGATCGCGCTCGGCGAGGTGGGCCTCGCCGGGGAGGTCCGCGTCGTCCCCGGCGTGCAGCGGCGGCTGGCCGAGGCGGCGCGGCTCGGGTTCAAGCACGCCGTCGTCCCGCGCGGCTCCCTCGAACTCGCCGACGGATCGCCGCTGAAGCGCGCCGACCCGCAGCTCACCAGCTACGAGGGCATGAAGGTGATGGAGGTCGACAGCCTGCAGCAGGCGCTGCAGGTGTCCTTTACGGCGCCGTAACCTGGGTCACGCCAGAGTATTACGCCAAGCGACACATGCTTGCGACCTGGGGAGGAACCGGCGCGCGGCCCTCCTCGGTAAACTGACGCCGTCCAGCGACCTCCGGGGGTCAGGTGCCATCACACGACAAGGGTCATGACGAACGACGCCGCGCCACATTGGCCGCGGTGGCCCCGGGCACCCAGATCCGCGACGGACTGGAGCGGATCCTACGGGGCCACACCGGCGGCCTGATCGTGCTCGGCTACGACAAGACCGTCGAGGAACTGTGCTCGGGCGGCTTCGAGCTCGACGTCGAGTTCTCCGCCACCCGGCTGCGCGAGCTCGCCAAGATGGACGGCGCGATCGTCCTCGACGGCAGCCACAACCGGATCGTCCGCGCCGCCGTCCACCTCGTACCGGACTCGACCATCCCCACCGAGGAGTCGGGCACCCGGCACCGCACCGCGGAACGCGTCGCCCGCCAGACCGTCCACCCGGTCATCTCGGTCAGCCAGTCGATGCACATCATCGCGCTGTACCTCGACGGCATCCGCTACGTCCTCGAAGACTCCGCGGCGATCCTCTCCAAGGCCAACCAGGCCCTCGCCACCCTCGAACGCTACAAACTCCGCCTGGACGAGGTCTCCGGCACGCTCTCGGCACTGGAGATCGAGGACCTCGTCACCGTCCGGGACGTCAGCGCCGTGGTGCAGCGCCTGGAGATGGTCCGCCGCATCGCCGACGAGATCGAGGGCTACGTCGTCGAGCTCGGCACGGACGGCCGGCTGCTGTCCCTCCAGCTCGACGAGCTCGTCTCCGGCGTCGACGTCGACCGCCAGCTGATCGTCCGCGACTACCCGTCCGACGAGACCCGCACCCGCGGCGTCGCCGCCATCCTCTCCGACCTGGACACGCTGTCGGCCAACGAGCTGCTCGACCTGTCCACCGTCGCCGAGGTGATGGGCTTCTCCGGCCCGGACGCCCTCGACCTGCCCGTCAGCCCCAAGGGCTTCCGGCTCCTCGCCAAGGTCCCCCGCCTGCCGAGCATGGTCGTCGAGCGCCTCGTCGAGCATTTCGGCGGCCTGCAGAAACTGCTGGCGGCGAGCATAGACGATCTCCAGGCCGTCGGCGGAGTCGGCGAATCCCGCGCCCGCAGCGTCCGCGAGGGCCTCTCCCGCCTAGCCGAATCCTCAATCTTGGAACGCTACGTGTAGAATTGTATTTTTTTGGGATTTCGGCCCTGGGGGCCGAAATCCCAAAAAAATACGTGCGATCGCTAGCATCGCTCCGTCTCGGCCTGGGGCCTCGCTGCGCGATCAGGTTTCTCGCAGGCTCGAAACCTGCCTTCGGACGCGATCGCGACGGTCGGGGTCGTTGCGGGGTTGCGGTGGTGGCTGGTGTCAGCGCGAAAGTTACTGCAGGATCGCGCTCGACCTGCGCATCTCGCTCGGGGTGGACGCGATCCGGGCGGGGGGTGCGGGTCAGCGTAGGTGGAAGATCTGCTTGTTTGCCTTCTTGCCCTTTAGGTCTGCTACATATGTGCCGGGGCGGGCTGGGTTTCCGCTGTCGCAGGCGCGTTCGCGGTTCCAGGTGATGGTGTCCACGTGGGGGATGCCGCGTTTCAGGGTCTTCTTGGACGAGTCGCCCCGGCGGCATTCCGCGGACGACCAGATGTCGTCCGATCCGGAGGTGATGCGGACGTCCAGCGAATTAGTATCGAATATGCAGGAGCCCTTTCTTGTGTTCACGACCGTGACCCGGAACTGGGGTTGCTCGGAGCCCGTGAAAATGTTCCCGGGAGCCGACATGGTGAAGACGAGATCCTGGTCGGTGCACGGGCCGCCGCCTCTCGCCGGTTCCGGATCGGGAGTGGTGGTCACGGTCACGGTGACCGTCGGCATGGCGGTCGGCGGTGGCGGTGGACTCGTGCTCTCGACCGCGCCCGCGTTCTGGACCGGCTCGTCCCCGTCACCGGTGCACGCCCACGCAAGCAGCCCAACGCCCGCGAGAACTCCGGCCAGGGCGAGCGTACGACGCCGCCAGTATTGATCCATACCACGCCCTGTGTTCGCCCCCATACGTTAAGTATGCAATCGGTGATCGGGAAAGAGGGGACGACCCGCCGCGTGCCACAATGGCGCCGCGCCATGAAACCGAACTCCACCTACACCACCCCGATCCTCGACTGGTACGAGGCGAACGCCCGGGATCTCCCCTGGCGGGCACCGGACGCGACCCCGTGGGGGGTCCTGGTCAGCGAGATCATGCTGCAGCAGACTCCGGTGTCCCGCGTCCTGCCCGTCTGGCACGCCTGGCTGACCCGCTGGCCCACGCCGGCCGCGCTCGCGGGCGAACCGTCGGGCGAGGCCGTCCGCGCATGGGGACGGCTCGGCTACCCGCGCCGCGCGCTGCGCCTGCACGAGAGCGCCCGCGCCATCACCGAGCGGCACGGCGGCGAGGTCCCCTCCTCGCACGCCGACCTCCTCGCGCTCCCCGGGATCGGCTCCTACACCGCCGCGGCCGTCGCCAGCTTCGCGTTCGGGCAGCGGCACGCCGTCCTCGACACCAACGTCCGGCGCGTCCTGGCCAGGCTCGTCTCCGGCGAGGAGTACCCGCCGAAGTCGCAGACGAGGGCCGAGGTGAAGCTCGCGGAGGACCTTCTCCCCCTCGATCCCCCCACCGCCGCCCGCTGGGCCGTCGCGGTCATGGAACTGGGCGCGCTCGTCTGCACCGCCCGCACACCCCGCTGCGCCGACTGCCCGGTGTTCGACCGCTGCTCCTGGCGCCTGGCGGGCCGGCCCGCCTACGACGGGCCGCCGCGCCGCGGCCAGACGTACGCGGGCACCGACCGGCAGTGCCGGGGACGCCTCCTCGCCGTCCTCCGCGAAGCCGAAGGCCCGGTCGGGAAACCGGCCCTCGACGTCGTCTGGTCGGACGCCGTCCAACGCGAACGGGCCCTCGACGCCCTCATCGCGGACGGCCTGGTCGACCCCCTCGAAGACGGCCGCTACGCCCTCCCCGCCTGACCGCGCCGGTCATTCGGCACGGAGGCTCGCCGGGGCGGCGGCCCGGGTGAGGAGCCGGTTCGACAGCGCCGTCACCGCGGCCGCGGCCGAGACCGCCAGCACGACCATGAACAGGGCGTGACCGGTCGTCCAGGCGATCATCGGCAGGTCCGACGTCATGAAGAGGCCCGGTGCCGTACCGAGCAACGCGGTCAGGGCGCCGAGCGCGCAGACCGGGGTCGCCGCGATGAGCGTCTGCCGCACGGCCGACCGGCGCAGCGAAGTCACCGGGGCCCCGGCCGCGGCCAGCGCCGCCATCGACCGGCCGCCCTCCAGCAGCGCTTCAGCCCGGTGCACCACCAGCGCGGTGACCGCCACGAGCAGCGCGAACAGCAGCGCCCCGTAGGTCAGGCCCAGGCTGACAAGCCAGAACCGCTCGGCGGGATCGTCGAAGATCCCCCCGGACCGCACGACGTCCCACGTGACGACACCGGTGGCCGTGCCGAAGACCACGACCAGGGCGACGACCGCCATGGTCCGGCCTCCTGCGCGGGGATCGGCCTCCAGAGCGCGCGCCGCCAGGAGCGTCTCGGGGGTGCGGGCCCAACGGCCGGCCAGGCGTGCCGATTCGAGGATCACGCGGGCGGCCCCCGCCGCGATGCCGACGATCGCGAGGACGGCACCGAGCGCGAACAGCGGCACACTCCACCCCTCGCGGACGAACCCGCCCGCGACCATCAGCGGCAGGCCGAGGGCGAGCGGAAGGATCGTGTACGGGGATGGGCCGGGGCGGGACGCACGCCGCGCGACGCTCAGCGGTGAGACGACGACATGGCGGGACACCCGCAGGCTGACCAGCGCCGCGGCGGCCACCACCAGGGCCAGGACGATCGGGACCGGCCATGGCGGGATCGCGTACCGGTCGGTATCGCGCACCCCGAGGGCGGCCATCACCGCCCGCTGCCCGGCCACGTAGCCGACGGCCCCGGCGAGCGCGCCGGCCGTGCCGACGCGGAGGGCCTCGGCCACGCCGAGCAGCCGGACGTCCCGCGGTGTCGCACCGGCCAGCCGCAGCGCCGCCAGCCGCCGCTCCTGCGCGGCCTGGGCGACCCGGCCGACCTGATGCAGCAGCGCCAGCACCGGAACGACGAGCAGCGCCAGCGCCAGCGCGGTGCCCGGCCGCAGCCCCTCCTCGGCCACCAGCCCCGCCCACCGGGTCTGGGTCGTGCCCCGTATCAGCAGCAGGTTCGCCGCGCCGAGCAGGAAGAACGTGGCCAGCGCGGCCCCGGAGACCAGCAGCCGGCGGCGCCGCCGCTCGGCATGGGACGTGCCGCGGGCCAGCATCGCGGCGACGGCGAACAGGACCCGCGCCCGGCCGCCGGTCACCGGGTCACCGCCGGGGCTTCGGCCACGGCGCCGTCCCGGACCACGACCTCCCGGTCGGCGAAGGCGGCGATCCGGTTGTCATGCGTGACCAGGACGACGGTGGTGCCGTGTTCCCTGGCCGTCGCGAGCAGCAGGCCGAGGACCTCCTCCCCGGCGACGCTGTCGAGCGCGCCGGTCGGCTCGTCGGCGAAGACGACCTTGGGGCCGTGGGCCAGCGCCCGTGCCATGGCGACCCGCTGCGCCTGGCCACCGGACAGGTCGCCGGGACGCAGGGGCGCGCAGTCGTCCACGCCGAGGCGGCCCAGCCAGTCCATCGCGGCCGCGGCGGACTCCGCGCGGCCGAGCCCGCCGAACATCAGCGAGACGGCCACGTTCTCCACCGCGGTCAGCTCGGGCACCAGCCCGCCGAACTGGAAGACGATGCCGAACACCTCCCGCCGCAGGCGAGTGCGGGAGTCCTCGTCGAGTTCGTCGAGGCGCGTCTCGCCGTAGCGGATCTCGCCGTCATCGGGGACGAGGATGCCGGCCAGGCAGTGCAGCAGCGTGCTCTTGCCCGACCCGCTCGGACCGGAGATCGCCACGATCTCCCCGGCGCCGATCGTGAGGGACGCGCCGCGCAACGCCCGCGTGCGGCCGAACGACATGCTCACATCGCGCGCTTGCAGCAGTGGTGTCATCGGTTGATCTCCTCGGTCAGGTCGGCCAGGCGGCGCACGGCCAGTTCCATCCACCGCAGGTCGGCGTCCAGGTGGAACAGTGCGTAGTCCGCGGCCAGGACCGCGGCGGCGGACGCGCCGGAGGCCGTCTTGGTGCGGGTCAGCTCCCGCATCCGCTCCAGGTGGGCCGCGCGCTGCCGATCCAGGGCGGCACGCGCGTCGCCACCGGCCACCAGCGACATGATCACGCGGGCGAACAGGGCGCCGCCGACGTAGGGCAGCGGCGGCTCCGTCTCGGCGAGCCACGCCCGCAGCTTCTCGGCGCCCTTCGGGGTCAGCTCGTAGAGCGTGCGCTCGGGCCCGCCCTCCTGGACGACCCCGGCGACGGCCACGAACTCGTCCCGCCCCAGCCGCTGCAGCGTCGAGTAGACCTGCCCGTACGGCAACGGCTTGGCCCCGGGCAGCCGCTCGTCATGCTCGCGCTTCAGCTCGTACCCATGCTTGGCCCCCTCGGCGAGCAAGGCAAGCAGAACCAGCGGTGTGGACATGGCGCTACTATACACTCAATACATACACCGAGTGAATACCAAGCCACCCCCGCCCGCCCGCGTGCAAGGGGCGACGTCGCCGCAGTCAGCGTTAGGTCGCGGGGCCGGGAGTCGGCCCTGCCGAGTGGGGCGCGTCGTCCAGGTAGGCGAGGACGGCCCGGACGCGGCGGTGGCCGGAGTCGTCCGGTGCCAGGCCGAGCTTGGCGAAGATGTTGCCGATGTGCTTGTGGACGGCGTTGCCGGAGATGCGCATCCGCTCGGCGATGGTGGCGTTGTCGTGCCCCTGCGCCATGAGGGCGAGCGACTCCCGTTCGCGGGGCGTGAGGGCTTCCAGCGGGGAGCCGCCGCGGTGCGTGAGGAGTTGGGCGACCACTTCGGGGTCCATGGCGGTGCCGCCGGACGCGACGCGGTGCAGGGCGTCGACGAACTCGGTCACCCGGCCGATGCGGTCCTTGAGGAGGTAGCCGATGCCGCCGCGGCCGTCGGAGAGGAGCTCGCCGGCATACTCGCGCTCGACGTACTGCGACAGCACCAGTATCGGCAGGGCTCCGTGCTCGCGGCGGGCTTGCAGCGCGGCGTGGATTCCCTCGTCGCGAAACGACGGCGGCAAGCGCACGTCCACGATGGCGATGTCGGGGCCGTGCTCGGCGACCGCGTCGAGGAACGCCTCACCGTCGCCGACGACCGCCACGACCTGGCAGCCCTTCTTCTCCAGCAGCAGCTCCAGGCCGCTGGACAGCAGGACGTTGTCCTCGGCGATCACGACCCGCACCGAACCTCCTGAACGTTCACTTCGCGCACGGCATCCGGACGGCGAGCGTGGTGGGGCCGCCCGGCGGGCTGTCGAGGCGGACGGTGCCGTCCAGGGCGGCGACCCGCCGGCGTATCCCGGTGATCCCGGTGCCGCGCCCCTCGTCGGCGCCGCCCCTGCCGTCGTCGGTGACCTCGACGGACAGCACGTCGTCGGCGCGCTCGACCCGGAGGGACGCCCGCGTCGCGGCGGCGTGCTTGGACACGTTCGTCAGCGCCTCGGCGATCACGTAGTAGGCCACGGCCTCCGCGGCCGCCGGGAGCGTGCCCACGTCGGCGAACTCGATGTGGACCGGCACGCTCGACCGGGCGGCCAGCGCCGTCAGCGCCCCGCCGAGCCCGCGGTCGGCGAGGATCGGCGGGTAGATCGTCTGCAGCACCGTGCGGAGCTCGGCCATCGCCTCCTCCGCCGTCTCATGCGCCTGCTGGATCAGCGTCGCCACAGTGTCCGGGTCGTCGGCGAGCGACTCCCGGGCGATGCCGAGCTGCATGGCGATGGACACCAGGCGCGCCTGCGTCCCGTCGTGCAGATCGCGTTCGATCCGCTGGAGCTCGGCGCCGTGGGCGTCGACCACGCCCACCCGGCTCTTGGTCAGCACGTCGACCCGCTCGGTGAGCCGCCGCTCGTGGGCCGACTGCGCGAGCACGGCCAGGCACGTGCGCGCATGGACTCGCGCCAGCACCGGGAGCACCCACCAGGCCACCGCACCGAGAACGGCGATCTGCACAGATCCCCCGACCAGCGCGGTCGCCCAATCGTCCACTCGGACGTCGAAAACCGAGAACAGAGTGGGACGCGCCTCGGCGGGAAACGCCCACCACAACGACAACGCCACCGCGGCGACCAGGATGTTGCCCAGGCACATCAGGGCGGCCAGCCCGAGCGGGAACCCGACGGCGACGTGCACGAGCGCCCAGGCGAGATCCCGCCACCCGCGCGCCCGGCCGTTGGCCGGAACACCGAGCAGCCCGCCGGCCCGCCGCCGGCGCTCGTCATCGACGCGCTCGGCCGCAAGTGCCCCATCCCGATCATCATGCTGGCCGAGCGGATCCGCGAGGTCCCGGTCGGCCAGATCATCGCCGTCCTCGCCGACGACGCCGCGGCCCGGACCGACGTCCCCGCATGGTGCCGCATGAAGTCCCAGGAGTTCGTGTGGGAGGAGACGCTCCAGCAGGGCGGCTGGGGATTCCACATCCGCCGCATGTACTGAGCGCGTGCGCTGACCGGAGAGCGGGGCGAGGGCCGGCCCGCTCCGCAGACGATGAAGGGCCGCGCCGGGGGCGCGGCCCTTTCACGTGGCGGTCGGGGAGCGGCTACGGGGCGGGGCAGGTCAGGTGGGGAGCGATCTCGTCGGCCGCGTCGGCCCCGTAGGTGGCGGCGAAGCGGTCGAGGAAGCCCTGGCGGGACAGGGTGTACTCCTGCGGGCCGGCGGATTCGAGGGCGTGCGCGGCGATGGCGCAGCCGACCTGGGCGGCGCGTTCCAGCGGCAGGTGCCAGGCCGTCGCCGTCAGGAAGCCCGCGCGGAAGGCGTCGCCGACGCCGGTCGGGTCGACGACGTTCTCGACGGGGAGGCACGGGACGTGCACGCCCTCCTCGCCCTCGCGGTCGATGACGACGCCCTTGGCGCCGAGGGTGGTGACGCGGACGCCGACGCGGCCGAGGATCTCCTCGCCGCTCCAGCCGGTCTTCTCCTCGGCGAGCGCCCGCTCGTAGTCGTTGCTGAACAGGTAGGCGGCCCCGTCGATGAGGCGGCGGACCTCGGTCCCCTCCATCCGGGCGAGCTGCTGGGACGGGTCGGCGGCGAACGGGATGCCGCGGGTGCGGCACTCGTCGGTGTGCCGGAGCATCGCCTCGGGGTCGTTCGGGCTGACGACGACGAGGTCGAGGCCGCCGACGCGGTCGGCGACCGGCTTGATCTCGATGGAGCGGGCCTCGCTCATCGCGCCGGCGTAGAACGTGGCGATCTGGTTCTGCTCCTGGTCGGTGGTGCACAGGAACCGGGCGGTGTGCTGGATCTCGGACACGTGCACGGACGCGGTGTCGACGGCGTGCCGTTCGAGCCAGGAGCGGTAGTCGGCGAAGTCGTCGCCGACGGAGCCGACGAGGATCGAGTCCTTGCCGAGGCTTCCCATGCCGAAGCAGATGTTGGCGGCGATCCCGCCGCGGCGTATCTCCAGCTCGTCCACCAGGAAGGACAGCGATACCCGGGCCAGCTGGTCGGGCAGGAGCTGGTCGGTGAACCTTCCGGGGAAGGTCATCAGATGGTCGGTAGCGATGGAGCCTGTCACGGCGATGCGCACGGAGCCGCTCTCCTCGTCGTGGTCGTCCGGCTGTTCACCGGCTGTTTCGAACCCGGAAAGACTACTTCCCCATCGCACCATGGATCACTGCCGGAGTGCGGCGGGCAACCGGAAAGAGGCGGCCGGGCAAGGTCCCGGCCGCCTCTCCGCGGGCGCTTCGCCGAACGCGGCTCAGTTGAAGGAGTCGCCGCAGGCGCAGGAGCCCGAGGCGTTCGGGTTGTCGATCGTGAAGCCCTGCTTCTCGATCGAGTCGACGAAGTCGATGGTCGCGCCGGTGAGGTAGGGGGCGCTCATCCGGTCGACGCGGACCGACAGCCCGCCGAAGTCCTGGATCTGGTCGCCGTCCATCTCACGCTCGTCGAAGAAGAGCTGGTAGATCAGGCCGGAGCAGCCGCCCGGCTGCACGGCGACACGCAGCGCAAGGTCGTCGCGGCCCTCCTGCTCGAGCAGGCCCTTGGCCTTCTCGGCGGCGGCGTCCGTGAGGTTGACGCCCTGCTGCGTGGTCTCCTGCGTGGTCTCGCCTGAAACCGTCATGTGTTCAGCTCCCGGGTCTCGCTGCGCCGCGCGGGGCGGCGGAGTGTCGCTTGTCCTCGAGGACGTCGTACGCCCCTTCCCGTAGGACAACGTACCTCGCCACTAGGCCATTCCGCGTATCGGTCTCCGCTAACACCGCGGGACGGTGCGTCCTACGTCACATCACGGCCGGGCCGGGGATGTGCAATCATTAGTCGTCAAAGCGACGATAAGTCCTCCGTCGCGAAGGGAGAACGCCGTGACCACCACGACACGCGACCTTCCGCTGCTGCTGCTCGGCAGCGGCACCGATCCCGCCAGCGAACGCGGTGTCGACTGTCCCGGCGAGCTGCCGCCCGCCTCCGACCCGGCGCTCGTCGAGCGGGCCCGCGCCGCCAAGGCCGCCCTCGGCGGGCAGGTGTTCGTGCTGGGCCACCACTACCAGCGGGACGAGGTCATCCAGTTCGCGGACGTCACCGGCGACTCGTTCAAGCTGGCCCAGCAGGCGGCGGCCCGGCCCGACGCCCCCTACGTGGTGTTCTGCGGCGTCCACTTCATGGCGGAGTCCGCCGACATCCTCACCGCCGCCCACCAGCGGGTGATCCTGCCCGACCTCGGTGCGGGCTGCTCGATGGCCGACATGGCCACCTTCGACCAGGTCGAGGAATGCTGGGACGTCCTGGAGGACGCGGGCGTGGCCGACGACGTGGTCCCCGTCACCTACATGAACTCCTCGGCCGACATCAAGGCGTTCGTGGGCCGGCACGGCGGTGTCGTGTGCACCTCGTCCAACGCCAAGCGAGCTCTGGACTGGGCCTACGGGAAGGGCAAGAAGGTCCTGTTCCTGCCCGACCAGCACCTCGGCCGCAACACCGCCGTCCTGCAGATGGGCCTCTCACTGGACGACTGCGTCGTCTACAGCCCGCACCGCCGGGAGGGCGGCCTGACGCCGCAGCAGCTCAGGGACGCGAAGATGATCCTCTGGCGCGGCCACTGCTCCGTCCACGGCCGGTTCACCCTGGACTCGGTCAACGAGGTCAGGGAGCGCGTTCCCGGCGTGAACGTCCTGGTGCACCCGGAGTGCCGGCACGAGGTCGTCACCGCCGCGGACCAGATCGGGTCGACCGAGTACATCATCAAGGCGATCGAGGCGGCGGAGCCCGGCTCGTCCTGGGCCATCGGCACCGAGCTGAACCTCGTCCGGCGGCTGGCGAACGCCCACCCGGACAAGAACGTCATGTTCCTCGACAAGACCGTCTGCTACTGCTCGACGATGAACCGGATCGACCTGCCGCACCTGGTGCTGTCGCTGGAGTCGCTGGCGCGCGGCGACGTGCAGAACGTCATCCAGGTGGACGAGGAGACCGCCCACTACGCCCGCGTAGCCCTCGACCAGATGCTCTCCCTCCCCTAGGGCAGGCCCGGGGCGTCCCAGAGGGGGAACCAGCGGGCCGTGTCGGGTTCCACCGGCAGCATCTCTGCGAGCACCTCGCGCGCACGCATCTCGACCAGGTTGTTGCGGCCGCGTGCCCCCTGCTCGCCGGGCGGGCGGGGGGCGAACGGGTAGAACGTGCCGCGGCCGGGCGAATGGACCACGAGGAGCCGCTGCGGCTCGTCCCCCCGGCGGAAGCCGGTCACCGAGCAGAGCAGGTAGGGCCCGTAGCCGGCGGCGGTCAGCGTGGCGTTGACCATGTGCAGGTCGGCGATCAGCCGCTCGAACGCGTCCGGCGGGCGGGTGACGTGCGCCCATCCCCAGCCGTGCGGGCCCGCGCTGAGGGCCGTCTCGCGGCCCGGGTCGTCGCGCAGGAGCCGGGCGACGTCGCGCTGCACCCGGTCGAAGGCGCCGAACGGGCCGCCCTCCACGACGCGGTGGCAGACGGCGCCCGTGCCGTCCGGGGCGAAGCCCGTCGCGGCCTCCAGCGCCGGCACGGCGGGCGGCAGGTCGAACAGCCGGTCCAGGTCCGGCATGCCGGGCACGTGCCGTCCGAGCAGGCCGTCCAGGATTCCCACGTCAGCCGCCGCTCGCGAGCCGCCAGGAGATGGCCGACAGCCGCTCCCTGCGCCGCTCCAGCGGAGGATGGCTGGACAGCAGCCCGGCCGCACCGCCGCCGCGCGCCCCGACCACGCAGAGGGCGCTCACCGGGCGCAGCGCCCGCAGGTCGTCCCGGGACGCGTCCCGCAGCCCCTCGCTGATCTTGTCCAGGGCCGACACGAGGTCGGCGGGGCGCCCGGTCAGCAGCGCCCCGGTGGCGTCCGCGCACAGCTCCCTGTGCCGCGACAGTGCCAGCCCCACCAGCGTGCCGACGCCGTACAGCACCGCCGCCGCGATCCCGGGCGGCAGCAGGACGATCCCGCCCGCGAAGGCCGCCGCGCGACCGGCGCCGTGCCTGTCCCGGCCGGTGAGCAGGCCCGTCCACCAGCCGAGGAACAGCCCGGCGCACAGGGCGGGGAACGTGGCGACCGCGCCGACGAGCACGTCCCGGTTGGCGACGTGCGCGGTCTCGTGGGCGAGGACGGCTGCCAGCTCGCCCGGTTCGAGGCGCGAGCGCAGCCCGCCGGTGACGCACACCACCGCCGACCCCGGCCCCGACCCGGCGGCGAAGGCGTTGGGCGTGTCCAGCGCGGAGACGGCGAGCCGGGGTTTGGGAAGGCCGGACGACATGCACAGCCGGTCGAGGACGGCGTGCAGTTCCGGCTCCTCGTCGGAGGTGGCGAGGCGGGCGTCCATCGCGTAGAGGGCCAGCCGGTCCGCCGCACGGGCCGAGACGACCGCGAGGGCCACCGCGGCGGCCGCCGCGGCCGCGCCCCACACCGGTCCGGCGAGGAACGCGGGCAGCACGGCGGCCGCGTACACCAGCGCGACCAGGACCGCCGTGGCGAGCATCCGCCAGGTCAGGCCGGAGTCGGGAGCGTCACGGGAGGGCGCCATGGCCCGACGTTAGTCCGGGCGCGGGCGGCGCGCAGCGTCCGGTGACACACATTCCGGACACGGCGTGGTCACGGTCAGAGACCCGGCGCGCCCCAGACGGGGAACCAGCGGCCGAGGTCCTCCTCGAACGGCAGGTCGGCGCCGACCGCGCCGCGCACCTGGAGCTCCAGCGCGTTGTCCCGCTTGTCGCCGGGGAGCGGGGCGAACGGGTAGAACGTCCCGCGCTTGTAGAGGTAGACGAGGGCGAGGCGCTGCCCCTCGGGGCCGCGGAAGCCGGCCAGCGACACCAGCAGGTGCGGGCCGAAGCCGTTCGCCTCCAGCGTCGCGTTGACCGCGTGCAGATCGGTGACGAGGGCGGGCAGGTCCGCCGGATCGTGCCGGTTGAGGATCCACGTGTACCCGTAGGAGTCGGTGCTGATCTCGACCTTGGGCCCCTCGTCGGCGTCCAGCAGTTCCTGGACGTCGCGCTGCAGCCGCGCGAACGCGCCGCCCTCCGCCGCGCGGAAGCACACCGAGCCGCGCCCGGTCGGTACGAACCCGGTCGCCGCCTCCAGGGTGATCGCGGCCGTCGAGAGCCCGAACAGCCGGTCGAGGTCGGGCTTGACCGGCTTGGAGCGGCCGAGCAGCGTGTCCAGGAAACCCACCGGTTCTACACTCCCCTGCTGAGCTGGTCGGAGATCTTCGAAAGCTGGGCGAGCCGCTTGTCCAGCGGCGGGTGCGTGGCGAACAGCGACGAGACGCTGACGCCCCGGCCGAGCGCCGGGGTGAAGAAAAACGCGTTGAACGCCTGCGCGGACCGCAGGTCCCTGGTCGGGATCCGCGCGATGTCCCCGGTGACCTTCGTCAGCGCGCTGGCCAGCGCCGAGGGGCGCCCCGTCAGCAGCGCGGCGGCGCGGTCGGCCGACAGCTCGCGGTAGCGCGACAGCGCCCGGGTGAGCAGGAAGCTGATCGCGTAGGCCAGGGCGCTGGCGGCGACCACGGCGAGCAGGATCAGCCCCGTGTTCTGGTCCCTGCTGCGGCCCCCGAAGCCGCCCCACAGCCCCGCGTAGAGCCCGAACCGGGTGATCAGGCCCGCGAGGATGCCGAGGAACGAGGCGATCGTCATGACCGCGACGTCCCGGTGCGCGACGTGCGCCATCTCGTGCGCGAGGACGCCCTCCAGCTCCACCGGGTCGAGCCGGCGCAGCAGCCCGGTGGTGACGCAGACGACGGCGTTCTTCTGGTTGCGCCCGGTGGCGAACGCGTTCGGCACGTCGGAGTCGGCGATCGCGACCTTCGGCTTCGGCGCGTCCGACATCGCGCAGATCCGGTCGACGACGCCGTGCAGCTCGGGAGCCTCCCGCGGCGAGACGATGCGGCCGCGCATGGCGAACAGCGTCATCTTGTCGGAGAAGAAGTACTGGGCGAGCAGGAACAGGCCCGCCCCGACCAGCGCGACCACGGCCCACTCGGGAACGAAGACGAAGAACGCCCCCACGAAGACGACGTAGACCAGCCCCAGCAGGAACATCGTCACGAGCATCCGCGACGTCAGCCCCCTGTCGGAGGCGTAGCGCGTTCTGGCCATGCGGCCACCCCCTGTTACCCCGGATCGATATTCATTTGTACAACGCACAGAACCTGAATTTTGTGCCTGGATGTCCGCTTGGGCCGGGGAACGAGGCGCGGACCGCGCGTCAGTCGGGGATCAGGCCGTCGTCCCCCAGCATCGAGCGCACCTCGGCGATGTGCGCGTCCGCCGGGGGGAGGATCAGCTCGGAGGGCGCCAGGCTGTCCGGCGGCAGCGGCGTGCCCACCTTGCGCACGTTCTCCAGCAGTGCGTGCAGCGCGGCGCGGAAGGTCGCCTCGTCGCCCGACTCGATCGCCGACTCCAGCTGGTCGTCGAGTGAGTTGAGGGCGGGCAGGTCCTCCGCGGCCACGTCCAGCTGACCCTCGCCCATCAGGCGGACGATCACTGGGCACCCCCGGGGTTCTGCGGCCACTGCGCCTGCTGGGGGTTGTCCTGCTGGTGCTGCTGCGGCTGCGCGGTCGGCGTTCCCTGGTTCAGCTCCTTGGGCGCGGGGCCCTGGCCCAGCTCGGCCTTCAGCCGCTCCAGCTCCAGGTCGACGCCGGGGCCGGACCCCATCCGGTCCAGCTCGGCCTGGATGTCGTCCTTCGGACCGGAGAAGTCCTCCAGCGCACCGGAGGCGAGCAGCTCGTCGATGGCGCCGGCGCGCGCCTTCATCGTGTCGGTCTTCTCCTCGGCGCGCTGGATGGCCAGGCCGACGTCGCCCATCTCCTCGGAGATGCCGGAGAACGCCTCGTTGATCTTGGTCTGCGCCTCGGCGGCCGTGTAGGTCGCCTTGATCGTCTCCTTGCGGGTGCGGAAGGAGTCGACCTTGGCCTGGAGCCGCTGGGAGGCGAGCGTGAGCTTCTCCTCCTCGCCCTGCAGCTGCTGGTACTGGGTGCGCAGGTCGTTCAGCTGGCCCTCCAGCCCGGACCGGCGGGTCAGCGCCTCGCGGGCGAGGTCCTCCCGGCCGACCTGCAGGGCCTTCTTGCCCTGGTCGGTCAGCTTGCTCTGCTGCTGCTCAAGCTGGTTGATCTGCAGTTCGAGGCGCTTGCGCGAGGTGGCGACGTCGGCGACCCCCCGTCGGACCTTCTGCAGCATCTCCAGCTGGCGCTGGTAGGAGTAATCGAGGGTTTCGCGAGGATCCTCGGCCCGGTCCAGGGCCTTGTTGGCCTTGGCCTTGAAGATCATCGACATTCTTTTCATCACGCTCATCGCGCGGCGCCGGTCCCTTCGTGCTGTCGCCTCAGTCGTGAACTGGGCTCAATGACCACTGCTGGGGTTCTTATCACCCTACGCGTTAACGCGCGAGGCAGCCACGATGTTCGCAGCCCGGTAGGCTGATCCCGTGTTCAAGCGTCGTACCCCTGAGGCCCCGCCGAATCCTCCTCAGGTAGTAAAGCCGGGAGGCAAGGGGCGTCCCACGCCCAAGCGGCGGGACGCCGAGAAGCTTCGCCGGCAGCCGATCACCGCCCCCGCCAACCGCAAGGAGGCGTACAAGAAGCTGCGCGAGAAGCAGGCCGCCGAGCGCGCCAAGGTGCGCCAGGGTATGGCCAAGGGCAGCGAGGAGCACCTGCTCAAGCGGGACAAGGGCCCCGTCCGCAGGCTCGCGCGCGACTACGTCGACTCGCGCCGCACCGTCGGCTCGTACCTGATGTACGGCATGTTCGCGATCGTGCTGCTCAGCATGCTGCCGATCCCGATCGCCCGGCTGCTGGTGCTGTTCGCCCCGCCGGTGCTGCTCTTCGTGGTTTTCGCCGAGGGCATCCTGCTGAGCCGCGGCATCAAGCGGCTGGCCGCCGAGCGCTACCCCGACGAGAACGCCAAGGGCGTCGGGATGTACGCGGCGATGCGGGCCATGCAGATCCGCCGGCTGCGCATCCCGAACCCCCGGGTGAAGATCGGCGAGAAGGACAAGGTCTGACCGGCGGCCCGCGCCGTCCGCATCCGGCCGCACCGGGACGCCCCGGCTAGGGTCGGGATCATGGAGTTCCGAAACCTGGGCCGGAGCGGTCTGAAGATCAGCGAGATCGCCTACGGCAACTGGCTCACCCACGGCTCCCAGGTCGAGGAGGACGCGGCGCGCGCGTGCGTGCGCGCGGCCCTCGACGAGGGGATCACCACCTTCGACACCGCGGACGTCTACGCCGGCACGCGCGCCGAGGAGGTCCTCGGGCGCGCGCTCAGCGGGCAGCGCCGCGAGGGGCTGGAGATCTTCACCAAGGTCTACTGGCCCACCGGCCCCGGCGCGAACGACCGGGGGCTGTCGCGCAAGCACATCATGGAGTCGGCGCACGCCTCACTGCGCCGGCTCGGTACCGACTACGTGGACCTCTACCAGGCCCACCGGTTCGACTACGAGACTCCCCTGGAGGAGACGCTGCGGGCGTTCGACGACCTCGTCCGGCAGGGCAAGGTCCTCTACGTCGGCGTCTCGGAGTGGCGCGCGGAGGAGATCGAAAGCGCCCTCAAGATCGCCGACGAGATGGGGTTCGACCGGATCGTCTCCAGCCAGCCGCAGTACTCGATGCTGTGGCGGGTCATCGAGGAGGAGGTCGTCCCGCTGTGCGAGCGGGAGGGCGTCGGCCAGCTCGTCTGGTCGCCGATCGCGCAGGGCGTGCTGACCGGCAAGTACCGGCCGGGGCAGCCGCTGCCCGAGGGGTCGCGCGCCACCGACGACAAGGGCGGCGCCGACATGATCAAGCGCTACCTGGACGACGACCTGCTGACCCGCGTGCAAAACCTCAAGCCGATAGCGGACGACCTCGGGCTCTCGATGGCGCAGCTCGCCATCGCCTGGACGCTGCAGAACCCGAACGTGTCGGCGGCGCTGGTGGGCGCGAGCCGTCCCGAGCAGGTCGCCGACAACGTGAAGGCCGCCGGGGTGAAGCTGGAGGCCGACGTGATGAAGCGGATCGACGACGTCCTCGGCCCGGTCGTCATCCGGGACCCGGCCAAGACGCGCAGCCCGCGCACTCGCCCCTGACCCCTCCGCAGAAGTGACGCAAGGGCCGCGGGGCGCCCGCCCCGCGGCCCTTCAGGGGCCGGCCTGATCCCGGCCTCATTCCGGCCTCATTCCGGCCTCATTCCGGTTCGTGCAGGCTCATCTCGTAGACGAGCGTCTCGCCGTCCAGCAGGGCCACCTTGTCGACCTCGCCCGCGCGCAGCCCCCGCCAGTTCTCCCCCAGCCAGCTCTCCGCGTCCGCCTGGGTGGAGAAGGTCTCCTCCGCCATGCCGACCGAGCGCCCGTCGGCCTTCTCCAAACGCCAGCTCCACGCCATCGCTTCTCGACCTCCCTCGTCGCGGTGAGACTAGTCGGAACGCGCCCCTAGGACGCGGATTCGATGGCGCGGCGCAGGGCCTCCGGGCTCTCGATCTCGGAAGAGCCGAGCGTGCGGCCGTTCACCTGCACGGCGGGCGTGCCCTGGATCCCGGACGCTATGTAGCCCTGGCTGACCGTCTGCACGCTCCGGGCGTAGCGCTGGCTCTGGACACATGACGTGAAGTCGTCGCCGGTGAGCCCGAGTTTCGCCGCGTGCGAGATCAGCTCCTCCGTGGAGTAGCCCGGCGTGTCGAGGCTCGACGGCTGGTTCGCGTACAGGGCGTCCTGGTAGGAGAGCCAGCGCGCGCCGTCGCCCACGCAGCGCAGCGCGGCGGCGGCCCTGAGCGAGTTGTCGTGCGCGGGCTGCCGGCTCTCGTTGAAGACGAGCATCGGGCGGAACACGACCTTGGCCCTTCCCGATACCGCCAGCTCCTTGAGCATGGGGTCGTGCTTGCGGTCGAAGTCGCCGCAGTGCGGGCAGGCGAAGTCCTCGTAGACGTCGACGACCGGCGAGGTGACGCCCGGGCGGGCCATCGCCAAGGACCCGTCGGCCTGCGGCGTGGCCTCCGCTCCACCCGCGATCTTCCCGACCCGCAGCTGGATGTCGCCGCCATCGCCGCCTTCATCGTCCCCCCGCGTCACGAGGAAGACGACCGTGGCCAGGGCCAGCACCAGGACCAGCCCGCCGGCGACCAGCCCGATCACCAGGCCGACCCCGCACCCTTTGCCTCCCCCCCGAGGGCGGCGGCGGTCCGTACGGGCCGGGCGGGCCTGGCTGCCAGCCCGGGCCTCCGGGCGGCGGGCCGCCCGGAGGGCCTGGAGGGCCGGATGCCGGGCCGTAGGGCGGCTGCGCGCCCGGTCCCGGCTGACCCGGCCATGGCGCGTTCGGGGGGTTGCCCACCGGGGCCTCCTGCGGGGGACGTTCGTGATCCTTACGGTGAACGTAACCATAGAGTTCCGGACGAGATGAACATCGAGCTTCGCGGAATCGCCGGCCCGGACGGATGGCCCGCGCCGGAGTGCCGCTGCGCGTCCTGCAACCGGCTGCGCACCGCCGGCGTCCGGTACGACCCGGCCACCCCGGAGCGCATCCTCATCGGCGGGGTGCCGCTTCAGGACCGCCCGCGCGCCGATGTGCCCGGCGGCTACGAGGTCCGCGGCCCGCACGGGCAACGGGTGCTGGTCGCGGCCGGTCCCGGTGCCAGGCCCGAGCCCGCCGGCGGCGTGGAGTACGACGCCGTCCTGCTGGACCTGGCCGGGTCGCCGGAACACCTCGGTCGGCTGCGCCGCCTCGGGGCGGTGACGTCCAAGACGGAGGTGGTGGCCGTGCACGTCGACCACCGTCTGCCGTCACCAGGCGAACTGGAACGCCGCATGGCGTTCTGGAAGCAGCCCCAGGACGGTCCGCACCGGACCCTCCTGCTGGGCGGGACACGGTCGGGCAAGTCCGCCGAGGCGGAACTACGGCTGGCCGCCTGCGCGGAGGTCCGCTACGTAGCCACCGGCCCGGCCAGCGGCGATCCGGAATGGCGGGGGCGCGTCGCCGCCCACCGGCGCCGCCGCCCGGCCTGGTGGGACACGGCCGAGACGACCGACCTGGCGGGCGTCCTGGCGTCCGCGACGGGCGCGGTGCTGGTGGACGGCATCGGCACCTGGCTCGCCGCGGCGATGGACGACACGGACGCATGGGACGACCCGTCCCTCGTGCGCCCGCGCCTGGACGACCTCGTGTCGGCGTGGCGGGACACCCGGGCGCGCGTGGTGGCGGTGAGCGAGGAGGTCGGCCTGTCGCTGGTGCCGACGACGCCGTCCGGGCGGGCGTTCGGCGACACGCTCGGCCGGCTCAACCAGCGGCTCGCGGCCGAATCCGAGGAGGCGGCGCTGGTCGTGGCCGGACGCGTCACGGAGCTCCGGTGATCGCGGGCCTGCGGCTGGCGATCACGCTGCTGACCGTCGTCCCGGTGGGCGCCGGCCGGGTCGACCGGGAGACCGCGCGCCGGGCGATGCTGCTCGCCCCCGCCGTCGGCCTGATCACCGGCGGGGCCGCGGCACTCGTGCTGCTCGCGGGCGACCTGCTCGGCCTGTCCCCGCTGCCGGCGGCGGCGCTCGCGGTGGCCGCGACGGCGGCCGCGACCCGGGCCCTGCACCTGGACGGCCTCGCGGACCTCGCGGACGGGCTGGGCAGCGGGCGCCCCGCCGCCGAGGCGCTGGAGATCATGAAGCGGTCCGACATCGGCCCGTTCGGCGTCGTCACGCTGCTGCTGACGCTGCTGGTCCAGGTCGCCGCCCTGGCCTCGGCGCCCGATCCGGCCGGCGCGGTGCTGATCGCGTCCGTCGCGGGCCGCCTGGCACTTCCCTGGGCCTGCCGGACCGGCGTCCCGGCCGCGCGTCCCGGCGGGTTGGGCGCGCTCGTCGCGGGTACCGTGCCGGCCCGTGCGGCGGCGGTCGGCACGGCGGCCGTGCTGGTGGCCGCGGCGTCCGCGGGGGCGGCCTCCGGCGGTCTCGGCGGCGCTCTGCACGGGGTCGCCGCGGTGGTGGCCGGGACCGCCGCCGCGCTCCTGCTGCTGCGGCGCGCCGTGCGGCGGCTGGGAGGGGTGACGGGGGACGTCCTCGGCGCCCTGGTCGAGATCGCCACGACCGCCGCGCTGATCGCGCTCATCTCGCTTCCCTGACGGCGCCGGGGCCCGCGGCCCCGCCGGCGGCGGCCCCCGGACGGGCAGCGCTTGATCGAAAAAGACGAAACCGGTCACCGGGAGGACTAACATCGTGCTACGTGACGAGCATCAGCCTTGACAGCGAAGCCCTGGCCAGCATCGACGTCGACGCGATCGTGGTCGGCGTCTCCCCGGCGGAGGCGGGCCCCGCGCCGGCCCCCGGTTCGGAGGACCTCGACCGCGCGCTGGACGGGAGGCTCGCCGAGGCCCTGGCCGCGCTGGGCGCCACCGGCAAGGCCGGAGAGATCACCAAACTGCCCGCGCTCGGCGCCGTCACCGCCAAGGTCATCGTCGCCGCCGGACTGGGCGCGGACCCCTCCGCCGAGGACGTCCGCCGCGCCGCCGGCGCCGCGGTCCGCTCCCTCGCCGGCACCTCCAGGGTCGCCGTCGCGCTGCCCGGCACCGGCGCCGGCGGAACCGCCGAGCACGTGGCGGCCGTCGCGCTCGGCGCAATGCTCGGCGCGTACTCCTTCGACTCCTACCGCACCGGCGACGAGCACAAGAGCCCGGTCGAGGAGATCCGCCTGATCGCCGCCGCGGACGGCGCCGACGCCGCGGTGGAGCGCGCCCGGATCCTCGCCGAGTCGGTCAGGCTCGTGCGCGACCTGGTCAACACCCCGCCGTCCCACCTGTCCCCCGAGGATCTCGCCGGCGAGGCCGAGCGGGTCGCGGGCGAGACCGGGCTGTCCATCCAGGTGCTGGACGAGAAGGACCTGGTGGACGGCGGCTACGGCGGCATCGCGGGGGTCGGGCAGGGCTCGGTCAACCCGCCGCGGCTCGTCCGCCTCTCCTACACCCACCCCGAGGCGTCCAAGACCCTCGTCCTGGTCGGCAAGGGCATCACGTTCGACTCGGGCGGCCTGTCCCTCAAGCCCGCCGAGGCCATGGACTGGATGAAGTCCGACATGGGCGGCGCCGCGGCGGTGCTCGGCGCGCTGTCCGGCATCGCCAGGCTCGGCCCCGAGGTCAACGTGGTCGGCTACCTGGCCATCGCCGAGAACATGCCGAGCGGCACCGCGCAGCGCCCGTCCGACGTCCTGCGAATCTACGGCGGCAAGACCGTCGAGGTCCTCAACACCGACGCGGAGGGCCGGCTCGTCCTGGCCGACGCCCTCGTCCGCGCCGGCGAGGACTCCCCCGACCTGATCGTGGACGTGGCCACGCTGACCGGCGCGCAGCTCGTCGCGCTCGGCACCCGGACCACCGGGGTCATGGCCAACGACGACGATGTCCGTGAGAAGGTGGTGGCGGCGGCCGAGCGCGCCGGGGAGTCGTCGTGGGGCATGCCCCTTCCGGCAGAGCTGCGCAAGGGCCTCGACTCGGCGGTCGCCGACATCGCCAACATCAGCGGCGAGCGGTGGGGCGGCATGCTGGTCGCCGGGACCTTCCTGAAGGAGTTCGTGCCGGACGGCGTCAAGTGGGCCCACCTCGACATCGCCGGACCGGCCTTCAACAAGGGCGAGCCCTACGGCTACACCCCGAAGGGCGGCACGGGGGCCGCCGCGCGGACGCTCGTCCAGATCGCCGAGGACGTCGCCGCCGGAATTCTGTAGGCCGCCGGAATTCTGCAGCGGGTCCGCCCGCTGTCAGAGGGTGGAGAACAGACTAGATTTCTCGTGGCGGCGGGGGCCCGGTACCGGTGCGCCCCGCCCCGCCCAGGGCACCTCGATCCACGGGGCGCCACAACCGGGAAAGGGAGCGACCAGTGGCTGACAGCGGCCCCTTCGACATCGTCGTCCTAGGTGCCGGCAGCGGCGGTTACGCGTGCGCTCTGCGCGCCGCCGAGCTCGGCAAGTCCGTCGCACTGATCGAGCGGGACGAGTCCCTCGGCGGGACGTGCCTGAACCGCGGGTGCATCCCCACCAAGGCGCTGCTGCACGCGGCCGAGGTGGCGGACCAGGCCCGCGAAGCGGCGAAGTTCGGTGTGAAGGCCACGTTCGAGGGCATCGACATCGGCGGTGTGAACGCGTACAAGGACAAGGTCGTCTCGACCACCGTCAAGGGCCTCACCGGGCTGATCAAGACCCGGGGCATCGAGGTCGTGCACGGTTCCGGGCGGCTCACCGGCCCGACCACGGTCGAGGTCGCCGCCGGCGACGGGCAGGTCCGGACCATCGAGGGCGGGCACATCGTGCTCGGCACGGGATCGGTGCCGAAGTCGCTGCCCGGCCTGGAGATCGACGGTGAGCGGATCATCGCCAGCGACCACGCGCTGCGGCTCGACCGCGTCCCGGGCTCGGTCGTCATCCTCGGCGGCGGCGTCATCGGCGTCGAGTTCGCCAGCGTCTGGCGCTCGTTCGGCGCCGAGGTGACCATCGTCGAGGCGCTGCCCCGCCTGCTGCCGCTGGAGGAGGAGTCCAGCTCCAGGCGGCTGGAGCGCGCGTTCCGCAAGCGCGGCATCAAGTTCGAGGTCGGCAGCCGGTTCGAGAGCGTCAAGACCACGCAGGGCGGGGTCTCCGTCACCCTCGAAGGCGGCAAGAACTTCGACGCCGAGCTGCTGCTGGTCGCCGTGGGGCGCGCCCCGGTCTCCGAGGGCATCGGCCTGGCCGAGGCCGGTGTCGAGACCGAGCGCGGGTTCGTGAAGGTGGACGAGTACTGCCGGACGAACGTCCCCACCATCTCGGCGGTCGGCGACCTCGTCCCGACGCCGCAGCTCGCCCACGTCGGCTTCGCCGAGGGCATCCTCGTCGCCGAGCGGCTCGGCGGGCTCGGCCCGGCGCCGATCGACTACGACGGCGTCCCGCGCATCACCTACTCCGAGCCGGAGGTCGCCTCGGTCGGCATCACCTCCGCCGTGGCCAGGGAGCGCGGGCACGACATCAAGGAGGTCACCTACGACCTCGCGGGCAACCCCAAGAGCAAGATCCTGGGCGCGCAGGGCGAGGTCAAGGTGATCGCGGCCGTGGACGGTCCCGTCCTCGGCATCCACATGGTCGGCCCGCGCGTCGGCGAGCTCATCGCCGAGGGCCAGCTCATCTACAACTGGGAGGCTCTGCCGGGCGAGGTCGCCCAGCTGATCCACCCCCACCCGACCCAGTCCGAGGCGGTCGGCGAGGCGCACCTCGCCCTCGCCGGCAAACCACTGCACGTGCACGGCTGAACGCCGCACAAGTATTTCGAAGGAGTCGCTGAGACATGCCGGTCTCCGTCACCATGCCCCAGCTCGGCGAGAGCGTCACCGAGGGCACCGTCACCCGCTGGCTCAAGAAGGAGGGCGAGCGCGTCGAGACCGACGAGCCGCTCCTGGAGGTGTCGACCGACAAAGTCGACACCGAGATCCCCTCGCCCGCCTCGGGCGTTCTGACCAGCATCACCGTCGCCGAGGACGAGACCGTCGAGGTCGGCGCCGAGCTCGCGGTCATCGGGGACGAGGGCGACGCGCCGGCCGGCGGCGATGCCCCGGCCGCGCAGGCCCAGGAGGCCCCCGCGCAGGAGGAGGCCCCGGCGCAGGAGGCCCCCGCCCCCGAGCCCCAGCAGGAG
>NZ_SMLC01000087.1 GCF_004349245.1 Actinomadura sp. 6K520 | reverse complement strand
GGGCGGTGATGCTGGGGAGGATGTGGGTGGCGCCGGCGGTGCGGAGGCGGTCGTGGTCGTGGGCGCCGGTCAGGGTTCCGGCGACGATGGAGGCGCCGGCGCGGCGGCCGGAGCGGATGGCGGTGGCCGTGTCGCCGCAGACGGCGATATTGCGGACGTCGTCCACGCCCAGGCGCAGGGCCGCGGTGAGGATGAGGTCGGGGCGCGGGCGGTCGCGGGGGGCGTCCTCGGGGCAGAGCGTCAGGTCGACGCGGTGCCACCAATCGAGGGTGTCGAGGACGCGGGCCTGCGTGCGGCGGTTGAAGGCGGTGAGCAGGCAGACGCTGATGCCGGCGCCGCGGAGGTGGTCGAGAGTTTCGGCGGCGCCCGGGACGGGCCGCAGGCCGCGGCGGTCGACGAGCTGGTCGTAGGAGCGCTCGAAGGCCAGGTGGGCGGCCTGGGCGCGGGGCTCGTCGAAGAGCGAGCGGAAGATGCCGATCTTCGACTCGCCGCGTGACTCGCGGAAGCGCGCCAGGGCGCACTCATAGGCCGCCGTGCCGGAGACGATCCCCAGGGCGGCGATCGCCTCCGCGAAGGCGGTGTGGACGGTGTCGCCGTCCGCGACAGTGGTCCCGGCGAGATCGAGGCAGGCGACGGTGATCGGCTCTGCTTCGTTCACGCCGGGGCCTTATCGCCGGCGTCTCAGCTGTCGGACGACGTGGCCTCGGTCCACAGGTCCAGCTCGGCGCGGTCCTGCTGCATCCGGCGCCAGACGGCGAAGCCACCAAGTGCGACGACGGCAAGAACGAGCAGCTTCTTCATGGTGGGACCCCTTCACCTCGACTATGAAGTCAAAACCCGGGACGCGTTCGCATCAGCGTCTGCTTTCCCAGGCTCTCAGCAGCCTAGCAACCGTTCGCGGGCGATCAGCACCCACTCGCCCGTATCTGACCCGGCGTCCAATCCCGGTGGGGATGCTGTCACGTCCGCGCCATAGCGCGGGGGCGCCCGGGCGGTCGCATAATCCGTCAGACGGACCTTCGGGGGTGCCGATGTCAGAGGACGACTTCCGGCGCTGGGAACGCGAGTTCGACTCCGGCGCGCCGCGGGAGGAGCCGTCCGGGGGCCGGGGGATGGTACTGGTCGCCGGCCTGACCGCGGCGGGATGCGCGGCGATGATCGCGCTGGGTGAGGTTCCGCTCGGCACGGCCGGGCTGGTGCTGTCGTCGATCATTCTGCTGCTCTGGCGCATCGGCATGTGATCCGAAAGGATCTCGTCATGGAGCTGGGTGGAGCGACCGTTCTGGTGACCGGGGCGACGGGCGGGATAGGCCGGGCGCTGGCGGTCGCGCTGGCCGATCGCGGCGGGCAGATCATCCTCACGGGCCGGCGGGCGGACGTCCTCGAACCCCTGGCGGAGCGGCTCGGCGGCCGGGCCATCGTGGCGGACCTGGCGGATCGTGCGGGGGCCGAGCGGCTGCTGGACGAGGCGGGCCGGGTGGACGTGCTGGTCGCGAACGCGGCGCTGCCCGCGTCCGGCCTGCTCGGCGAGTACTCGATGACCGAGATCGACCGCGTCCTGGACGTCAACCTGCGGGCGCCGATCGTGATGGCGAAGCTCGCGGGCGCGCAGATGGCCGAACGTGGACGGGGGCACCTGGTATTCGTGTCGTCCCTTGCCGGGAAGACGGCGTCCGGGCACGCGTCTCTCTATAACGCGACGAAGTTCGGGATGCGGGGATTCGCACTGGCACTGCGGGAGGACATGCGGCCGCACGGCGTCGGCGTGTCGACGGTGTTCCCCGGCTTCATCCGGGACGCCGGCATGTTCGCCGACGCCGGGGTCACGCTGCCCAAGGGGGTCGGCACCCGGACGCCTCGTGACGTGGCGCGGGCGACCGTCCGGGCCATCGAGCGGAACATCGCGGAGGTCGACGTGGCGCCGTTCGGGCTGCGGCTCGGGGCCAGGCTGGGCGGGGTCGCGCCCGGCCTGTCGGCGGCCGTGCAGCGGCGCGCGGGCGGGCACCGGGTCGCGCGGGGGCTCGCGGACGGCCAGCGCGACAAACGCTAGCTAATACGCGGCCTGCGGGTGATAATCCGGGCAGTCCCCGCTTGATCAGCGGGGCGAGCCGGCGCCCCTCCGGGCCGCACCCTCGCCCGCCGCGTGCGCCCACCGCGAGGAGGTCTGCGCATGTGGACGGGCCGGGTGGCCGTGACCGTCGCGGCGGCCGTGACCGCCCTGTCCCTGACGGCGGCGCCCGCGAAGGCCGTGGAACCCGAGGACGCGACGGTCGTTCCCGTCCAGATCACCGGGGATCCGGCCAAGCGCTTCAACCTGGTCGTCCTTGGGGACGGCTACACGCCGGCCGACATGCCGAAGTTCCGCGCCCATCTCGCCGAGCATCTGAACGACCTGTGGACGATCGAGCCGTTCAAGTCGTACCGCAGCTACATCAACGTGTACGCGGTCGAGGTCCCGTCCGGCGAATCTGGGGTGAGCTGTGATCCGTCACTGTCGTCCCCACGCAGGACGACGCCGTTGCGCATGGCGTTCTGGAGCGGCTGCAGGGAGGACGGTATCCAGCGGCTCCTCACCATCGACTCCACCGCGGCCAAGACGTATGCGGACCTCGTGGCAGGGACGACCACAGGAAACCGCCAGATTCTCGCGCTCGCCAACAGCGACACCTACGGCGGTGCAGGCGGCGCCTATGCGACGGCGTCGGGCGGGAACGCCATGTCGGCTCTCATCGCGCCGCACGAGTTGGGCCACTCGCTGGGTGGGTTGCACGACGAGTACGACTACTACCAGCGAGGTGTCCCGGGCGGGACGTACAGCGGTCCTGAGCCTGAGTCCGTCCACCACACGCTGCTGACAGAGCACGAGATGAAGTCGCAGAAGCAGAAGTGGTGGCGGTGGCTCGGTGAACGAAGCGAGTCCGGGGGCACCATAGGGCGGTACGAGGGTGGGCTCTACTTCAGTAAGGGTGTGTGGAGGCCGAGCCAGCACTCGATGATGAAAACGCTGGGCTACTACTTCGACCAGGTCGGCCGCGAACAGATGACCCAGCGGATCTCAGCCAAGGTCAACCTGCTCCAGGCGCACACGCCGAACGACACGGCCGTGGGCGACGACCGGGTCCTGTGGGTGGAGACGATGCACCCGGCCAATCACCGTTTGTCCGTGACGTGGACGGTGGACGGGCAGGTCGTTCGGAAGGGCGCCTACCTCGACCTAGCCCGGTTGCGGCTCAAGAAGGGCCTGCACACCGTCCAGGTGAAGGTCACCGACCCCACCCGCTTCGTCAGGGACCCCGCCATACGCGCGACTCCGGCACTCACCCAGACGACCACGTGGTCGGTCGACACAAGCCTCACCACCACTCCGGAGCACGTGCCGGTCGACTTCACGTCGTCCACCCCCACCGACAAGCCCGTGGGCAGCGAATCGGTCGTGTACGCGGAGACGACGCACCCAACGCACAGCGCGCCCGCCGTCCGCTGGGAGATCGATGGGCGACGTGTACGGGGCGGTGACCGCGACATCGATCTCGCGCGCTTCGACCTGTCGAAAGGCACGCATCAACTGGTCGCACGTGTCGGTCCCCATAGCCGAGCCTGGACGATCGACGCGCAACCTCCGACAGCGTCCTACGAGTTGTCCAGGGCGGCGCACACTCGTCCAGGGGGCTCTTACGTCTTCGACGGTCCCTTCACGATGCGGCTGACGGGCAAGGACGACCGTCCAGGCGCGGTCGTCACGGAGTTCCGCGTGGACGGCGACGGCTGGTTCAACTACTTCGGCTGGCCGACCGACTCGTCTGCCCCCTGGCTGTTCACCGCGGAAGGAACCGTCATCGACGGCCTCGCCTACGGCAAACTCGGCAATGGTCGGCACACCATCGAATACCGGGCGATCGATCCCGCGGGGAACATCGGGAAGCCCGCGAAGTTCACGGTGACCCTTCGCTGACCGCCGGACCGCGTCGCGCGCCCTCCGGGTCGGCGATGGGCGGGGCCTCCGCGGGCACGGGGCGGCGCTGCACGGTCGCGAGGACGGAACCGCCGAGGATCAGCGCGAACGAAAGCATGATCGTTCCGGTGAACGGCTCGCTGAGGAAGACGACACCGGCGGCGACCGCGACGGCCGGGTTCACATAGGTGAACACCATCCCCCTGGACACGCCGACCTCCCGGATCAGCTCGAAGAACACGATGAAGGCGAGCGCCGTGCACACCAGGCCCAGCCCGATGAGCGCGGCCAGCACCTGCGCGCTCGGCATCGAGTCCGGCCGGGTGAGCACCGCCGGCCCGGTGTAGACGACCGCGGCGATGGCCAGCGAGAACGCGGCCATCTGCAGGCTCGGGACGTCCTGCAGCCGCCGCAGCGCGATCATCGGCGCGATCGCGTACCCGAGCGCGACGAGCATGACCTCGCCGATCGCCCACGCGCTGCCGCCGCCGAGATGTGGCCAGGCCAGCACGCAGACGCCGGTCAGCCCGACCAGCAGCCCCGCCCAGCGCACAGGGCCGAGCCGCTCGGCGTCGCCCGTGAGCCTGGCGAGCACGACCCCGACGATCGGGACGGCGGCGATCAGCAGGCCCGTCATGGAACTGGTCAGCTCGGTCTCGGCATGTGAGAGCAGCGCCCAGGGGCCGAGGATCTCCACCGCGGTGAAGGCCAGCAGGGGGCGCCAGTGCCGGCGCACCACGTCCAGCCGCCCCGCCCGGATCGCCAGCGGCAGCAGCACGGCCGCGCCGAGCGCCGTCCGCGCGAACACCACCATGGGCACCGAGACGCCCTCGACCGCCACCTTGATCATCAGGTAGGGAATGCCCCACAGCACCCCCATCAGCGCGAACAGCGCCCAACCACGACGGCTCACCCCGACCTCCATTCCCGATACCCGCTCCGCCGCCCAGGAGCGCAACCCACAACAGCGGGACGCCTAACGGCGCACGATCCCGCGACAGGCCCGCCACGACACCCTGGCCGTTGGCCGACCCTTCGCTTCCGCCGGACGAACGCCCAGCAGGCAGGACCTTCGGACGTCTCCGCGTCCAACGTCCTCACCACGCCGGTTCGACGTACGTTCCGTGGCGGAGCCCTGTGGACGCATGCGACACGCCACCGCGGGGGCCGGCGCGTGACGGGCGACTGGACGACACGCACCGGACGACATGGCGGCCGGGATATGCGACCGATGGACGGATTCAGGATGCGATGCGGCGGACCATGCTGTCTTGAACGCTGTTGCGGTAGACGCCGGGTGTGACGCCCACGACCCGCCGGAACCAGCGGGTGAGGTGCGCCTGGTCGGCGAACCCGACGAGGGCCGCGACCTCCGCCGGGCGGTGCCCCGCCTCCAGGAGCGTTCGGGCTCGCATCACCCGATACTGGGCGAGCCACGCGTACGGCGGCATGCCCACGACGTCGCGGAAGGCGCGCAGCAGTTGGTAGCGGGAGAGCTCCAGGTCGGTGGCGACCTCCGCGAGGGTGGGCGGCGTGACGAGTTCGTCCGACAGCCGCGCGGTGACGGCGCGTGCGATCAGCCCGGCGTCGCCTCGGCGTCCCCCGGGAACGGTCTTCGGGGCCTGGCCGGCATGCCGGAGCACGAGCGTCCCCAGAACGCTCAGCAGGCGCGATTCTCCTTCCAGGGGGTCTTCTCCCAGGCGCAGAGCGCGGTGCGCGAGCCGGAGCGCTTCGCCGAGCGCCCGATCGTCGATGATCGCTTCACGGAAGTGCGGCCGCGCCGGACCCCCGCCGCCTCTGGCCGGCATCGCGGCACTCAGCAGCTCGGCATCCGGATAAAGGCATCGGTAGGCGAAGCCCTCGGGGAGGGCGGGCCCGCCCGTGTGCGCCTCTCCCGGCTCGACCACGACCACGCTGCCCGCGCCCGAGTAGATCTTCTCGCCGCGGTAGCGCATCGTTTCCAGGCCGGCGACGGTGACGCCGATGGCGTACTCGTCGTGGATGTGCGGCGCATAGTGCCGCCGGCCGATCCGGGCCGTCAGCAGGTCCAGCGGGCTCCCTTGGATGCCGTCCACTCGCGTCCAGAGGGTCTGGTCGACGATGCCGGCCTCGGACCTGCGCGGACGACGCCGGGCCGCACCCGGGGCGTCAGGCGGAGAAGACGTGCCGGAGCCGCCAGCGATCCTCGTCACGGCCGAGCTCCGCGACGGCCACTCCCTCGGCGCCCGTGACCCGAACCCGGTAGACGCGGCCCTCCTGGGCCGTCCCGTACGTCTTCAGCACCTCGTCGACCGCGTAG
Organism: Actinomadura sp. 6K520; assembly: GCF_004349245.1. Taxonomy (GTDB): domain Bacteria; phylum Actinomycetota; class Actinomycetes; order Streptosporangiales; family Streptosporangiaceae; genus Spirillospora. The sequence continues at coordinate 23,918 of NZ_SMLC01000087.1, read as the reverse complement.
CGCGACCCCCGCCACTCGTACGCGGTGAGCCGTCCCGCCGGGTCGTGCTCGGCGCGAACCGGCTCGTTCAGCAACTGCCCCATTCCGCGAGCGTAGCACGGACTCGAACTGGTGTTCGCAGGTCGGAGGCGCTGCGGAGCGGCCGGACCATCGTATGCACCGCACCGCCGCGCACGCCACGAGCCTTGACCTCATGCCGACATTCAGCCGGATCGCGCGGCCCCGTGTACAGACCACCGAGCTCCCCCTCTCCCCATCGACCGACACTTATCCACAGGCTGTGAACATCGTCCGCACACATCCCCCTGGCCGTGCCAATCGGTGCTGCAGGAGGTCGCATCCACAGCGAGATCCCCAGAACAACGGGGTTCTCCACGGTTCGAGCGCCCTTCTGCCCTCCATCCCCTCCAGCATCCACCCCGCCCGCACCGCCACGCACGGAATCCACAACCTGTGGATAACTACCGTGCACACCCTGGGTACGACCGGCGGCCGCGGCGTCCACCATTCTTCCCCAGCTTGCCCCCAACCCCGCCGACCGGTTGTCCACGCCGTGGAAAACCCGCTGACCAGCAATAACGCCACCCTGAACGGAGTGTCACCCACACCCCGTTCACACCCTGTGGGCAACCGCCCTCCACAACCCGGCGACATCGGTGGACAGCGCTACCCACCGGAAATCCCCAGCCCGACGCACAACCTCCCCACCCCAGAACCCGTGATCATGACATGCGCAAACACCGCCCAAGACGGCCGCGAAAGCCACCTGGACGCCTGCCGACAGAGCGCTGGCGCGTCATTCAGCCGTGCGAAGACCGCACCAGGAGAGGATTATGAGAAGCGATGGAGCACCGCCCGGGACCGGGGACGACTCGCCGGCCTCAACACCCCGCAAAGTTATCCACAGCTTGTGGATGGGAGGCATCTGGTGGACTTCAGCGAGGACACCGCCGCCCGGGTCGTCCAGGACAGTTTCGGCAAGACCCCGGACCCGCGCTTGCAGGAGATCCTGACCGCCCTCACAGCCCACCTGCACGCCTTCGTCCGTGAGACACGACCGACCATCCAGGAGTGGGACCAGGCGATCCAGTTCCTCACAGCCGTCGGCCACGCCTGCAGCGACACCCGCCAGGAGTTCGTCCTGCTCTCGGACGTCCTCGGTGTCTCAACGCTTGTGGAGATCCTAAACGAACGCGAGGGCGGAACAGAGAGCACGCTCTTGGGCCCGTTCCACATGGTGAAGTCACCCCCGCGCTCCCTAGGCGACAACATCGACCTCGTCGGCGAAGGAGAGCCCTGCGTGGTTTCCGGCCGCGTCCTCAACACCGACGGGACACCACTTCCCAATGCCGAGGTCGACGTGTGGCAGTGCAACGAACAAGGGTTCTACGACGTCCAGCAGCCTGACGTACAGCCACCCGGTAACGGACGCGGACTTTTCCACACTGACGCCGAGGGACGGTTCCGTTTCCGTACGGTTGTCCCCAGCCATTACCCGCTTCCCACAGGCGGACCGGTGGGCCGATTGCTGCAGGCCACCGAACGCCACCCGTACCGTCCCGCACACATCCACTTCATCGTCCAGGCGGCCGGCCACTCACCCCTGACGACCCACGTCTTCGTCGCAGGAAGCCCCTACCTCGACTCCGACGCGGTCTTCGCAGTCAAACAAAGCCTCATCGTCGACTTCCCCGAGTCGGACAACGAACAGGAAGCCGTGCAGTACGGCCTCCGGCCTCCCTTCCGGCGCGCAGAGTTCGACCTGGCCCTGACCAAAGCCCCGACCTGACCACACACTTATCCACAACCTGTGGAAATTCCACCGCCGACAGCTTCGAGCAGCACGGCACCGTTGACGAGATCGACGATCAAGATCACAGCCCGTGGGAGAAGACGCCGATGGCGGCGCCCGCCTTGCCAGGGCCGATATCGGTCGTCACGTGGGCGTACTCCTCGCCGAGGCCGTCGAACACGATCAGCCTCTGGCCATCGCTCAACACGACATCAGTCGCAATCCCGCCCCGCTCCTGAAGCAGCCGGATAACCGATTGTCGGTCGTCACCGCCCCCAGCCTGCCACGTCCACTCGACCGAACACACACCGTCGAACCGCCCCCGTCGCGTCGCCGGCAGAGCCGCGCCGTCGTTGACCTTTCGATGGGGATCGAGGTGTTCGGAACCTACGTTGACCTCGGTGGTGAATGAGTACAGCAGGAGGCTCATGGATGTCCGACGAAACGCCGATCACCGACGGTCGTGATCCTGCGTTGCTCGTAACAGAAATGATCGATCACGTGCTCACCCTCGCGGCGACATGGACGGCGTGGGACGGACGCCCGCTGTACACCGACGAACGCTCGTACACCCCGCACAAAGCGATCCGACGGGTCACCGACCACCTCATCGACCACCTCGCAGAGCTGGAGGCGCGACTGGCCGGAGAGCGGACGATTCCTGATCGCTGGCATGCCTCGGCAAGCACCACTCCCGGCGACCTGGCGACCTTCACCGACCACGACCTGGACGAGGCCAAGAGTCGCCTTACCCGGCTCGCCCGGATTTGGGCCGCCCGGCTGAACGCGCTGACCCCCGACCAGCTCGACCATTCACCCGGAGAAGGCTGGACGTTCCGCCAACTCGCGTTCCACCTGGCCGAGTCGACCTACTACGCCGACGCCGTAGGCAACCTGACCAACCACGCATCCGACACTTGTGGTTGGCCCTCCCCATAGAGACAACCCCAGCCAGTGTGACTGCCCCACCGCAACGGGGGCCAACGTCGAGGGGGGCGATCCGCAAAAGAAATGCGGCCCCAAACGGGGCCGCCCTGCCGGAGCGATGTCCGGCAGGGCGGTTATCCACAGCCTGAGGAGAAAGCCCGCCCGCCCCTTTGGTGACAGCCAGCCCACGGATCGGTGATCGACTAATGGCCTGTCAGGACGGCGACCCGGCTGAGACACTTCCTGTCCATGGCGAACAGCGGACTCTGGGTCGGCATCCTCACCGCGCTGACCGCATTAGGAGCCAGCTACATCACCTCGCGGGCCACGTTGGGTGCAGCGCTGGCCCAAGCCCGAACAACCACCCGCGCTGAAGCCCTTCGCGAACAGCATGAGCGGCGCCGATCCACCTATAGGGAACTGATGAGGTGCGTGCACGAGTTCAGCGCGGTCACCTGGCAGATGGATGACGTCGATGCGCAGCACGACCGTGAGAGCCAGGACCGGCTCCTGTCACAGATGTGCGATCGCATCGGCCCGGCCATTGGGGACATGAACAGGGCGATGCATGAGGTCCGGCTCGACGGCCCTGCCGACGTCTCCGCCGCAGCGGATCACGTACGGGACATGGCGCGGCGCGTGGAGTCACTGCTCAAGGCGCTAATCGGTGAGGACGGCCCCGAACCGCGGGACGCCTACGACCGCGCCTACCGGGAGTTCCGGGAGGCGTACGTCACCTTCATCGGTCTGGCGCGGGAAGCCCTAGAGGTCAAGGACGAGGACAGCTAGCCAACACCCTTGCCCCCAGGCACACAGAAATCAATCCCCCTGTCGACTACAAGCCGACCCGTCCGGTGCGGCCATTTCCACCCGCCACCGCCGACGGCGCTGCCTGGCCCGCCGCCCTGCCGCAGCCGTCCATGACACCGCCCACACCGCACCCCGTCCCCTCCACAAGGCTCGCCCACGCGAAGCGACCACCGCGAGTCCGCGCGCCCACCACCGCCGAGCAACGTAGACCCCCGGCCAGGAAGCGATGTAGGGACCAAGCCCCCTTCACCCCGTCCCGACAGAATGTCGAGCAGAAGCCAAACCGAGAGGGAGCACAGCCCTAAGACAAAGCCCCACCCCACAGAAACGCTGAGTGAGAACCGCACCCCGGAGGGAGCGAGCAGTACCTTCACACCCTCCCCACCGCCGATGAGACCGCCCTCGCCGCCTCGACAAGATCCGCAGCCTCCAGACCACCGAAGCGCCAGAATCCTCAGAGCTGGACACTCTCAAGGCCGAGAACGAACGCCTTCGAGCCGCGATCGCCGACATAGCTCTAGCTCTCCGCCCGGACTCCCGTCCCCACCTGAGCACGGCCTGAGGGCGGGTCCTCCCGCATCGGGGCCGTATCGGCGCCGCAGATGAAGACTCCAGCGAGCGAGGCGCGAAAGCCAGCCGCTGCAGGGTTCGGGCTTCGAGGAGCGATCTGCCCACAAAAAAATGCGGCCCCTGAACGGGGCCGCCCTGTCGGCCGTAACCGACTTCGTCTGCCGCCCAGGTTAGTTGCTACTTCTGGCACACGCCACCTCCACCGACGTCTAACGTTCTGTGACGTGGCGGATACGATCACGTACGTCGACGGGTTCAACCTCTACCACGGGTTGAAGTCCAAGTACGGCCGTGCCTACCTGTGGCTTGACATCGTCGAACTGGTCCAGCGGATGCGGCGCGACGACACGGTCCAAGCGGTGAAGTACTTCACTGCCATCGTCAGGGGGGAGCCAGACGCTGCCCGCCGCCAGGAGACGTACCTGGCCGCACTGACGGCACACCGACCACAGGTGCAGGTGATCCGAGGCCACTTCAAGGTGAAGAACATGCGGATCAGCTGCCGGGCGTGCGGCGCGCAGTGGCAGTGCCGGTGCGAGCCACCTCAGCAGCGTTACCGCACCTACGAGGAGAAGCTGACCGACGTCGCGCTGGCCACCGAGATGGTCCGGGACGCCGCATTGGGGAACGGTGACCTGTCGTTGCTGATCTCAACGGACACCGACTTCCTACCCGCGATCAAGGCTTCATCGGAGTTGGCGCCCACTCGCCCGATACCGGTCGCCTGTCCTCCTGGACGAGGCCGGCCCAACCGGTTCGACGGCATGGTGACCTCCTTCCCGATCAGGGAGGAGCACCTGATGGCGTCGCTGCTACCCGACTCCGTCCCGGACAACGGCCTGGCTCGCCAACGTCCCGACAAGTGGGCGTAACCGCCCTCACCGGGGACAGGGCCGCAGGAGTTCGGCGTCAGGGCAGGCGCCTACGGATCTCCTCGCCCAGGTCATCGAGGTGCTGCACGGTGCGCGCCGCCGCCTCGATGTAGCACCACAGCTCAGGCGGCGGTTCGCCGGAATGACCGGCGGCGACCGCCTGATTGAGGTTCACGCCGATACGCCTGGCCTGCCCGGCCGCGTGCATCACCGTCTTCAGTGCCTCCCTCAACAGGCCGTGTTGCGGCTGAGCGCTGCCGCGCGCGGCGACAAGCACCGCCTGTGCCGCATACGCGCCGAGCGCGAGTCGCTCTTCCGCTGCCGCCGAGGCCACGAGCGAGTGTTCTTCGTCCGAAAGCGAGAACCTCACCGATCGGTTTCGCCGCGGAGTCCGATGCGCTCGCCGGTTCACGCTCGGTGCGTTCGTCCGCCGCGCTTCACCATGTCCGGCTACTGCTGCCACCTCCCGGATCGCGCTCGATCATCGTTACCGCCTGGACCGCGCCCGGTCCAGCTTCCTTATGTGCACGATTTCCATTTCTTGCTCCGCGCCGACAGAGCACCGTCCCTGCGCCCAGCCGATGCGACTGCCCCGGCTACGGAGTTCCGGTAGGAGCCTCTGAGCCTCGGCTTGAAGCCCTTTCGTGGCCCCAGGCTTCGCGACGCATCTCGGCGAGGCCCACAAGCGACACATTTTCGGACGCGGGATGTTGGCTGGTGCGTCCCGGTGGTGTGGGATCCCAGTGCCACCGGAGTGCCAAAAGATCTTGAGGCCGGGTCCGCTGAACGCGGAACCGGCCTCTGAGCTGGGATTACTGGGTGGGCCTAGGAGGACTTGAACCTCCGGCCTCATCCTTATCAGTTCGATCATGGCCAACGTAGAGGGCTTGCTCCGTTGTGTTGACCGTTGGATGAAGGTTGATCATGTGTGCTGCGGTTCGCTGGTGTTGCTGTCACAGTTGCTGTCATTGCTGCCAGGATGGCGGCACTTCATTTGGCGGACGCTCCGCACGCCCGCCCTGCCTGAGCTTCCCGTCTGCCGTCGTCCCGCGCTCCGCGCTGCCGGGCCAGGGCCAGGGGGTGAAGGTGGAGCGCCCCGCCGGACGAACGACCTTCACCCCCTGGCCCTGGTCTGGTAGATCTTTGATCGGGACGGCGGCAGACGGGAAGCTCAGGCTTCCTACCTCAACCCTCGGCGACCATGACCGCGCGGCCCCTGCTTCCCGGAGTCGGAGTGCCCCCGCCGGAGGCATAGACGCGGCCCCGGTACTTGGGCGCGCGAGGTTGTGCCCACCCAGATGGAAGGACGAACGGCGGTCCAGATGAGCGTTCGAACGCTAGCGCCAGCGCATGAACGTCCGGAGGACTTCGAGAGCCGCATTACGCCGACTCTTCTTTGTCGACCAGACGGCGGGCAGGACCACTAGCGCGAAGACGAAGATGGCGAAGATCAACCACTCATCGCCATGGAGCTCCACACTCCAGCCGTCGTTGACCTGCGGGTTTGGTGATTCTGTCACCGTTGTCGGGTACCCCTGGCTCGTGGGTCCCGTTGCGGAGCCTAGTACCGTGAACACGTGCGGCTCTCCTTCGAGTCGTGCGAGATGAGTGGACGGCCTCCCGTTGCCGCGGGGGGCCGTCGCCATATCGGCGAACGACCCAAGGCCGTCATGACCCCATGGTGCAGGTCATGCCAGACATTGTCCGAGACTCGATGCCCACGCCGCAAAGCGTCCTGTGGACAAGGCTGTGGGTTCGCTGTGCAAAAGAGCGGGTCAACTTGTGGGCGGCGTGTGGATTACCCAGGGATCCAGGGTCTTTTACGCCGAAGTCGAAGCCATGACCTGCACGAACGTCATCCACTGCCTGTGCGGAAAAGAAAGGCGCCAGAAATCCACAAGGGCTGGCACGGCGGACCGCCGGTGATGTACTCATCGACCTTTTGGCGGCGGCGCGGCTCCCGTGGCGGGCGGTCGTAGCGGGCCGGCGGACGTGTCGCGATGCGCGGCCCGGCGCGGCCGTCCGGTGACCGGCGCCCACGCCGCACGCTCCGGGCGGCCTGGCGCGGGGCCGCGCAGCGGCCTGAGCGCCGCCGCCCCTTGATCTAAGACAGCACAATTCGGCAATGATCACGGGTAGTGCGTCGTCGTGCAGAGGGTGTCGGGCTGGCTCAGCGGTGACCGGTTAGACGAACGTGGCCTACGGGGTGCCAGTCCCAGAGACGTTCTGCGCCGCGTTGGACGACCAGGGTCACGGTGTTGATGGTTACTTGGCGGGTTGGAAGCTCTCGGCCGAGTGCGTTGATGATGGGTCCGGCGGGCTGTTCTGCCTCGCTGTAGGCGATTGTCATGTGCGGGGTCCACGGAGCGGCCCCTTCGGTTCGGCCCTCTCGTCCGGTCACTTTGAGTGTGGTTTCCCGGACGGCCTCACGGATGCGGGCAAGAGGACTGACAGGGTCGACGGCGACGGCAATCGCTTCGGGGTGGTACAAGATTCGGCCGAGCGTCACATCGACGGGCGGAAGCTTGACGAGAAGACTCTTCGCCGTGGCGAGCATGTCCTGCTGCTGGTCGTCGTCGATCTCGTCGGTAGATCCGGCGACGTGGGTTGTGATGTGGAGCCATTTGGCGGGGGTCATGTGCAGGCCGGGGAAGTCGGCGAGTCGTCCTTGGGCAGCCTGGGCGAGTTCACTCGCTGCGGGATGGTCGCCCATGAGCATGTGCCAGTAGACGGTTCCTTGTCCTGGTCCGGGCTCCTCGCGGGTCCGCCATCGATCGGTCATGTTTGCAGGCAGCGGACTCATGCGCCCTCCATGTCGGCATCCTCGGTCAGGGCTGCGGCGTTGAATTCGTGGATCTGCTGTCTGAGCTGGGTCGCGAGCGGGCTGTCTTGGTACCGGGGTTGGGTCAGGCGGCGGTCCAGGTCGGCGAGGTAGCGCGTGACGGTCGCGAGTCGCATTCCGGGGTCGAGCGTCAGCATTTTGCCCAGTTCCTCGGCGGTGCCGTCCAGGTCGCCTTTCAGGAGATGGGCGACTCCGGTTCCAACGCGGATTTGAGCCCAGATGGCGGGAGCGGTGGGGGCGCCGGCGGTCCATGCGCGGTCTGCCAGCTCGGCGGCTCGTAGTGCGCCGTCAAGGTCGCCGGTCCTTGTGGCCACCGAGAGGGAGAACAAGGCTTGGCGCTCTGTCGGGAACGACCACACCGAGAGATCGGAGGGGGCGTCATGGGATGCATCGGCGGACTGTTCGGCTCGGTTCACGGCCTCGCGCGCCCTGATCTTGTCTCCCAGCAGGGCGGCGGCGTTCGCCTCGTACCAAGCGAGCTGGGTCTTCATCGGGCCCGGTGAACTGGCTTCGTAGCCTTGTTGGGCAAGGTCGGCTGCCTCGATGTATCGGTTCTGCCAGCGGGCGGTCTTGGCCTGGGCGTACCAAGCGAATGACTCGTCGGCCCCTGCCTCCTGGGCGAGCAGGAGAGCGGCGGCGGCATGTTCCTCGGCTGCCTCGTCGAAGTTGATGTCTCCGAAGATCACGGCTGCGTGGGCGAGTAGATCGGCGTTGATGCGCAGCAGCTCACGGGTGTGCCGCGGGCGGTGGTTGCCGCCCACCAGGAGGCTTTGCGTACGGCGGTGAAGTTTGATCACCTCGGGGAGAAGTCTCTTGGCAGCGACCCGTGTGTGAGAAGCGGCGAGCGATGAAGTCGAACGGGCGAGACGTGAAACCGCCTCGTCGGTCGTGTCGCTTGCGGTGATCCACTGGTTGAGGCGGGAGATATCCGCTGAACGGGCCAACTCTGCTGGGTCGACCTGGTGCTCTGCGTCCTGCGAACGGGCAGGGAGCGCGGTACGCGCTTGAGAGCGTTGGCGCTCCTTCTGCTTCGCGGGCGGGATGAAGCCCAGTTGCTCGGCTGTGCGGCCGGTGAGCTCCTGGAGGGCCCTGCGGTATGGCGGGTGCGGCCAACGCACTTCGCCGCGCTCCCAGCGACGTAGCCGCTCCTCGTCGCACAGCAGCCCGTGTTGAAGGGCTGTGGGAGTGCGGTTGAGCGCTTCCGCCATCTCGCTGCGAGTGGAGAAATTCGACTCGCGCCATGCGGTGAGCCACGCGTTGGGAGTCGTGTCGGGCATCCGATCTTGCCTCTTGGGGCCGGAAAAGGGGGCGAAAAGGGGGCTGGTTGGCGGTCCTGACCGAGCGTCATCACTGGTTGTCTTCGAGACAAGCAACACCGTACGTCATCCGAGCACAGTTGATCATGTGGCTTTGGGGAGGCATGGCTGGTGATCCTCCGATCCGGGGAGAACGAACCGACGACGGACGTCCCTTGCACTTCGTGCAACGGGCGGGGATGGTCCTGGATCTCGTCGCGGGTTGATCTGCTGCTCGCGCGGGACGGCTCTGGGCGCGGCCCTGAGCGTCGTCGTGAACGTTGCTCTGAGTGCCGCAACGGCAACCGGGCTGAGGTGGCGTAACAAGCCGCGGGGCCGGCAGGCGTTGTAGCGGCTGATGGCGTGTCCGTACCGGGGTGCGGCTGCGCTTGCGGGGAGGTGGGTCCTCCCGCTGGTCGCCTCGTCTGCCGGTCCCGCCTTCTTCTCCGAACCGGGGACCAGGGGACGGCCATGACCCTGTGTCGCTGGGCTCGAATCAGACAGTGGGACGCCGTGATCGTGAACGTGGTGGCTCATCCGGCGGTATCCGGACAACGAAGGGAGGGACGTTGTGATGGCGCGTGAGACGGAAAAGGCCGGTGCGATCACTGGGCCGATGGAGTCGGTTACTGACGATCTGCCGAACGCTCGGCTCAATCACGCGGTTGGAGCGGGGCGGCTGCATCTGGCGGCCTTGGACGCGGTGCTCACCCATAGCGAGGACGCGCTGTCGTGTGGGTTGGTGAGCCGGGCGGGCGGCCCTCCGGTCCTGCTCGTGGTGAGCAGGTCTGACCGTGCGCGGTCGGTGATCGTGGGATGTGAGCGAGTCGACGGGGTTTGGTGGTTCGTCCGAACCGACTCCGATGAGCGGGTTGCACCAGTCGATGAGGTTGAGTCGGCTCCGGCGGTGCTAGTCGGCATGCTCGCCGGTAGAGGGGTCGACCTCCGATGACCACAGCTTCCCTGGTAGACGCATCGGTGCACCTGCGCTCACAGACGCTGACGAAAGCGTGCCCAGCCAGCGTGTATCTGACCCGCGCCCTCGTGCGGGAGGCCCTCGACGGGTGGGGCCTCACTGCCTACGCGTCCGATGCCTGTCAGATCATGGCTGAGCTTGCGGGGAATGCTGCGACGCTCTGTGAAGGCGACATGATCCGCGCTTGGGTGAGCCGGATCGACGCAGGGATAGAGCTGTGTGTGTGGGACGGACATCCCGGGCGTCCCAAGGTGCAGATGCCGCGCCATGGTACCGAGTGCGGGCGCGGCCTGATCATCGTCCAGGCGTTCGCGTCCGGTGGCTGGGGATGGTGCAGCCTGCGAGAGGGAAAGATCGTTTGGGCGCGCATCGCCATCGATTACGCGTTCATCATGGCCGCCGCGCGGAATGTTGGCCGCCCGGTAGTAGGTCCCTTGCCGCACGTCGATAGGCCGACCACGCCAGCGGCAACCCCATAGCGGCCCCCGCCCTGCGAGCGCGTTCCCACCGGCACCCCCAGCCTGGTAGGTCCCCCCGGCGCACGCAGGGCGGGCGGCAACCAACTCGGCTTGGCGGACAAGACGGGGCTCGGGACCTGGTGATGGCGTGACAGTGCCGGTGACGTCTGGTTTCCTGGTTCTACTACTCGTGTTGTCGAGCTGTTGGTAGGTCCTGATGTCGGATGACGCTGTTTATGCCCCGAAGTATGTCCGGATCATGGAGGCGCTCCGTCGTCGGATCAAGGACGGGACTTACCGCATTGGGGAGCCGATTCCGTCTGAGGCAATGCTGGGCCGGGAGTTCGGGGCGTCACGTCCGACCGTGGTCCGTGCGCTCAATGAAATGCAACTCCTCGGCGAGTTGCAGCGCGAACACGGGCGCGGGACGTTCGTCAAGGCTCCCCCGTCGTCGCGAGTGTCGGACAGCAGCCGGCCAGGCCTGGCTGTCCTGGATCGGCAGGAGACATCGGCGTCGGTCCGGGTTCTGGAGGTCGGCCGTCGTCCCGCGCCGAATTCGGTGGCCATGCTGCTTGGCCTGGCCGAGTCTGCCCCCGTCCACCTGCGGCGATACGTCGGGCTTTATGAGTCCATCGCCAGTGAGTTGGTATCGCTGTGGGCTCCTCTCGATGTCGCTCGGGCGGCGGGCCTGGACCAAGAGGGACCTTTGGCCGTCCCGGTGCGCGAGTTGCTGACGGCGGGCACCAAGGAACGGCTGACCCGGGTTGATGAGCGTCTGAGGGCTCGGCGTCCCACCGATCAAGAGCGAGAGTCACTCTCCTTGGCCGAGGGTGAACCAGTGCTCTCGGTGCTCGGCTCGGTGGTGGACTCGTCCGGGCGCGCCGTCCTGGTCGTGGACCTCGCCCTACCGGGCTCGCTGCACGTACTGGAAGACAGCTTCCCTCTGTGACCCAAATCACTCGATAAGTCGTCTTACGCTCCTTGCAAGTTGGCCGTTGTCACGTACCCTCTTCATAGGGCAACTCGACAAGGCGAGTTGTCGACAGAAGGAACGATCGACAGGAGCAACCGCACATGGCGATCCAGGGACGGATTCCCGTGAGCTTCGGGGACGTGTTCCCCCACGGGGTGTACGCAACGGGTCCGGCGGAACCGCTGACCAACTTCGAGACCAAGCGGCAGGAGACCGACAAGGAGAGCGGCCTCCCGGTCTGGGTCGTGGACGTCTACGACGCCGACCCGGACGCGAACCACAAGGCGTCAGCGATCAAGGTCAAGATCGGCGCGCAGGTGTGCCCGGTCGTCCCCGAACCGGCGTTCGGTCCGTTCCGGCCGGTGGAGTTCGACGGCCTGACGGTCACGCCCTACATCGAGGAGTCCGGCCGGATGCCCAACGGTGACCCCCGTGTGCGGGTGGCCTACTCCTTCCGGGCTCGCGCCGTCCGCGCTCCCGGTGGCAAGGGTGCCGCTCGTCCCGCGTCGGCCAAGGACGCTGCCTGATGGCGGGCGGGCGCATGTCGGCGCTGTCCCTGCCCATCGACACGACGGCGAGTGTGCAGTTCAAGCCGTTCCGGGCGCGTACGCCGCTGTTCACAGTCAAGGCGGGGCGGGTGCTGGTCACCCTCACCCTTCCCGAGCGACTCAACGCCGGGGATGTGGAGTTCGCCAGGGCGCTGGCTGAGCAGGCGGCGGCGTACGCGGTGGAGGTCGAGCGGCTGTACCGCTCCGGTCGCCGCTCCTCGTCGGGCCGGTCGGCGGGGAAGGGTGTGGCTGCCTGATGGACGCCTACAGCTACACCACAGTCAATGTCGACCCGGACGGTACGGCATCGGTAGACGTGACCTTGCGTCCGGATGAGCGGGTCTCGCTGCTGTGCATGCGTGACCGTGGCCAGCTCGTGATCTCGCACGCACAGGCGCACGTGACCATCACCCCGACCAACCCGACGGCCCCGACCGCCGAAGACCTGGCCGTCGCGCGCAAGCTCGCCGAGTTGTTCGCGCGGTACGCGGCCGAGGTGGAACGGCTCCACGTCCTCAACGGCGCTTCGGCGCCTGGCGCGCCGGTCGACTCGGCGACCTGACAAGCGAGTGGGGCGGCTGGAGGTCGCATCTCCGGCCGCCCCTTCTCCTCTCCCCTGAACTGCTCAAAGAAGAGGTGTGACCCATCATGGCATGGGAGTTCCGCAAGCTCGCCCCCGGCGAAAACGTCGCCGTCGAAACCCAGCGTGACCCGTTCGCGGCCCCGAAGTGGGCGCCTCCGGTGTGGCACATGCCCGAGGGCCTGGTCCTCATCGTCAACGCCCTCCGCTTCCTCGTCCGCGTCCTGGTGTTCCTGGTCCGCAACATCGTCCCCGTCTCCATCGCGGCCGCGCTCGGCTGGCTCGGCTACGCCTGCGGATGGACCGTCCCCGTCCTGGTCCTGGCCCTCGTCGCCGTGGGCCTGGGCGTGTGGGCGGGGGTGGACCGTCCGTCCTTCGTCCGCTGGATCGCCCGTCCCGTCCAGTCCTGGTGGCGCCTCACCTTCGTCTACCGGCGGCACTGGCAACCCGTCCTGGTCACGGCCGGGCTCACCAAAGTGCATAAGGGGCGGGAGTACCTGCCCTCCGTGGTCCGGGTCCGTTCCGGCCCGACGTGTGATCGGGTGCTGGTCCGCATGCTCAAAGGCCAAGCGCCGGACGCGTGGGAGCGGGTCACGGCCAACCTGGCGCATGGCTTCGGCGCGTCGCTGGTCCGGGTGCGGGATGGGGACCGTCCGGGGCGGGTCTGGTTGGAGTTCGTCCGCCGTGATGCCCTCGCCGAACCGATACCGGCTCTCCCCGTCCCGGACGCCTGCGAGGTGGACCTGTCCGGGCTGGTGGTCGGGCGGTGTGAGGACGGCTCACCGTGGCGGCTGCGGCTCCTCGGCACGCACGTGTTGATCGCGGGGGCGACGGGGGCCGGCAAGGGCTCGGTCATCTGGTCCACCCTCCGCGCGCTGCTGCCGCTCATGCTCGGCGGGCTGGTGGAGGTGTGGGCCGTCGACCCGAAACGCATGGAGCTGAGCTTTGGGCGGGTGCTGTTCGAGCGGTACGGGCGGTACTCCTCCGATCCCAAGGGCGGCATGGTCGATCTGCTGGAGGCGGCGGCCCAGGACATGAACGCCCGCGCCGAACGGTTCGCGGGTGTCACGCGGTCGTTCGCTCCGTCGCGTGAGTTCCCGTTCCGGGTGATCGTGGTGGATGAGCTGGCGTTCCTGACCGCCTACTGCCCTGAGCGTGACCTTCGCAAGCGGGCCGAGTCGGCGTTGGCGGTGCTGACCTCGCAGGGGCGGTCGGTGGGGTACTGCGTGATCGGGGCGCAGCAGGACGCGCGCAAAGAGGTCAACAACCTGCGCAACCTGTTCCCCGACCGCATCGCCCTGCGCCTGGACGAAGACGAACAGGTCGACATGGTCCTTGGCGACGGTGCCCGCGACCGCGGCGCCCTGGCCGACCAGATCTCATTCGTCCCGCAGATCGGCGCGGGGGTCGGGTTCGTCCGGCTGGAAACCTCCCCCGACCCGGTGCGGGTGCGGGCCGCGTACGTGTCCGATGCCGATATCCGCGCGATGGTCGCGCTCGGCCTGCCCGATGTGGAGGCGGCGTGACCAAACCCTCGGTCCACGTCACCCAACCCGCCCTCGACGCTCCCGACGAGCCTGAGCCGGAACCGGTGGTCAAGACGCTGCCTCCGCTGGCGCGGGGGGTGCTGGAAGCGGTCGCGGTCGAACACGGCGTCTGCATCCGCCCCGTGCCCATGCGGCGGGTCGACCTGAACACCGGGACGGCCGAGGTCGTGTACGTCCCGTGCGGTCACACCCTGGCCTCGGTCTGTCCGTCCTGCGCCGAACGCAAGCGCAAGCTTCGGGCCGTCCAGTGCAGCCAGGGCTGGCACTTGGACACCGAACCCCAGATCAACCGCGCTGACCCCGATGACGAGCAACGCGCCTGGATGGAACTGCGGGCACAAGCTCAAGCGTCCCGTGACCGTGCGGCCGAGGACGGTACTGCGGACGGCGAAGACTCCGAGTTCTGGGACGCGGTTCTTCGTGACCTCGACCATGAACTTGAACGGTCGGGCGTGCGCGGTGCGCTCAAGACCGGTGAGGAGTGCAAGAGCCGGCGGACCCGGTCGACCCGTAGGCGGCAGGATGCGCCAGACCTTCCCCGGCGGCCGGTCGACTCCCGCACCGTGGGCAAGGTGTTCCGAGGTAAGGACGGCAAGACGTTCCGGCCCTCGATCTTCCTCACCCTGACGCTGGACTCCTACGGGCGGGTGCGCTCGGACGGAACCCCGGTCGCCCCCTCCACGTACGACTACACGCGGGCGGCGCGGGACGCGTTGCACTTCTCCAAGCTCATAGACCGGTTCGTGCAGAACCTGCGCCGCTTCGTCGGCCATGACGTGCAGTACTTCGCGGCCGTCGAACCACAAAAGCGGCTCGCTCCCCACCTGCACATGGCCATTCGCGGCACGATCTCGCGTGCTGAACTGCGGCAAGTGGTGGCCGCGACGTATCACCAGGTGTGGTGGCCTCCGACTGACCGCGTCGTCTTCTCCGGGGATCACCTGCCGGTCTGGGACGACCTTGCGGGCGAGAGCGGCGGCTACCTCGACCCGGTAACCGGTGAGGTCCTGCCCACCTGGGATGAAGCGCTAGACGCGCTCGGCCTGGATGAGGACGCCGAACCCCTGCACGTGGTGAAGTTCGGGCGGCAGATCGACGCTCAGGGAGTGCTGGCCGACTCCCCGCAGTCCCGCAAGCTGATCGGCTACCTGACCAAGTACCTCGTCAAGGGCGTCGCCGAATGCCACAACGCCGAGACCAGCGCGCAGCGTGAACACGTCGACCGGATGGCCGAAGCACTTCGCTACGAGCCGTGCTCGCCCACGTGCGCGAACTGGCTGCGCTACGGCGTCCAGCCCAAGAATCCCCGAAAGGGCCTCACGCCCGGCTACTGCAAGGGCAAGGCACACCGCCGCGAACACCTCGGCTACGGCGGCCGCCGCGTCCTGGTCTCCCGCAAGTGGTCGGGAAAGACCCTCGCCGATCACAAAGCCGACCGCAAAGCCTGGGTCCTGGCGCGGCTGGCTGAGGCCGGTGTCCCCGTCACCAACCCGGCCGATCCCAACGCCGTCCACGTCTGGGAACGCGCGGGGCCCGGCGACCCGGACGTCAAGCCGGTCGAAGCGAGGCTCATGCACTTGATCAACGAACGCATCACCCGGCGGGCCCAACTCGACCGGGCAACCCAGAACCCCACTCCCGAACTTTCGGCAACTCCGGAGGCGGCGTGAAAGAGGAGACGGTGCCCACGATCGGGCCGAAGTTGTTGCGGGTGCCCCAAGTCATGGAGGCGCTGCAACTCGGCCGGTGGAAGGTATACGAGCTGATCCGCTCGGGCGCTCTGGAATCGGTCAAGGTCGGCCGTGATCGGCGTGTTCCTGCCGATGCCGTCGACGCGTTCATAGCTGCTCTTAGAGAGGACGCGGCCTGATGGCTGAGCGTAGAAAGCCCACGCGGCGGGCGAACGGCGAAGGAACGATCTTCCAACGTAAGGATGGGCGCTGGGTCGGTGAGGCGTACGTCCTGACCACGGAAGGCACAACCAAGCGCATCACGCGGTACGGCAAGACCCGGACGGAGGTGCACAACAAGCTTGTTGAGGCTCAGCAGAAGTCGAGCCGTGGCGTGCCGGTGGCCAACAAGGCGTGGAAGGTGGGCGAGTACCTCGACTACTGGCTAGAAGAGGTGGTGCGGCCGTCCAAGCGGTGGAACACCTACAAGAAGTACGAGCAGACTTCGCGGCTGTACCTCAAGCCGGGTCTCGGCAATCAGCGGCTTGACCGTCTCCGGGTGGCCAAGGTTCAGACCTTCCTGAACCAACAGGTCAAAGACGGTCAGTCGCTGGCCATGGTTCACATCATGCGCATGGTCCTCGGGGCGGCCCTGACACGGGCAACGCGGGAAGAGCTGATCTCGATCAATGTCGCTCGGCTGACGACACTTCCTCCGGCTCCCTCCCACAAGTCCAAGCCATGGACGGCGGACGAAGCTCGGGCCTTCCTGTACGCCGCGCGACACGAACCGCTATACCCAGCGTTCGTCCTGCTGATGGTCTACGGCTTGCGCCGGGGTGAGGTGTTGGGGCTCGGCTGGGATGACCTGGATCTTGATGAGCTGGTGATGCAAGTGTCCTGGCAGTTGCAGCGCATCGACGGGAAGCTCACTCGGACTCGGGTCAAGACCGATGCCGGGGACCGTCCGCTTCCCGTCCTCCCGATCATCTATGAGGCGTTCATCGAACTGGCCGATCGGCAGATGTACGCCAAGCGCAGGGCGGGCGCGAACTGGGTAGAGAGCGGCCTCGTGTTCACCACGCGTAACGGCGGGCCGATCGAGCCTCGCAACCTGTCGCGGGCCTTCGAGAGGATCTGTGCCAACGCGCGACTTCGCCGCATCCGGCTTCATGACCTCCGGCACGTGACGGCCACGCTCCTTAAGAGGCTGGGCGTGCCCGCGCGGGATGCTGCTGCGATCCTCGGTCACGCGAAGATCTCTACGACGATGGAGATCTACACCGACAGCGACATGGACGACCACCGGACCGGACTCGGCAAGGTCGCGGGCGAACTGTTCGGGACGCCGGAAAGCTGAGCCGTTGCTGTCACTACTGCTGTCAAAAGCCCCCACCGGTTACCTGGTGGGGGCTCTGAACTGGTGGGCCTAGGAGGACTTGAACCTCCGGCCTCATCCTTATCAGGGATGCGCTCTAACCGACTGAGCTATAGGCCCGGGTTGTGCCGCTGGTCTGGCGGCGCAACGAGAGGTTACCCCATCTGGCGGGGCAACCGGAAATCGATTACTCGGCCTCCTTGAGGGTCACCTCGACGCCGCCGACGAGGTCGGCGGCGAGGTTGTAGATGACGGAGCCGACCGTGGAGAGGGCGGTGATGAGGAGGACGTTGAGGGCGCCGACGAGGACGGTGTAGCCGAAGATGCGGAAGAAGGAGAACCAGTTGCCCGCGTCGACGGCCCCGGTGGTCTCGCCCTGCTCTCGGGTGAGGCTGTTGATCGTGTCGCTGATGGCGTCGAACACGCCGAGGGCGGACAGGATCGTGTAGAGGACGATGACGGCGACGAGGAGGATGACGAAGCAGACGACGGACATGACGAAGCTGAACTTCATCACCGACCACGGTTCGAGCCGGGCGAGTTGCAGCTGGGCCTTGCGGGCGGGTTTGCCGTCGGCGGGTTTGGCGGAGGTGGTCGCCGACGACGTGAAGGGGCGGTCCTTGAGGACCGTGCGGGCGAAGCTGGGGCGGTTCGGTTTGGCCGGGGCGGTCGTGCCCGCGGCGTTGGACGAGTTGCCCGAGGCCGGTGGCGGGGTGCCCGCGTTGAACGGTGTGGCGGACCGCTGCGTACGTTCTGTGGAAACCGATGCGGACGGCTCGGCGGGCTTGGCCCAGCCCGCCGAGCCGGAGGAGGACGACGAGGCGGTGGGCTTGTCGGCCGGGGCGGCGGCCTTCGGGACGGCGGGCTTCTCGGCCGGCGCGCTCGCCGGCTCGGCGTCCTCGTCCTTGGGCGGCGGCTCGGTGGTGTCCTTGACCGGGGCGATCTCCGGCGCGGGCGGCTCCGGCTCGTCCTTGACGGACGCGAGGTCGCTCCGCGTCTCCTCCGTGCCGGGCTTCGGCGCAGCCTTGGCGTCCTTCTCGGCCGTGTCGATCTCGACGGTCGTCTCGTCCCGGCCGGACTTGGCGGACGCGGCGGCCACCGTCTTGCTCGGCTTCCCGGCGGGCTTCTTGCCGGATTCGGGCTTCTTGCCGGAGGCCCCGGCGCCGGGGCGGCCCGCGCCGGGCCCACCGGCGCCGGGCCCGCCCTTGCTCTTGCCGGGCTCGGTGCTCACGTGTCCTCCTGGCCTGTCGGCTCGGTTCCAGGGGAGGGGCTGGGCGCCTCACTCACCACCGTCGCTCCCCTCGGCGTCGTCTGAGTCCTCCACGATGGACTCTACGTTCCTGGCAATGGCCACGACGCTGTCCCCGTCCGCGAGGTTCATCAGGCGGACGCCCATGGTCTGCCTGCCGGACTGCTTGATCTCCGCGGCGGTGGTGCGGATGACGCCCCCGTTGGACGTCATCGCGAACACCTCGTCGTCCGGTCCCACCATGAGGGCCCCTACCAACGTTCCCCGCGATTCAACGATCTTAGCGGTGAGGACACCCTTACCCCCACGGCCCTGGAGAGGGTACTGGTCGATCGGAGTCCGCTTGGCGTAGCCGCCCTGGGTGGCGACCAGGACGTCCTGGGAGGTGTCCTGCACAACCAGCATGTTAAGGACTTCCTGAGTTTCTTCGAAACGCATGCCGATGACGCCGGACGTGGCGCGTCCCATCGGCCGCAGCGACTCGTCGTCGGCGCGGAAGCGGATCGCCTGGGCGCCGGTGGAGACCATCAGCAGGTCGTCGTCGGACGAGACGAGCCGCGCCGCGATGACCTCGTCGTCGTCGACGAGGTTGATGGCGATGATGCCGCCGGTGCGGGGCGAGTCGAAGTCGCGCAGGACGGTCTTCTTGACGCGGCCCTTCTTGGTGCCGAGGACGAGGTAGGGCGCCACCTCGTAGTCGCGCAGGTCCATGACCTGGGCGATGTGCTCGTCCGGCTGGAAGGCCAGCAGGTTCGCGACGTGCTGGCCGCGCGAGTCCCGGCCGGCGTCGGGCAGTTCGTACGCCTTGGCGCGGTAGACGCGGCCCTTGTTGGTGAAGAACAGGATCCAGTGGTGCGTCGTGGTGACGAAGAACTGGTCGACGATGTCGTCCTGCTTGAGCTGCGCGCCGCGCACGCCCTTGCCGCCGCGGCGCTGCGCCCGGTACAGGTCGGTCTTGGTGCGCTTGGCGTAGCCGCCGCGGGTGATGGTGACGACGACGTCCTCTTCGGCGATGAGGTCCTCGTACGACACGTCCCCGTCGAACGGGATGATCTCGGTCCGGCGCTCGTCGCCGAACTTCTCGACGATGGGGGCGAGCTCGTCGCCGACGATCTGGCGCTGCCGCACGGGCGAGGCCAGGATGTCGTTGTAGTCGGCGATCTCCGCCATGAGCTTGTCGTACTCGTCGGTGATCTGCTGGCGTTCCAGGGCGGCGAGCTTGCGCAGCTGCATGTCGAGGATGGCCTGCGCCTGGATCTCGTCGATCTCCAGCAGCTCCATCAGGCCGCGCTGCGCCGCCTGCGCGGACGGCGAGCGGCGGATGAGCGCGATGACCTCGTCGATGCGGTCGAGGGCCTTGAGCAGGGCGCGCAGGATGTGGGCGCGCTCCTCGGCCTTGCGGAGCAGGAACCGGGTGCGGCGGACGATGACGTCGATCTGGTGCGTGACCCAGTGCCGGACGAACTGGTCGATGCGCAGGGTGCGCGGCACGCCGTCGACGAGCGCGAGCATGTTCGCGCCGAACGTCTCCTGGAGCTGGGTCTGCTTGTACAGGTTGTTCAGGACGATCTTGGCGACGGCGTCCCGCTTGAGGACGATGACGAGGCGCTGCCCCGTCCGGCCGGACGTCTCGTCGCGGACGTCGGCGATGCCGTCGAGCTTGCCGTCCTTCACCAGGTCGGCGATCTTGAGGGCGAGGTTGTCCGGGTTGACCTGGTAGGGCAGCTCGGTCACGACGAGGCAGGTACGACCCTGGATCTCCTCGACGTCCACCACGGCGCGCATCGTGATGGATCCGCGGCCGGTGCGGTACGCCTCCTCGATGCCCTTGCGGCCGACGATGAGCCCGGCGGTCGGGAAGTCGGGGCCCTTGACCCGCTCGATCAGCGCATCGAGCAGCTCGTCGTCGGAGGCGCCGAAGTTGTCCAGGTACCAGCGGACGCCGTCGGCGACCTCGCGCAGGTTGTGCGGCGGGATGTTGGTGGCCATCCCGACCGCGATGCCGGCGGACCCGTTGACCAGCAGGTTCGGGTACCGCGACGGGAGGACGTCCGGTTCCTGGGAGCGGCCGTCGTAGTTGGGGGAGAAGTCGACGGTCTCCTTGTCGATGTCGCGCAGGAGCTCCATCGCGAGCGGCGCCATGCGGCACTCGGTGTACCGCATGGCCGCGGCGGGGTCGTTGCCGCGCGACCCGAAGTTGCCGTTGCCGTCGACCAGCGGGTACCGCATCGACCAGGGCTGCGCCAGCCGGACGAGGGCGTCGTAGATGGCGGAGTCGCCGTGCGGGTGGTAGTTCCCCATGACGTCGCCGACGACGCGGGCGCACTTGAAGTAGCCGCGGTCGGGCCGGTACCCGCCGTCGTACATCGCGTAGAGGACGCGGCGGTGGACGGGCTTGAGGCCGTCGCGGACCTCGGGCAGGGCGCGTGCCACGATGACCGACATCGCGTAGTCGAGGTAGCTCTTCTGCATCTCGACCTGGATGTCGACCGGTTCTATCCGCTCGCCCGGGTGGCCGCCCTCTGTGGTCACGTCCGTCACTCTGAAGACCTTTTCTGCTCGGTGGGATGCGCGTGCGGTCGCCTCTGGGAGTCAGGCCGCTGGGAGCCCGGCCGAGGCCCGCACGTCAGATGTCGAGGAAGCGCACGTCCTTGGCGTTGCGCTGGATGAACTCCCGGCGGGGCTCGACCTCCTCGCCCATGAGCACGCTGAACAGCTCGTCGGCCTGCGCGGCGTCGTCGAGCTGGACCTGCAGCAGGACCCGGTTGTCGGGGTCCATCGTGGTGTCCCACAGCTCGTTGGCGTTCATCTCGCCGAGGCCCTTGAAGCGCTGCACCTGGTCGCGGGGGCGGGGGTCGCGCTTGCCCGCGGCGATCCCGGCCTCGATGATCGCGTCCCGTTCGGCGTCGGAGTAGGCGTAGTCGGCCTCCGTCCCCCGCGCATCCCACTTGATCTTGTAGAGCGGGGGCTGGGACAGGTAGACGTGCCCGGCCTCGATCAGCGGCTTCATGAACCGGAACAGCAGCGTCAGCAGCAGCGTGTTGATGTGGTGGCCGTCGACGTCCGCGTCCGACATCAAGATGATCTTGTGGTAGCGGAGCCGCTCGATGTCGAACTCGTCGTGCACTCCGGTGCCGAGCGCGGTGATGATCGCCTGTACCTCGGCGTTCTTCAGGATCTTGTCGATCCTGGCCTTCTCCACGTTCAGGATCTTGCCGCGGATCGGCAGGATCGCCTGGAAGTGCGGGTCGCGGCCGCCCTTGGCCGAGCCGCCCGCCGAGTCGCCCTCGACGATGTACAGCTCCGACTTGCGCGGGTCGGTGGACTGGCAGTCCGACAGCTTGCCGGGCAGCGACGTCGACTCCAGCAGGCTCTTGCGGCGGGTCAGGTCGCGCGCCTGCCGCGCCGCCACCCGCGCCCGCGCCGCCTGCGACGCCTTGTTGATGATCTCCTTGGCCTCGCCGGGGTTCTCCTCGAACCAGTCGCGCAGGTAGACGTTGCAGGCCCGCTGCACGAACGACTTGGCCTCGGTGTTGCCGAGCTTGGTCTTGGTCTGCCCCTCGAACTGCGGGTCGGCCAGCTTGATCGAGATGATCGCGGTGAGGCCCTCGCGGACGTCCTCGCCGGTGAGGTTGTCGTCCTTGTCGCGCAGGAGCCCCTTGTCGCGGGCGTACCGGTTGACGATCGTCGTGAGCGCCGCCCGGAACCCCTCCTCGTGCGTGCCGCCCTCCGCGGTGTTGATCGTGTTGGCGAAGGTGTGCACGGACTCGGCGTAGGTCGCGTTCCACTGCATCGCGATCTCGAGCGACATGCCGGTGGTGTCGTCGCTGAAGTACACGACCGACTCGTGGACGGCGTCCTTGCGCGCGTTGATGTAGCGGACGAAGTCCTCGATGCCGCCCTCGTAGAGGTACCGGACGACCTTCGGCTCACCGTTGATGTAGTCGGGACGCTCGTCCCGCAGGGTGATGGCCAGGTTGCGGTTGAGGAACGCCATCTCCTGCATGCGGCGGGAGAGGGTCTCGAAGTTCCATTCGAGCGTCTCGAAGATCTCGCCGTCCGGCCAGAACGTGATGAGGGTGCCGGTCTCTTCGGTCGGCTCGCCCTTGCGGAGCTCGGTCTCCGGCCCGCGCCACGTGTACGACTGGCGCCACACGTGGCCGCTGGTGCGGACCTCCGCCTCCATCCGGGTGGACAGCGCGTTCACCACGGCGGATCCGACACCGTGCAGGCCGCCCGATACGGCGTAGGACTTGCCGTCGAACTTGCCGCCCGCGTGCAGCGTGGTCAGCACCAGTTCGATGGCCGGCCGCTTCTCCACGGGGTGCTCGCCCACGGGAATGCCGCGGCCGTTGTCGAGCACGCTCACGCCGCCGTCGGCCATCAGCGTCACCACGATGTCGTCGGCGTAGCCGGCGAGGGCCTCGTCGACCGCGTTGTCGACGATCTCGTAGACGAGGTGGTGCAGGCCGCGCTCACCGGTCGAGCCGATGTACATGCCCGGGCGCTTGCGAACCGCCTCAAGCCCTTCAAGGACAGTGATCGAACTAGCGTCGTACGCCAAAGGAGATCCTCCTGCCGGGGATGTCTGCCGCTCCGCGCCCGAGGGAGGCGCGGTGTGCCCCGTAACACACATGAGGGCACCCGGTTGTGCTCTGTTCGTCTTGGTCAGAGCCTCGGGCGCCCGGTGGCGGCGCAGCATCCTGAACCGATTTCATTCTACCGGGTCACGAGGCGGAAAGTGGCACTCAAGGGCGCTGTATGCGCGTGTGGCGGCCGACTGGCCCTGGAGCCACACCCCCCTATATGTCCCGGGGGATTCTCTGTCCTGCGTGGCGCTGGCTGCTGAACTCACCTCCCGGCTCCCCGAACAGATGTTCCCACCCGAGCCGGACCCCCGTCGGATCGGGACGGCGGGCGCGTTCGGCGGCTGCTTCATCGGCTCAGCGGACACGCCAGGCGCCGGGCCGGCGCGGGCCGGACGAGGGGCCGACCACCTTCACCCGGCGGACGGTGCCGTGCCCGAGTTCCTCGTTCAGCCTCCTGACGAGAGTGGACGACAGCAGGCGCAACTGCGTCGCCCACGTCGTCGAGTCGGCGGTGACGGTGAGCTCCCCGTCCTCGAAGTGCTCCGGCCGGGTGTGCTCGGCGAGGTCCGCGCCGACGATGCCGGCCCAGTTGCCGAACACGCCGCCGACGGCCGCCCGCTGCTCCCAGCCGCGGGAGGCCATCAGGTCACGGATGGCCGCGCCGAACAGCTTGGGGTCACCGCCGCGCCCGGGATCCCGCGTCCGCACGACCCGTCCGGCGCCCTTTCGCCTGCCGTTCTGCCCGGGAAGCGTGCCCCGTTTCAGAGCATCCGCCTTCGCCTGCGCAAGCGCCTCCCGAGCAAGCTCGATCCCCGACTTGGCCGGCGCCCCCTCCCCCGAGG
>NZ_SMLC01000086.1 GCF_004349245.1 Actinomadura sp. 6K520 | reverse complement strand
CGCCCGACGCCCGCGCTCGGCGGCCCCACCCTGCTCGGCAGCTCCCGCCCGGTCGACAACCGGCCGCTGGAGCGGCGCCCGGACGTCCTGGTGTTCACCTCGCCGCCCCTGCCGGACGACCTCGACGTGATCGGCCCGGTCGGCGCCGACCTGTTCGTCCGCTCCGACCGTGCGCACACCGACTTCATCGTCCGGCTCTGCGACGTCGCCCCGGACGGGACGTCCCGCAACGTCTGCGAGGGCGGGCTGCGGCTCCCCTCCCCCGCCGAGAAGCCGATCGGGACGGACGGCGTCCGCCGCATCGCCGTCGACCTGTGGCCGACCGCGCACCGCTTCGCCCGCGGCCACCGGGTCCGCGTCCACGTCACCAGCGGCGCCCATCCCAAGGTCGCCGCCAACCCCGGCACCGGCGACCCCCTGGCCACCGCGACCCGGATGGTCATGGCCGACCAGGAGCTCTTCCACGACCCGGACCACCCGTCGGCCATCATTCTTCCCATGGCCGAACGCTCCCCCGAAGCGGTTCTCCCCGCCCCCGACGAAGAGGACGCCGGCTAAAGGCGGGAGGCGAGTGCCTTCGCGAAGCGGTGTGCGCCGGCCGGGGCGTGGCCGAGGAAGAGGCTGGGTTCGGTCAGCTCCAGTTCGATGATCAGTGGGGTGCCGTCGGGGCCGGGGATCAGGTCCACGCGGGCGTAAAGGAGCCGGCCGCCGCCGGGGACGGCGGCCAGGGCCCGTTCCGCCACGTCCAGTTCGGCGGCGGTCGCCGTGGAAGGAGTGACGTGGCCGCGGGACGGGTCATCGCGGACGGCGCCCTCGATGCCCGCTCCCGCCCTGAGGATCTGCGCCTTACGGGCGGCGTGGCTGTACTCGCCCTCGCAGAAGACCAGTGCCTTCTCACCGGCGGTGTCCACGGCGGACAGGTACGGCTGGACCATCACCGTCCTGCCCGCGTCGCGCAGCGAGCGCAGGTGGGCGCGGGCCTCGTCCTCCTCGCCCGCGCCCCAGCGGGCGGTGTCGCGTGAGCCGATCGAGACGGCCGGCTTGATGACGTACTCGGGCCACGCGGACGGGATGTCGTCCGGGTCCCACAGGGTCGGGACGACGGGCAGGCCCGCGTCGGCGAGGTCGCGCAGGTAGCGCTTGTCGGTGTTCCACCGGACGACCCCGGCGGGGTTCAGGACGTGCGGCAGGCTCTCGGCCCACGCCACGAACGCGTCGCGCCTGTCGGTGTAGTCCCAGGTGGAGCGGATGACCACCAGGTCGTAGCGGGACCAGTCGACGTCGCCGTCCCAGACGGCGGGCTCGGCGCCGATGCCGAGCGGGGCCAGGGCCGCGGTGAGGGCGCGCACGTCGTCGTTCCCGTCGGGCAGCAGCGAGCAGGTCGCGAACGCGATGGTCATGCCGGGGGGGTTCCTGTTCAGCGGACGGGGTGGCCTGCGACGCGCAGGGCGGACTTGACCTCGGAGATCTTCAGCTCGCCGAAGTGGAAGACGCTGGCGGCGAGGACGGCGTCCGCGCCGGCCTGCACGGCGGGCGCGAAGTGCTCGACGGCCCCGGCGCCGCCGCTGGCGATCACCGGCACGGTCACCGTCTCGCGGACGCGGCGCAGCATCTCCAGGTCGAACCCGGCCTTGGTGCCGTCGGCGTCCATGGAGTTCAGCAGGATCTCGCCGACGCCGAGGTCCTGGCCGCGGCGCGCCCACTCGATCGCGTCGATGCCCGTCCCCTGCCGGCCGCCGTGCGTGGTGACCTCGAAGCCGGAGGGCGTCCCCTCGGCGCGGCGGGCGTCGACCGACAGGACCACGCACTGGGACCCGAAGCGGTGCGCGGCCTCGCGGAGGAACTCGGGGCGCGCGATCGCGGCCGTGTTGATCGACACCTTGTCGGCGCCGGCGCGCAGCAGCCGGTCGACGTCCTCGACGGCGCGGACGCCGCCGCCGACCGTGAGCGGGATGAACACCTGCTCGGCGGTGCGGCCGACGACGTCGTAGGTCGTGGAGCGGTCGGCGCTGGACGCGGTGATGTCCAGGAACGTCAGCTCGTCGGCGCCCTCGGCGTCGTAGCGGCGGGCCAGCTCGACGGGGTCGCCCGCGTCCCGCAGGTTCTGGAAGTTGACGCCCTTCACCACGCGCCCGGCGTCGACGTCCAGGCACGGGATCACCCGCACGGCCACGGTCACTTGACGGCCTCCAGGGCCTCTTCGAGCGTGAACGCCTGCGCGTAGAGGGCCTTCCCGACGATCGCGCCCTCGAGCCCGCCCCGACCAGCCGACCCCGACCCACCGCCTCGGCCGTCTCGGGCGAGCCCGGCGAGGGCGCGCAGGTCGTCCAGGGAGGAGACGCCGCCGGACGCGATGACGGGCCTGTCGGTCCGGGAGCAGACCTCGCGGAGCAGCTCGGTGTTGGGGCCGCGCAGCGTGCCGTCCTTGGTGACGTCGGTGACGACGTACCGGGGGCAGCCGTCCTCCTCCAGGCGGGCGAGGACCTCCCACAGGTCGCCGCCCTCCCGCGTCCAGCCGCGGGCGGCGAGCGTCGTGCCCCGCACGTCCAGCCCCACCGCGATCTTCTCGCCGTAGGAGGCGATGATCTTGCGGCACCACTCGGGGTCCTCCAGCGCCGCCGTGCCGATGTTGACGCGGGCGCAGCCGGTGGCGAGGGCCGCCTCCAGCGACGCGTCGTCGCGGATGCCGCCGGACAGCTCCACCTGCACGTCCAGCCGCCCGGTCACCTCGGCGAGCAGCTCGCGGTTGGAGCCGCGCCCGAACGCGGCGTCCAGGTCGACCAGATGGATCCATTCCGCCCCCGCGCGCTGCCAGGCGAGCGCCGCCTCCAGCGGGGCGCCGTAGGAGGTCTCGGTGCCCGCCTCGCCCTGGACCAGGCGCACGGCCTGGCCGTCAGCGACGTCAACGGCGGGAAGGAGCGTCAGAGTCATGCGGAAACCCTATCGAGGCAGGTGGTGCGGGACGTTTCAGTCGACGGTGCCGAGCCAGTTGCGGAGGAGTTCGGCGCCCGCGTCGCCGGACTTCTCGGGGTGGAACTGGGTGGCGCACAGCGGGCCGTTCTCGACGGCGGCGACGAAGCGGCCGCCGTGCTCGGCCCAGGTGACCAGGGGCGCCTCGATGAGGCCGGTCGGGTCGGGCTCCAGGTCCCAGCGGCGGGCGGCGTAGGAGTGCACGAAGTAGAACCGGGCGTCCGCCAGGCCGCGGAAGAGGGTGGTGCCCTCGGGCGCGTCCACGGTGTTCCAGCCCATGTGCGGGACGACCGGGGCGTCGAGGCGGTCGACCGTGCCGGGCCACTCGTCGCAGCCCTCGGTGGTGACGCCGTGCTCGATGCCCTTGGTGAACAGGATCTGCATGCCGACGCAGATGCCGAGGACGGGGCGCCCCCCGGCGAGGCGGCGGCCGATGATCTGGTCGCCGCGCACCGAGCGCAGGCCCGCCATGCACGCGGCGTACGCGCCGACGCCGGGGACGACCAGGCCGTCGGCGGCGAGCGCGGCGTCCCAGTCGGCGGTGACCGTCACGTCGGCGCCGGCGCGGGCGACGGCGCGTTCGGCCGAGCGCAGGTTCCCCGAGCCGTAGTCGAGGATGACGATGTCCTTCACGCCCACAGGAAACCCCCGGTGATCGCCAGCGCGGCGAGGACGAGCACGATCAGCGCGGCCGTCTTGAGGCCCTGCTTGACGAAGCTGTAGACGCCCGCCAGCAGGAACACCCCGACCGCGAAGAGCGCGACATTGCCGTAGGTGAGGTGCAGGTCGCCGATGTGCACGGCTACAGGGCCCCCTTGGTGGACGGGATGCCGTGCACCTTCGCGTCGAACGCGACGGCGTCGCGCAGCGCGCGGGCGAGGGCCTTGAACTGCGCCTCGACGATGTGGTGGGCGTTGCGCCCGTACGGGACGTGGACGTGCAGCGCCACCCGCGCGTTGGACACGAACGACTCGAAGATGTGCCGGGTCATCGTGGTGTCGTAGTCGGGGCCGATCATCGGGGCCATGCCGTCCGGCTCCACGTGCACGAGGTAGGGGCGGCCGGACACGTCCACGGTGACCTGCGCGAGCGCCTCGTCCAGCGGGATCGACGCGTCGGCGAAGCGGCGGATGCCGGCCTTGTCGCCGAGGGCCTCCCGGAACGCCTGGCCGAGCGCGATGGAGGTGTCCTCGATCGTGTGGTGGCTGTCGATGTGCAGGTCGCCGGTGGTCTTGACGGTCAGGTCGAACGACCCGTGCTTGCCGATCTGGGCCAGCATGTGGTCGAAGAACCCCACGCCGGTCGCGACGTCGACCTGCCCGGTCCCGTCGAGGTCGATCTCCACGAGGACCTGGGTCTCCTTGGTCCCGCGCTCGATCCTTCCCTTGCGGCTCACAGACTCTCCTTACCGTTCCCGACGAAGTCGGCCCGGGGGGTGCGGGGGGCCGTCCCCCCTCGGGATCGAAGTAGCGCGGTGCGGAACGCGGCCATCTCCTCCGGGGTGCCGACGGTGACCCGCAGCCACGCGGGCGGTCCCACCTCCCGGATCAGCACGCCGCGTTCGAGCAGGTCCTCCCAGACCCTCCGGCGGTCCGGGAACGTCCCGAACAGGACGAAGTTGGCGTCGGAGTCGGCCACCTCGAAGCCCTCGCCGCGCAGCCACGCGACGAGGTCGTCGCGTTCGCGGCGCAGCGCGTTGACGCCGCCGAGCAGTTCCTCGCGGTGGGCGAGGGCGGTGCGGGCCACGGCCTGGGTGACGGCCGACAGGTGGTAGGGCAGCCGGACGAGCAGCAGCGCGTCGAGGACGGCGGGATCGGCGGCCAGGTAGCCGAGCCGCGTCCCGGCCATCGCGAACGCCTTGGACATCGTCCGGGTGACGATCAGCCGCGGGTGGCCGTCCAGCAGCGTCAGCGCGGACGGCGTCTCCGCGCGGCGGAACTCGCCGTACGCCTCGTCGACGACGACCATGCCCGGCGCGGCGTCCGCGACGGCCTCGATCGTCTCCAGCGGCAGCGCGGTGCCGGTCGGGTTGTTCGGCGAGGTGAGGAACACGACGTCGGGGCGGTGCTCCTGGACGGCCCGGACCGCGCGGGCGGGGTCGATCCCGAAGTCCTCGTCGCGGTGGGCGTCGATCCAGCGCGTTCCCGACACCCCGGTGATGATCGGGTGCATCGAGTAGGACGGCTCGAAGCCGAGCGCGGTGCGGCCCGGCCCGCCGAACGCCAGCAGGATCTGCTGGAGGATCTCGTTGGAGCCGTTCGCGGCCCACACCCGCCCGGCGGTGAGCCCGATCCCGGGGGTGTCGGCGTTGAGGAAGGCGGCGAGGTCCTCGCGGAGGGCGACGGCGTCGCGGTCGGGGTAGCGGTTCAGCGTCCCGGCGACGTCCGTGACGGCCTCGCCGAGGGCCTTCACCAGCCGTTCGGACGGCGGGTACGGGTTCTCGTTGGTGTTCAGCGCGTACGGGACGTCCAGCTGGGGCGCGCCGTAGGGTTCGCGGCCGCGCAGGTCGTCCCGCAGCGGCAGGTCGTCGAGCGAGGTCACGAAGGGATCGTCCAATCGAAGCGTGCCTTCAGAGCGGCGCCGTGGGCGGGCAGGTCCTCGGCCTCGGCGAGCGCGACGACCCGGGCCGTGGCCTCGGCGAGGGCGTCGCGATCGTATTCCACGACGTGGACGCCGCGCAGGAACGACTGGACCGACAGCCCGGACGAGTGGCAGGCGCACCCGCCGGTCGGCAGCACGTGGTTGGACCCGGCGAGGTAGTCGCCGAGCGAGACCGGCGCGTGCCGCCCCACGAAGATCGCCCCGGCGTTGCGGACGCGGGCGGCGACGGCGGCGGCGTCCGCGGTGTGGATCTCCAGGTGCTCGGCGGCGTAGGCGTCCACGACCTTCAGGCCGGCCTCGACGTCGTCCACGAGCACGACGCCGGACTGCCGCCCGGCGAGTGCCTCGGTGATCCGCTCGGTGTGCCGGGTGCGGGCGACCTGGGCCTTCAGCTCGGTCTCGACCTCGTCGGCGAGCCGTACCGAGTCGGTGACCAGCACGGCGGCGGCGAGCGTGTCGTGCTCGGCCTGGCTGATCAGGTCGGCGGCGACGTCGACCGGGTCCGCGGTGGAGTCGGCGAGGATCGCGATCTCGGTGGGGCCGGCCTCGGCGTCGATGCCGATCACGCCCTTGAGCAGCCGCTTGGCGGCGGCGACGTACACGTTGCCGGGGCCGGTGACGAGATCGGCCCGGCGGCACTCCTCGGTGCCGTAGGCGAACATCGCGATCGCCTGCGCGCCCCCGGCGGCGTACACCTCGTCCACGCCGAGCAGCCCGCACGCGGCGAGGATCGACGGGTGCGGCAGGCCGCCGAACTCGCGCTGCGCGGGCGAGGTGACGGCGAGGGAGGCGACGCCCGCCTCCTGCGCGGGGACGACGTTCATCACCACGCTGGACGGGTACACGGCGCGCCCGCCCGGCACGTAGAGGCCGACCCGATCGACCGGGATCCAGCGCTCGGTGACCGTGCCGCCCGGCACCACCCGCGTGGTGACGTCGGCGCGGCGCTGGTCGCGGTGGACGGTCCGGGCGCGGCGGATGCTCTCCTCCAGCGCGTCGCGGACGGCCGGGTCGAGGCCGGCGAGGGCCTGGTGGACGGCCTTGACCGGGACGCGGACCGCGTCCAGCTCCACACCGTCGAAGTTCTTCGTGTGCTCCCGGACCGCCGCGGAGCCCCGATGCCGGACGTCCTCGCAGATGGGCCGCACCTTGGCCAGGGCGGCCTCGACGTCGAGTTCGGCGCGGGGCAGCACGGAGCGCAGGTCGCCGGGAAGCGAGCCGCGCAGGTCGATACGGGAAATCACCCGTCCAGTCTACGGAGTGCGACCCGCCGCTCGCCCCGTGTCTCAGGTGCCGAGACGGAGGTGTCGGTCACGCCAGGAACTCGCCGTCCAGGACGGTGACGGCCGCGCCGGTCAGGGCGACCCGGTCCCCGCGCAGGGCCACCCGGACGTATCCGCCGCGCGCCGACGCCTGGAAGCCGGTCATGGTGTCGCGGCCGAGGCGCTCTGCCCAGTACGGGGCGAGGGCGCAGTGCGCCGAGCCGGTGACGGCGTCCTCGCCGTCGCCGGGGAGGACGCGCGGGGCGAAGAACCGGGACACGAAGTCGTGGTCGCGGGCCGCCCCGGCCGCCGCGGTGACGATCACGCCGCGGGCGTCGATCGCGGCGAGCGCGGGGACGTCGGGGCCGAGCCCGCGGACGGCCGCCTCGTCGGCGACCTCGGCGAGCACGTCGTTCTGGACGTTGCGCCCGGCGGCGAGCACCGGCACGCCGAGCGCTTCGGCGAGCCCGGCGGGGACGTCGACGGGGTCGGGCGGGCAGGCGGGGAAGTCCATCGAGAGGCCCCCCGACTCGTCCCGGGTGACGGTGAGCACGCCGCTCTTCAGCGTCCGGAACCGTATCGGCGCGCCGGACGCCACGATTCCCGTGGTGTAGAGGGCGTGCGCGGCGCCCAGGGTGGCGTGGCCGCACAGCGCGACCTCCACCGCCGGCGTGAACCAGCGCAGCTCGAACTCCGCGCCGGGGTCGGCGACGGGGCGGACGAACGCCGTCTCGGCGTGCTTCATCTCGGCCGCGACCCGCTGCATCCACCCTGCGTCGGCGGCGTCCTGGAGCAGGCACACCGCGGCGGGGTTGCCGGCGAAGGGGCGGTCGGTGAAGGCGTCCACGACGAGCATCCTCATGCCGCCGACGCTACCGGCCGTCCCCGCCGGGCGGCAGGGCCGATCGGCGGAAGTGGCCCTCCGCCGCACCGGGTCGCCGCCCTCGACCAGCGGGATGACTAAACCGCTTCACAGTGTGAAAAACGAACCCTTACCAAGATCATCCACTTCGACGTACTCTGGCGTAACAAGGCGTCGCCCCCGGGGGCGCCCGGAAGTGTGGGAGATGAAGTGTGACCGAGCGGCTCGCCCTGTTCCCCCTGGGCACCGTGCTGTTCCCAGGGCTCGTCCTCCCGCTGCACCTGTTCGAGGACCGGTACCGGCGGCTGATCTGCGACCTCCTGGACCGGCCCGAGCCCCGCGGCTTCGGCGTCGTCGGCATCGAGCTCGGCCACGAGGTCGGCGAGGGCGCGGCGCACCGGCTCGCCGAGGTCGGCTGCGTCGCCGAGCTGCGCGAGAGCACGCGGCACCCCGACGGGCGGTACGACATCGTGACGGTCGGTGCGCGGCGCTTCCGGCTGAAGGAGCTGGACCGGTCCCGGCCCTACCTGCAGGGCGAGGTGGAGTACCTCCCCGAGCACCCCGGCGCGGATCCCTGGCCCGCCGCGCGGCAGGTCCACCGGCTGTACCGGCTTTACCGGCAGCGCATGGGCGCCGCCGGCGCGGATGGTTTCGTCAAGGAGGCGGTGCCCGCCGAGCCGGTGGCCCTGTCCTACATGGTCGCGGCGTCGCTCGTCCTGGACGGCCACGACAAGCAGCGGCTCCTGGAATGCGAGGACGCCACCCTCCGCCTGGAGGCCGAACGCGACCTGCTGGCGAGGGAGAACCGCATCCTGGAGGTCCTCCCGATCATCCCCGCCGGGCAGTTCCTGGACGGATCGTTCCACCCCAACTGACGCGATCGCGGGAGACTGCCCTCCATGAGCACCGCGAAGTCCAAGGGCGGCCGGGCGGGCAGGGGCGGCACGGGTACGCCCGCGACCGTCGCCGCCACCCGGGCGAAGATCGAGTTCACGCTGCACTCCTACGCGGCCGACCCGGACGCCGACTCCTACGGGGAGGCCGCCGCCGACGCCCTCGGCGTCCCGCACGGGCAGCTGTTCAAGACGCTGCTCGCCGAGGTCGACGGGCGGCTGACCGTCGGCGTCGTCCCGGTCTCGTCGAGCCTGGACCTGAAGGCCCTCGCCGCGGCCGCGGGCGGCAAGAAGGCGCGGATGGCCGACCCGCGCGACGCCGAGCGCGCCACCGGGTACGTCGTCGGCGGGATCAGCCCGCTCGGGCAGCGCCGGACGCTGCCGACCGTGATCGACGAGTCGGTGTCAGCGCTCGGGACCGTCTACGTCTCGGCCGGCCGGCGCGGACTGCAGATCGAGCTGGTACCCGCCGACCTCGTCCGCCTCACCGGCGCCCGGCTCGCCCCGATCGCCCGCGGGTAGCCGCCGGACGACCAGTTCCAGCAGCGCGTACGCGGCGACGGCGGGCAGCGCCCAGCAGACGAGGAGGCCCCGGGCGCGCAGGTCGGCGACGCCGGTCACGGTGGTCCCGTCGCGCGCCGTCCGGACCGCCTCCTGGAAGTCCGCCAGCCCGACCGCGTGGCCGGTCCGCCAGGCGAGCAGGGCCGCGGCGCAGCCGCCCACGGCCAGCCCGAGCAGCAGCGCGATGTCGTTGCGGCGGCCGCCGGCCGGGTAGGCGGCGGCGCCGCACAGCAGCCCGGCGACGGCACAGATCGCGGCGAACCGCGCGTCGCCGCCGATCGGGCCCTGCCCTTCCGGGTCGGCGAGGAGGACCTCACCCTGGACGATCAGGTACGTCACCTCGGGGACCGTGGCGGCCCAGAGGAGCCCCGCGACCGGTCCGAGGAGCGCCATGATGGCGGCGATGACCACTCCAGCCGCCCAGGGCCTCGTCGCCAAGAGCCTCCCGGTGGGTCCCCGCACCTCGTACGCTCCTAGATGTGAGTCCACTGACAGCGAAAGCCTAGCCTGCCCGATTCCGGCCCACGATCGCCCCGACTACTGGGATAATGTGCCCGACATGTCCGGATTCAGTCCCGCGTTCGAACGCCTCGGCGCCGCGCTGGCGGCCGTCGTCCTGCAGCAGCAGGAGACGCTCGCCGAGTTCCTGCCGCGCGAGGACTGGAGCGCCGACCTGACCGCCCGCACCTACTCCAGCGGCGGGGTCACCGTCCGGGTCTCCCTGCTCGGCAGCTACGCCGCCCGCGAGCGCACCTGGCTGTGGGGATGGGCGAATCCGCAGTTCGGCGACGCGCACCCCGCCGTCACCCCGACGCTCGGCATCCGGGCGCTCGGCGAGCGGCTCGGCATCACCGAGTTCACCACCCCCGAGGTCGACCTGTCCTGGTACGACGGGCCCGCCGGGCACGGCGGCGAGCTGGTCGCGATGGCCGCCGGCGGCGTCCTCGGCGGCGGCGGGTACATCGGCGCCGGCTACGACGGCGGTTCGGCCTACCTCCACGTGGACGACCCGCAGGCGCCGCCCGCGCAGTGGGACCCCGTCCCGGTCCCCAGGCTGCTGACGAACGCGGCCGCCCTGTTCCCGCACGAGCCGCGGCTGACGCTCGCGGGCCTGCTGTCGCACCACCGCGTCCCGTTCCGGCAGACCGACCTGCTGACCGAGGCGCTGCTGCCCGGCGGCGGGACCGCCCGCGCCACCTTCGACGGCCTCGGCCGCTTCGTCGGCTGGAAGGCGGAGCTCATTGCAGTTCCCTCGGCGGTCGGGCCCTAGAGGGCCCTCCCTTCAACGGGAACTGCGGCGATCGCTGCATCGCTCCGGCTCGCCCAGGGGCTCGCTGCGCGATCAGGTTTCTCGCTTCGCTCGTAACCTGGCTTCGCACGCGATCGCAACGCCCGGGTCGTTGCGGGCCGGGCTTAAGGACGATCTCCTTCGGCTGGGTGCGCGGGGCTGTCGAGGGTCAGCCTAGGCAGGACGGGCCTAGGAGTTGCTTCAGGTCGCCCATCAGGGCTGGGGACGGGGCCACTCGTAGGCGGTCGTCCAGGCGGACGACCGTGGTGCGCGGGCCGTTCTGCACGTGCAGGTGGACCTCGGCGGTGCCGGGATGGGTGATCAGCACCTCCTTCAGCCGCGACACCGTCGGCGGCGTGCAGCGGCCGAGCGGCATCGTGACCGAGAACGGCCCGGACGCGTCGGTGACCGACAGGTCCGGCTGGGTGACCTCCATCGCGATGATCTTCGCTACGTCCTCGCGGCGGTCCAGCCTCCCCTTGACGACCAGGATCGCGTCCTCGGCGAGCAGGGTGGAGCACAGCTGGTACGACGACGGGAAGCACAGCACCTCGATGGAGCCGGCGAGGTCCTCCAGCTGGAACATCGCCCACGAGTTGCCCTGCTTGGTGACCTTGCGCTGGAGCCCCGACAGCAGGCCCGCCACGATCACGACCTGGCCGTCCGGCCGCTCCCCCTCGTTCAGGGCGGCGATCGCGCAGTCGGCCTCGCGCTCCAGGATGTGCTCCACGCCGAGGAGCGGGTGGTCGGACACGTACAGGCCGAGCATCTCCCGCTCGAACGCGAGGAGGGTGGTCTTGTCCCAGTCGTCGCCGTCGGGGATCGTCACGGCGAACGCGTCGTCGCCGCCGTCCTCCTCCAGCGCCCCGAAGAGGGAGTCCTGGCCGACGGCCTCCTTGCGCTTGATGTCGATGACGGAGTCGATGGCCTGCTCGTGCACCATCAGCAGTGACCTGCGCTTGTGATCGAGCTCGTCGAACGCGCCCGCCTTGATCAGTGACTCCACGACCCGCTTGTTGCACACGATCGGCGGGACCTTGTTGAGGAAGTCGTTGAAGTCGGTGTAGGCGCCCTTCTCCCTGCGGGCCGCGACGATGCCGTCCACCACGTTGGTGCCGACGTTGCGGACGGCCGACAGCCCGAAGCGGATCTCGGTGTCGCCGAGCGGCGTGAAGTCGGCCTCGGAGGTGTTGACGTCCGGCGGCAGGACGGTCAGGCCCATCCGGCGGCACTCGCTCAGGTAGAGGGCGCTCTTGTCCTTGTCGTCGCCGACGGAGGTCAGCAGGGCGGCCATGTACTCGGCCGGGTAGTTCGCCTTGAGGTAGGCCGTCCAGTAGGAGACCAGGCCGTAGGCGGCGGAGTGCGCCTTGTTGAACGCGTAGTCGGAGAACGGGACGAGGATGTCCCACAGCGTCTTGACGGCCTCCTTGGAGAAGCCGTTGTCGAGCATGCCCTTCTCGAAGCCGACGAACTGGGCGTCCAGCTCGGCCTTCTTCTTCTTGCCCATGACGCGGCGGAGCAGGTCCGCCTTGCCGAGCGTGTACCCCGCCACCTTCTGCGCGATCGCCATGACCTGCTCCTGGTAGACGATCAGGCCGTAGGTGGTGTCGAGGATCTCCCTGAGCGGCTCCTCCAGCTCCGGGTGGATCGGGGTGATCTCCTGCTGGCCGTTCTTGCGGAGCGCGTAGTTGGTGTGGGAGTTGGCGCCCATCGGGCCCGGCCGGTACAGGGCGCCCACGGCGGAGATGTCCTCGAAGTTGTCCGGCTTCATCAGCCGCAGCAGCGAGCGCATCGGGCCGCCGTCGAACTGGAACACGCCGAGGGTGTCGCCGCGGGCGAGCAGGTCGTAGGTCGGCTGGTCGTCCAGCGGGAGGTCGAGCAGGTTGACCTCGGTGCCCTTGTTCTTCTTGATCCCCTGGAGCGCGTCGTCGATGATCGTGAGGTTGCGCAGGCCCAGGAAGTCCATCTTCAGCAGGCCGAGCGTCTCGCAGGTCGGGTAGTCGAACTGCGTGATGATGGCGCCGTCGGCGTCCCGCCGCATGATCGGGATGTGGTCGGTGATCGTCTCACCGGACATGATGACGCCGGCGGCGTGCACGCCGGTCTGCCGGATCAGCCCCTCCAGGCCCTGCGCCAGGTCCATGATCTGCTTGACGTCGGTCTCTTCCTCGTACAGCTTGCGCAGCTCGCCCGCCTCGCCGTAGCGGGGGTGCTTGTCGTCGAAGATCCCCGACAGCGGGATGTCCTTGCCCATGACGGTGGGCGGGAACGCCTTGGAGATCCGGTCGCCGAGCGCGTACGGGAAGCCGAGGACGCGGCCGGCGTCCTTGATGGCGGCCTTCGCCTTGATGGTGCCGAAGGTGGCGATGAAGGAGACCTTGTCGGCGCCCCACTTCTCCGTCGTGTACTTGATGACCTCGGCCCGCCGGTCTTCAGGGAAGTCGATGTCGATGTCGGGCATGGACGCGCGCTCGGGGTTCAGGAACCGCTCGAAGATCAGCCCGTGCGGGATCGGGTCGAGGTCGGTGATGCCCATCGCGTACGCGATCAGCGAGCCCGCGGCGCTGCCCCGCCCCGGCCCGACGAGGATGCCGTTCTCCTTCGCCCAGTTGATGAAGTCGGCGACGACGAGGAAGTAGGACGGGTACCCCTTGCCGAGGATGACGCCCATCTCGTACTCGGCCTGCTCGCGGTACCCCTCCGGCAGGCCGCCGGGGAAGCGGCGCTCCAGGCCCTTCCAGACCTCCTTGCGGAACCAGGTCTCCTCCGTCTCGCCCTCCGGGACGGGGAAGCGGGGCATGAGGTCCTTGGACTCGAACATGCCGGCCGGGTCGACCCGCTCGGCGATCATGAGGGTGTTGCGGCACCCCTCGGCCCAGATGTCGGACGAGTCGATCGTGCGCATCTCCTCGGCCGTCTTGATGTAGTAGCCGCTGCCGTTGAAGCGGAACCGGTCGGGATCGGCCAGCTGCTTGCCCACCTGGACGCACAGCAGCGCGTCGTGCGCGGTGGCCTCGGACTCGTGCGTGTAGTGCGAGTCGTTGGTGACCACCGGCGGGATGTTCAGCTTCCTGCCGATGTCGATCAGGCCCTGGCGGACCCGCCGCTCGATGTCGAGGCCGTGGTCCATCAGCTCCAGGAAGTAGTTGTCCTTGCCGAGGATGTCCTGGAACGTGGCCGCCGCCTTCAGCGCCTCGTCGAACTGGCCGAGCCGCAGCCGGGTCTGCACCTTGCCGGACGGGCAGCCGGTCGTGGCCATCAGGCCCTCGGCGTGCTCGGCGAGCAGTTCCTCGTCCATGCGGGCGTACTTGAAGACGAACCCCTCGGTGTACGCGCGGCTCGACAGCTTGAAAAGGTTGTGCAGGCCCGTCCTGTTCCGCGCCCACAGCGTCTTGTGGTTGATCAGGCCGCCGCCGGAGACGTCGTCGCGCTTCTGGCTCGGCTCACCCCACTGGACCTTCTTCTTGTGGAACCGGGACTCGGGCGCCATGTACGCCTCGATCCCGATCACGGGTGTGACCCCGGCCGCCGTCGCCTGCCTGTGGAAGTCGTAGGCGCCGTGCATGTTGCCGTGGTCGGTCATGGCGATCGCGGGCATCTGCTGCCGCTCGACCTCGTCGAACATCTGCTTCAGGCGGGCGGCTCCGTCGAGCATGGAGTACTCCGTATGAACATGCAGGTGAACGAAAGAGTCGGGCATGCCTGGTGCGCCTCCTGCTCATCGCATGCGAACGCCCACGTGCCCGGCGGCACGTGTCGCGCGATCGGTCCCGGGGGAAGATCGTCAACCCGGGCCGGGGCGCCGGGATGACGCGGTGCGAAGAGCCTAACCCGCCTCCCGCGGCCCCCGCGCCCCGACGCGCCCAATCCCCCGGGCACTACGGTAGGCACCCGGAGGGACACCCAGGGTGCGCTTGAAGTGGCGGGTCAGGTGGGCCTGGTCGGCGAACCCGGTGCGGGCCGCGACGTCGGCCGGGGCCAGGCCCTCGTCCAGCAGGGCGCGCGCCGCGCGCACCCGCACCTGGTTCAGGTAGGCGTGCGGCGGCAGGCCGAAGGTGTCGCGGAACGCCCGCAGCAGCGGGAACGGGCGGGTCCCGACGGCCTCGGCCAGCCGGTCCAGTGACGGCGGGTCGACCAGGTTCGCGTGCAGGATGTCGCGGGCCTCGCGCACGGCGGGCGGCATGGCCGCGGACCCGCGGTGCCCCCGGACGCGGGCGTGCCGGGTGAGCAGGCCGGCCAGCGCGGTCCTCAGCAGGGTGGACGCCGCCAGCGCGTCCCCCTTCTCCCCCGCGCGGTGCACGGCGCGCAGCATGTCGGCGGCGGCCGGGTCGTCCAGGACGGGATCGGGGAACGCGGGGGTGCCGGGAGGCGCCCCCAGGTCGGCGGCGACGTCGGTCACCACGTCCACCGGCGGGTACAGCACGCGGTACGCCCAGCCCTCCGGCGTCCCAGCGTGACCGCCGTGGACGACGCCCGGGTTGACGACCACGACCGAGCCGGTCCCGGCGCGCTCGACGCCCGTCCCGAGCTCGAACTCCTCCACGCCCGCCTCGATGACGCCGAACACGTACCCGTCGTGGGTGTGGCGGTTGAACCGGTGCGTCACGAAACGCGCGCGCAGCAGGTCGACGTCCGGCAGCGCCGGATGCCGGTAGTGGTATGCCACCTCGGCCCCCATATCGGGCATCCTATCTGCGTCTCAGTAGGCGAGACGACCTGTCCGCCGTTTGGAGCGGCCGCGGTTCCCGCGTACCATCGGAGCGTGGAACGTCGCCTTTACGGGTTTACGCAGCCGGCTCCGGACGAGCCGGTCGCCGCGACCTGAGCGACGACCCCGGAGCCGGCCAGGCGGAGCCCATCGGGCCCCGCCTTTTCTGTTGAACGGAAGCGGCCCGGGCGCGACATCCCTTGTGCGCGGAAGGCCGCCGCACCAGAGGGAGAACCCGCATGCACGACCAGGTCATCGACGCCGCGGAGCACGGCGCGGCCCGTCCCGTCCCCGGGCCGTCCGGCGAGCTGCGCGTCCCGCTGCCGCCCGCGGGGACCCTCGGCACGCTCGCCGAGGCCAGGGCCGCGATCGACGACCTCGACGCCGCCCTCGCCACGCTGCTGGAGCACCGGGCCGCGCTCGCCGCCGCCGTGCAGCGGCTCAAGCCCGTCGGCGGCTTCGCCGGACGCGACCCCGGCCGGGAGCGGCGGATCGTCGAGGCGATGGCGGTGCGCGCCCCGTCCCTGGGCCCCGACCGCCTCGCCCGCGTGATGAACGCGGTCATCGAGGCCGGGCTCGACGCCGCCGAGGACCGGAGACCGTCATGACGGCGGCGCAAGAACGTTCAAGAACGCGGCCGGGCCGGGACCGTAGCGTCGGCCCCATGAGTGCTACCGGGACCGAGGAGGTGGCCGGGGCGGACGATTCCGCCCGCGGGGCCGCGGTGCGGGACGGGCTGGGCGTGGGGCTCGCCGTCGGGGTGTCCGGGCTCGCGTTCGGCGCGGCGGCGGTCACGGCCGGCCTCACCGTCGCCCAGGCGTGCGTGCTGAGCCTGCTCGCGTTCACCGGCGCGTCGCAGTTCGCGCTGGCCGGGGTGATCGGCGGGGGCGGCGGGCTCGTCGCCGGGACGCTCGGCGCGGTCCTGCTCGGCGGGCGCAACACCCTGTACGGGATGCGCCTCGCGCGCATGCTGGACGTGCGGGGCTGGCGCCGGCTGGCCACCGCGCACGTCGTCATCGACGAGACCACCGCCGTCGCGACCGCGCAGCGCGGGCGGACGGCGGCGCGCGCGGGTTTCTACACCACGGCGATCAGCCTCTACCTGACCTGGAACGCCACGACGCTGCTGGGCGCGGCCGGAGCGGCACGGCTGGGCGACCCGGAGGCCATCGGGCTGGACGTGCTCGGCCCCGCGGCCTTCCTGGCGCTGCTGTGGCCCCGGCTCTTCCCGGCTCGTTCGGGGGCTGCGGGGGGGCGCCCCCCCGCGGCGGGCACG
This sequence comes from Actinomadura sp. 6K520, assembly GCF_004349245.1. Classification (GTDB taxonomy): domain Bacteria; phylum Actinomycetota; class Actinomycetes; order Streptosporangiales; family Streptosporangiaceae; genus Spirillospora. The sequence continues at coordinate 13,789 of NZ_SMLC01000086.1, read as the reverse complement.
GGACGGCCGGAGGTGCGGGTGGCGCTGGCCGCCGCGGTGATCGCGCTCGCGGCGACGCCTTTGCTGCCGCCGGGCGTACCGGTCATGCTGGCCGCCGTCGCCGCGGTGCCGGCCCTGCTCAGCAGGGAGGAGAAGGCGTGAGCGTGTGGATCGCGGTGATCGCCACCGGGCTGGGCTGCTACGCGCTCAAGCTCGGCGGGCTCGTCACCCCGCAGTCGGTCCTGGCGGACCCGCGGGTCCGCCGGTTCACCGAGCTCGTCCCGGTGGCGCTGCTGACCGCGCTGATCGCCGTGCAGGCGCTGGCCGACGGCCGGTCCCTGGACTTCGACGCCGCCCGGATGGCGGGCCTGGGCGCGGCCGTGGGGGCGCTGCTGCTGCGTGCCCCGTTCCTGGTGGTGCTGGTCGTGGCGGCGGGGGTCGCGGCCGGGCTGCGCCTGCTCGGCGCGTGACCTGCCCGGCGCGTGACCTGCCCCCGCGTGTGGCCTGCCCGCGTGCTCAGGACTCCGACTGGACGATCTCCAGCGCGCGGGCCAGGTCGTCCGGGTAGGGGCTCTGGAACTCCACCCACTCGCCGCCGGTCGGGTGCTCGAAGCCCAGCTTGACCGCGTGCAGCCACTGCCGTTTCAGGCCGAGCCGGGCCGCGAGGGTCGGGTCGGCGCCGTACGCCAGGTCGGCCACGCACGGATGCCGGATCGCGGCCATGTGCACGCGGATCTGGTGCGTGCGGCCCGTCTCCAGGTCGATGTCGAGCAGCGTGGCCGCCCGGAACGCCTCGACGGTGTCGTAGTGCGTGACCGACGGCTTGCCGCCCGCCACGACCGCGAACCGGCCGTCGCCGGACGGATGCCGGTCGATGGGCGCGTCGACCGTCCCGCGGAACGGGTCGGGATGGCCCTGGACCAGCGCCCGGTAGCGCTTGTCGACACGGCGCTCCTTGAACGCGCGCTTCAGCCGGGAGTAGGCGACCTCGCTCTTGGCCACGGCCATCGCGCCGGTGGTGTTGGCGTCCAGCCGGTGCACGATGCCCTGCCGCTCGGACGCGCCGCTGGTCGCGATCGTGTGCCCCGCTCCGAGCAGCCCGCCGAGGACCGTCGGGCCGGTCCAGCCGGTGGTCGGGTGCGCGGCGACGCCGATCGGCTTGTTCACCACGACGATGTCGTCGTCCTCGTACAGGACGGACATCCCGGGGACCGGTTCGGCGACCGGCGCGGGCGGTGCGGGCGGCGGCGGGAGCGTGACCTCCAGCCAGGCGCCGGCGTGCAGCCGCTCAGACTTGGTGGCCACGGCGGCGCCGTCCAGGAAGACGTCCCCGGCGGCGACGATGTCGGCGGCGCTGCCCCGCGACACCCCGAACAGCCGCGCCAGGGCGGCGTCGACCCGCTCCCCCTCCAGCCCGTCCGGGACGTGGAGGCTGCGCACCTCCCCCATCAGGACTTCTCCTCCGGCGCGGGCACGTCCCCGGGCTCCTCGCCCTTCGCGTCGTCGCCCTTGCCGTCCTCGTCCTCGTCCTTGCCGGGGAGGCGGGTGCCGTCGATCTGCAGCCCGCGCGCCGCGAGCAGGACGGCCAGGAAGCCGCCGCAGACGATCGCCGAGTCGGCCAGGTTGAACACCGGGAAGTTCGGCACCTGGATCCAGTCGACGACGTGGCCCTTCAGCGGCGCGGGGGCCCGCAGCAGCCGGTCGACGAGGTTGCCGACCGCGCCGCCGAGCAGCAGGCCCAGGCAGATCGCCCAGGGCAGGCTCCGCAGGTTGCGGGCGGTGCGCAGGATCGCCACCACCACGCCGATGGCGATGAGGGTGAAGATGACCGTGTAGCCGGTGCCGATGGAGAACGCGGCGCCGCTGTTGCGGGTCTCGCGCAGGGTCAGCAGCCCGCCGAGCAGCCGGATCGGGTCGCGGTCCTGCAGCGTCGCCACCACGACGATCTTGGTCACGATGTCGGCGGCCAGCGCGGCGAGCGCCACGGTGACCAGCACGCCGACGCGGCGCGGCCGAGGAGATCCCGTGGACTCCCCGGCCTCGCCCTCTGGGTTCGTTTGGTCGATCAGCGACGTTCCTCGCGTTGTTTGCATGTCACACACAGGGTCGCACGCGGGAAGACCTGGAGCCGCGCCTTGCCGATCGGCCTGGTGCAGGACTCGCAGATTCCGTACGTGCCGGCGTCCATCCGCTGGACGGCCCGCTCGATCTGGGCGAGCAGGTCCTGTGAATTGTAGGCCAGTGCGAGCTCGTGTTCGCGCGCGTACGTCTTGGCGCCCGCGTCGGCCTGGTCGTCGCCGGCGCCGTCGCTGGAGTCGCCTTCGGCGATCTGGCTCGCGGACGCGGCGATCTCCGCGCGCAGCGTCTCGATCTGCTCCCGCAGCCCGGCCCGGACCTCGGCGAGCTCGACGGCCGTCCACTGGTGCTCCCCCTCGCGGACCGGCAGTTCCACCGCCGGGGCCCGACCGTCCCCCCGGCCGTCCCCCCGGTCGCCGGCGGCACCGTCCGCCGCGGCGCCCCCGGCCTTGCCGCGCTTCGCGGGGGCGCGCCCGGCCGCGGACCCGCCCGGTTTCGCGGCCGGGCCCTTCGCGGCGGGCGTCGTCGACGCGGCCGGCCCCGGTCCCGGCTCCCCGGCGGGCTGCTCCTCGGCGGGCGCCTTCGCAGGCGGCTTCTCGGCGGGCAGCTGCTCAGCAGGCAGCTTCTCGGCGGGCAGCTTGTCAGCAGGCAGGGTGCCCTTCCTCGCGCCGGCCATGTCGGCCCCCCTCGCGCTGGTCGCCTCGACGGGCAGTGCGGGCAGCATAAGTCCCCTTTCTCGGACACGGCAAACAACCTGGGCAGCGTTACCGACCGCTTATGCCCCGGCACCGATCGCCCGGAAACCCCAGGACACCGCACGAGATCGCAAAGGAACGACACCGCCCCCCACAGCGGGCAAGGGCGGCACGGGAAACGGGAAGAGGACCCGCCCCCGCGTGCGTTACAGTCGGGGCAGGCAGAAGGCAGGCGCTGATGGGGACACCTGCCGCCGCACGCAGCCATGAGCGACCCGGGGACGGTGCGAGCCCGGGGGCGAGCCCGGCGGTCAGATCACCCCTGAGCCGCCGGAAGAACGGCCCCGGGCACGGTCCGCGGGCCAAGTAGACCCGGCAGCCGAGGCTGAACGAAGCGGACCGCGCCGTTCCGGCGGGGTCAAGGAGGGTGGTACCGCGGGGCCGCTCGGTCGATCCGGGCACGCGCCTCGTCCCTCCGGTCAACGTGGTCACGTCGATCCGGAGGTCCGCCATCGTGAGCCGAGGTTTTCGGCCGCTTCCCGCGCAGGTCGATCTGCCCGCCCTGGAGCGGGACATGCTGCGCCGCTGGCAGGAGGACAAGGTCTTCGAGCGGTCGCTGGAGCGCACCGCGTCGGGTCCCCGCTGGGTGTTCTACGAGGGCCCGCCGACCGCCAACGGCATGCCGGGCGTCCACCACGTCGAGGCGCGCGTGTTCAAGGACGTCTTCCCGCGCTTCAAGACCATGAAGGGCTACCACGTCCCCCGGAAGGCCGGCTGGGACTGCCACGGCCTGCCCGTCGAGGTCGCCGTGGAGAAGGAACTCGGCCTCACCGGCAAGAAGGACATCGAGGAGTACGGCGTCGCGGAGTTCAACGACCGCTGCCGCGAATCGGTCCTGCGCCACGTGGACGCGTTCGAAGAGATGACCGAGCGCATGGGCTACTGGGTCAACACCGACCAGGCGTACCGCACGATGGACCCCGAGTACGTCGAGGCGGTCTGGTGGTCGCTCAAGCAGGTGTTCGACAAGGGCCTGCTGTTCCGCGACTACCGCATCACGCCGTACTGCCCCCGCTGCGGGACGGGCCTGTCCGACCATGAACTGGGCCAGCCCGGCGCCTACGAGGAGGTGTCCAGCCCGTCGGTGTACGTGCGGATGCCCGTGACGTCCGGCCCTCTCGCCGAGCTGGACGCCGCGCTGCTCATCTGGACGACGACGCCGTGGACGCTGGTCTCCAACACCGCCGTCGCCGTCCATCCCGACGTCACCTACGTCGCCGCCAGGCCCGCAGGCTCCGACGAGGTCCTCGTCGTGGCCGAGCCCCTCCTCGGCAAGGTGCTCGGCGAGGACGCGGAACGACTCGCCACGTACCAGGGAGGCGAACTGGAGCGCACCACCTACCGGCGGCCGTTCGACCTGGTCGACATCCCCGACGCGCACTACGTCGTCCTGGGCGACTACGTCACCGTCGAGGACGGCACGGGCCTCGTCCACCAGGCACCCGCGTTCGGCGGCGACGACATGACCGTCTGCAAGAGCTACGGGATGCCGGTCGTCAACCCGATCGGGCCCGACGGGCGCTTCCTGCCGGAGGTGCCGCTGGTCGGCGGCAAGTTCTTCAAGGACGCCGACGAACCGCTCACCGACGACCTCCGCGGGCGGGGACTGCTGTTCCGCGGCGGGCACTTCGAGCACAGCTACCCCCACTGCTGGCGCTGCCACACCCCGCTGCTGTACTACGCGCTGCCCGCCTGGTACATCCGCACCACCCAGATCAAGGACCGGCTCCTTGAGGAGAACGAGAAGACCAACTGGTACCCCGAGACGGTCAAGCACGGCCGGTACGGGGAGTGGCTGCGCAACAACGTCGACTGGTCCCTGTCGCGCAGCCGCTACTGGGGCACTCCCCTGCCCCTGTGGGTCTGCGACGACGACCACGTCACCTGCGTCGGGTCCCTCAAGGAACTGGGCGAGCTCACCGGCGGCGACATGTCGACGCTCGACCCCCATCGCCCCTACGTCGACGACATCACGTTCTCCTGCCCCCAGTGCGGGACGGAAGCGCGCCGTGTCCCCGACGTCATCGACGCCTGGTACGACTCCGGGTCGATGCCGTTCGCGCAGTGGGGCGCCCCGCACCGCAACAACGAGGTCTTCGAGAACTCCTACCCCGCCCAGTACATCTGCGAGGCGCAGGATCAGACCCGCGGCTGGTTCTACTCCCTCATGGCCGTGGGCACGCTCGTCTTCGACAGGTCGTCCTACGAGAACGTCGTGTGCCTCGGGCTGATCCTCGCCGAGGACGGCCGCAAGATGAGCAAGCACCTCGGCAATGTGCTGCGGCCCATCCCGCTGATGGACCAGCACGGCGCCGACGCCGTCCGCTGGTTCATGGCCGCCAGCGGCCTGCCCTGGGCGTCCCGCCGCGTCGGCCACGGCGCCCTGGAGGAGATCGTCCGGAAGGTCCTCCTGACCTACTGGAACACCGCGTCGTTCTTCGTCCTGTACGCCAACGCGGCACAGGCGCAGGGCCGCGCGTGGACGCCCGACCGCCGCGCCGAGGCGCCCGCCCCGGCCGACCGCCCCCTGCTGGACCGCTGGGCGCTCGCCGAACTGCACCGCACGGTCCGCGAGGTCGACGCCGCCCTGGAGGACTTCGACACCGCCCGCGCCGGCCGGTTCCTCTCCCAGTTCGTCGACGACCTGTCCAACTGGTACGTGCGCCGCTCCCGCCGCCGCTTCTGGGAGGGCCCCGAGACCCCCGACGGCTCGGCCGCCTTCGCGACCCTCTACGAGTGCCTGGAGACCCTCACCCGCCTGATGGCGCCGCTGGTGCCCTTCATCACCGACCACGTGTGGGACGTCATCCGCCCCGCCGACGGCCCCGAGTCGGTGCACCTGGCCGACTGGCCGGTCGTGAACGAGCACGTCCTCGACGACGAGCTGACGGAGCAGATGGCCCTCGTCCGCCGCCTGGTCGAACTGGGCCGCTCGGCCCGCGCCGCCAGCGGCGTCCGCACCCGCCAGCCGCTCGGCCGCGCCCTGGTCGGGGCCGCCGGCTGGTCCGCGCTGCCCGGCCAGCTCCGCGCGCAGATCTCCGAGGAGCTCAACGTCCTCGGCTTCGAGGAGCTCTCCTCGATCGGCGGTGACCTGGTCGAGTACGAGGTGAAGCCCAACTTCCGCGAGCTGGGCAAGCGCTACGCCAAGGACACCCCGAAGGTCGCCAAGGCGATCACGTCCGCCGACCCGGCGGCGCTCGTCCAGGCGCTCCGCGAGGGCGGCGCCGAGGTCCAGGCCGTGGATGTCGGCATGGTTCCGCTCTCGCCCGGCGACGTGATCGTCACCGAGCGCCCGCGCAGCGGCTGGGCGGTGGAGAGCGCCGCCGGCGAGACCGTCGCGCTCGACCTCACCGTCACCCCGGAGCTGCGCCGCGCCGGGCTGGTCCGCGAGGCGATCCGCCTCATCCAGGAGGCCCGCAAGGCCGCGGGCCTGGAGGTCACCGACCGCATCGACCTGTGGTGGGAGGCCACCGGCACCGACCTCGCCGAGGCCCTGCGCGCCCACACCGGCGAGATCGCCGCCGAGGTCCTCGCCCACGCCGTCAACGAGGGCCGGCCCGACGGCCTGGCGGCGACCCGGGACAACGAGCTCGGTTTCACCTACTACATCCGCAAGGCCTGACCGTCCCGGCGCGGCCGCGCCGCCGTGGCCGCCTTCCCGGGCGGCCACGGCGGAGGTGATTGTTGCGACACATCGCGTTTGCCATGATTGGGGGGTGAACCTTCCCGAGCAGCCATCCGCGTCCGAACCCCCCGCGCGCCCGCCGGGCGCGAGCATGCGCGCGTCGGACGCCGATCGTGATCAGGTGGCGGACCGTCTGCGTGAGGCGCTGGCGGAGGGGCGCATCACTCCGGAGGAGCATGCCGAGCGCATCGACATGGTGTACAAGGCGAGGACGTACGCCGATCTTGAGCCGGTGCTCAGTGACCTGCCGGCCGCGGCGGGGCCGCGGGTGGATCTGCGCAAGGAGGTGCGGGTGCCCGCGCCGCCTCCGCCGCAGTCGCCGAACATCGTGGCGGTGTTCGGCGGGGCGGAGCGGAAGGGGCGCTGGCTGGTCGAGCGCAGCACCAATGTGACGTGCATCTTCGCCGGCGTGGACGTGGACTTCCGGCAGGCGGTGCTCAGCCAGGCGGAGGTGACCGTCAACGTCATCTGCGTGTTCGGTGGTGTGGACATCGTGGTGCCGCCCGGGGTCCGGGTGGTGGGGTCCAATGTGGCGATCTTCGGCGGGAACGACCTGCCGGAGGACGACACGGTCGCGCCGGACGCGCCGCTGATCCGGGTGACGGGCGTGACGTTGTTCGGCGGCGTGTCCGTCACGCGCAAGGAACTGGACGGCAAGGGCCGCAAGAACCGGCACGAGGAGCTGCGCCGGCTGCACGAGCGGCGCCACGGCCACTGAGGGCCGCCGCCGTCAGTCGCGGGCGCGCTCGCGGTCGGGCTGGCAGACGAGGCAGGGCGTGCAGCCGCGGGACTTGGCCTCTCCGCGGGACAGCGACTCCAGGTCGTCGGCCTCGTCCCCGATGTCCTCGATGAGGGCGCAGTCGGTGCGGTGGTAGCGCTTGGTGCCGCTGAGGATGCGGACCTGCGGGCCATCGTCGTCGGCTTCGGGGGCCGGCTGCGGCGCAGGGGCGTCCTCGTTCTCGTCGTCGGCGTCGCGGGGCCTCGGGGCCGCGGCCTCCGGGGCGGTGTCGGCCGCCGGAGCCGCGTCGTCGGGCGCGGGTTCCGGGTCGGGGGTGACGTCCGCTGACGCGGAGGCGGGCTCGGCGGGCTCCTCCTCCGCGGCGGGGGCCTTCGGCTCCGGCTCGGCGGGCCGCTGGGGCGTGAAGAGGCTCGCGACCGGCATGTCGGTGAGGGTCGGTCCGGCGGGGCCGGGCGCGGGACGCTCCGGCTCGTCCGCCGGGTCCGGACGCGGGATCTCGGCCGTCTTATCGAACGAGGTGGGCGCGGGCGCCGGGGTGGGCGCCGGCTTGGCGATGCCCGCCAGGCCGCCCTCGGGGCGTTCCGCGCCGGGCTTCGGAGGCGGGGTCCCGTCCTTGCCCGCCGTGCTCGCGTCGGGGGACGCTGGTGCCGACGCCGCGGCGCGCGCCGCCAGTGCGGTGTCGGGCATGCAGGCGGTGCAGGGGCTGAACCCCTCCTCCTTGGCCTCGGCGTAGGTCAACTCTTCGGTCTCGCGTCCGGCGAGCTGGCGGCAGGTGTCGAGGTGGTAGCGCTTGCGACCGCGGACGACGAACACCAGCGCGTCGTCGGGGACGTCGGCCGGCGGGGCGGGGATCTCCACCTCGTCGTCGGCCGGGTCCGCCGCCGGGGCGGTGGCCGCCGGGGCGCTCTTGGCGGTCGCGGTGGACGCGGTGGGCGCAGGCTTCTTGCGCTTGTCCTTCTTGGTCTTCCGGGTCTTGCGGGCGGGCGGCGCCGCGGCGCCCGGGAAGATCTCCTTGCGGCGCAGGAACACCCCGAGGGCCAGGCAGAGCGCCGAGACGATGCTGACCGCGATCGAAATGTAGATCACGAACAGCGCGTCCAGGTTGAAGACCTCCGCGCTGTCTCCGTTGCCGGCGACGATGCCCGCCACGAGCAGGGCGATCGCCACGACCACGAGGACGCCGCTCAGGATGATCACAGGGTTTCTCTCCCTCGTTCAGGCCGCTCGGCTCCCAGCCGGCACGCCCCTGCCGCACTCCTGCCGCGCCGCCGGGATGGCCGCGATGCCATCCTCGGCGCCGACGGTAGGGAAGACACTATCGCCCGCGCCGCCGGTTCAGCGCCGATCGTGCGGCGGGTTGTCGCCTCCGGAGTGGAAGGCCCCGGTGGCCGAGTGCTGCACCTGCTGGTGTTCGGCGGGCGGCGGGAACTGGCCGGGCGCCGGTCCGGTGCCGCCGTTGCGGTTCTCGCCGTGCGGGACGGTGCTCTGCGGGCCCGTCTGCGGCGGGCTCTGCGTCTGGGCGGCGCCCGGGACGGCGGCGAACGCGCCGGTCTCGGTGCTGCCGGCTTCCAGGTCGCGCAGCTGGCCCTCCAGGTAGACCTTCAGGCGGCTGCGGTACTCGCGTTCGAACGCGCGCAGGTTGTCGACCTCGCGCTCGAGCTCCTCGCGCTGCTGCACGAGCGAGCCCATGACCTGGCGGTGGCGCTCCTGCGCGTCGCGGTCGAGGGCTTCGGCGCGCGAGCGGGCCTCGCTGACGATCTGGTCGGCCTGCCGGCGGGCCTTGCCGAGGATCTCCTCGGCCTCGCGGCGGGCGCGGCCGAGCGTCTCGTCGGCCTCCCGGCGGGCGTCGGCGATCGCCTGGTCGGCGGTCTGCTGGGCCAGCGCGAGCACGCGGGCCGCGGTGTCCATGTTGTCCTCGCCGGTGGGCGCGGGGGCCATGCCGAGGCCGCCGAGCACGGGCTCCGGCTCAGGCTGCGGCTGCGGCTCGGGACGCGGCGGCTCGGGGATCTTCTGGACGTCCGGCTTGGGCTCCACGATGGGAGCGGCCATGGCGGGAACCTTGCCGCGCAGGCACTCGGCGAGCTTGGCCCGCAGTTCCTCGTTCTCCTGGATGAGGCGGTCCAGCTCTGCCTCGACCTCGTCGAGGAAGGCGTCCACCTCCTCCTCGTCGTACCCCGGCCTCAGCCTGGTGGTACTGAACTGCTTGTTCCGCACATCGGCGGGTGTCAGCGGCATGTTCTCGTCTCCTTGGCGCGCTTGGAGTATGTCCCAAAGGACGGTATCCGATCCACCTAGGCTCCGCCGAACGCGGAGCCGACGATGATGATCAAGATCCAGACCACAAGGATGAGCACGGTGAAGCTGAGGTCCAGCGCAACGTTACCCAGTCGGATGGGCGGGATGAAGCGTCTAAGGAATTTCAGGGGCGGATCGGTGACGGTATAGGTCGCCTCAGCGATCACCAGCAGGACCCCGGTCGGCTTCCACTGCCGGGCGAAGGACTGCAGGATCTCCAGGATCAGCCTCCCGATCAGGAACAGGAGGAAGAAGTACAGGATCGCCTGCAGAATGGTGCCAACGATGTTCACTGGTTCTCTCGCAAGTGCGCTCTCAGCTCTGGTTGAAGAAGCCTCGTTCGGCCATCCGGGCCTTGTCCTCCGCCGTCACCTCCACGTTGGCGGGTGACAGGAGGAACACCTTGTTCGTAACACGCTCGATGCTCCCGTGCAGGCCGAACACGAGACCTGCCGCGAAGTCGACCAGACGCTTGGCGTCGCTGTCGACCATCTCGGTCAGATTCATGATCACCGGTGTGCCCTCCCGGAAGTGCTCCCCGATGGTCCTCGCCTCGTTGTAGGTCCTCGGGTGCAGCGTAGTGATACGCGCGAGGTCGGTGGTACCGGACTCGTAGAGCGCTACGGAACGCCGCTCTATCGTCGACGTGGAGTGATGGTCGCGTTCGCGGTCCGCGGTCTCGTCCGCTCGGGTAAGCTGGCCGCCGGATTCGTCCTCGCGACGGCGGCCCTGCCCGGTGTCGGCTTCCTCGTCGTAGAGCTCGTAGTCGTCGTAGTCGCCGTACTTGTCGTCGTAGCGGTCGTCCTCCACAAGGCCGAGGTAGACCGCCATCTTGCGCATCGCGCTGGCCATACGCCCCTCCGTGTCCTGTGGCCGCGGCACCGGGCGCATCCGGCGCCGTCGTCGGACTTCCGTCCTTGCGATGTGGCGGCCCGCGTTGCGGCAGGTACCACTGGGGGGACATTACCTGACGATTGCCCGTCGGCCGCCGAGCAACGCCGTACCGACCCGCAGGTGTGTCGCGCCGCACGCGATCGCCTGTTCCAGATCGCCGCTCATACCCGCAGAGACGATCGAGGCGGCCGGATGGTTCCGGCGGAGCCGCCCGGCGACCTCGGCGAGCCGGGCGAAGGCGGGCAGCGGGTCGGCGCCGAGCGGGGCGACGGCCATCACCCCGCCGAGTTCCAGGCCGTCGGCGTCGGCGATCCGGTCCGCGAGCGCGGGGACGTCGCCGGGGTGCACGCCACCTCGTTCCCGCACCTCGGAGGGGGTTCCCTCGTCCAGGGAGACCTGGACGAGGCAGCGCAGCGTGCGGCCGGTGCTGACGGCGGCGTTCGACAGGGCCGTGACGAGCCGGGGCCGGTCGACCGAGTGCACGACGTCGGCGTACCCGGCGACGGCGCGGGCCTTGTTGGTCTGCAGCCGGCCGACGAAGTGCCAGGTGAGGGGGAGGTCGGCGCATGCGTCGGCCTTGGGGCGGGCCTCCTGGTCGCGGTTCTCGCCGACGTCGGTGAGGCCGAGTCCGGCCAGGAGCCGCACATCGGACGCGGGGAAGGTCTTGGTGACGGCGATCAGCGTGATCTCCGACTCGTCCCGGCCGGCGGCGGCGCAGGCGGCGGCGATGCGCGCCCGAACCCCGGCGATGCCTTCGGCGAGTTCAGCCCGGCGCTCCCCGGTCGTGCCGTCGTCGGTCACGCGTCGCCCTTGAGCCAGACGAAGCCGGCGAAGCGGCCGGTGCGGCCGTCGCGGCGGTAGGAGAAGAGGCCCGGGTCCTCGATGGTGCAGCGGGGGTCGACCCGCACCCCGGTCACGCCGTCCGCGGCGAGCTGCTCGACGATGCCGGCGCGGATGTCGAGGCCGGGGGTGCCCCTGGACGTGCTGGAGTACGCGGCGGGGACCACGGCGGCGACCTCGTCCCGCATCGCTTCGGGGACCTCGTAGCAGCGGCCGCACGCGGCCGGGCCGATCGCCGCGGTCATCCGGGCGGGTTCCGCGCCGCGGTCGATCATCGCCTTCACCAGTGCGGGGACGACGCCGGCGGCGGTCCCGGGGCGGCCGGAGTGGGCGGCGCCGACGACCCCGGCGGCGGGGTCGGCGAGCAGGACGGGCGCGCAGTCGGCGACCAGCACGGCGAGCGCGAGGCCGGGAACGTCCGTGACGGTCGCGTCGACGGGGCCGGGAAGATCGGGGGAGGTGGCGAACGCGACGTCGGCGCCGTGCACCTGCCGCATGAAGACGGTGCGTCCGGGGTCGACGCCGAGCGAGCGGGCGGCGAGCCGCCGGTTGTCCAGGACGGCCGCGGGGTCGTCGCCGACCGCGCCGCCCAGGTTGAGGGATGCGTAGGGATCGGGGCTCACGCCGCCGGCCCGTCCGGTGAAGGCGGCGCCGACGCCGTCCCCCAGGGCGACGGTGGTGATCACTTCAGGAAGTCGGGGACGTCGAGGTCGTCGTCCTCGTCGAACACCACGGGACGGCGGCGCTGCCCGGAGGAGGCCGGGCCGCCGCCGTCGTTCTCCCCGGCGTGCACCCGGGAGGGCGTCTGCTCCGAGGGCGGGCGGGGAGCGGGAGTGCGCGAGCCGCCGGACTCTCCCGTGGCCGCGGCGGAGTCCCGGTCGGCGGCCGGACCCGGCTGGGACGCGCCGTCCGGCCGGGCGGGCTCGCCCGCTTCGCCGCGCCCGGCGGGCCGGTCGTCGCGGCCCGGTGCGGCGGGCGGCTGCGCCCGGTCGCTCTCGGGGCGCGGCGGCGCGGCGGCGGACGCGGGCGCCGGCGGCTGCTGCGGCGCGGCGGCGGCCTGCGCCACCGACTGCTGGGGCGGCTGCGGTGCGGACTGCTGGGACGCGGGCTGCGCGGCGGACTGGTGCGCGGCCCCGCCGTCGGACCGCCCGACCCGGCTCGGGATCGGGTTGGCGGCCGCGGGCGGCGGTACCGGACGCGGCGGCGGGGGCAGTCGCTTGCTCTCCGGTTCCGGGGCCGGCTTGACGGGACGGCCCTCGTCAAAACCCGCGGCGATCACCGTCACCCGGACCTCGTCGCCGAGCGCGTCGTCGATGACCGCGCCGAAGATGATGTTCGCGTCGGGCGCGGCGGCGTTGGACACCAGCTGCGCCGCCTCGTTGATCTCGAACAGGCCGAGGTCGGAGCCGCCGGAGATCGACAGCAGCACGCCGTGCGCGCCGTCGATGCTGGCCTCCAGCAGCGGGCTGGAGATCGCCATCTCGGCCGCGGCGACGCTGCGGTCGTCGCCGCGTGCGGAGCCGATGCCCATCAGCGCCGAGCCGGCGCCCGACATGACGGACTTGACGTCGGCGAAGTCCAGGTTGATCAGGCCCGGGGTGGTGATGAGGTCCGTGATGCCCTGCACACCGGACAGGAGCACCTGGTCGGCGGCCTTGAACGCGTCCAGCACGCTGACCTGCCGGTCGGAGATCGACAGCAGCCGGTCGTTGGGGATCACGATGAGCGTGTCGACCTCGTCGCGCAGCGTCTCGATGCCGGCCTCGGCCTGCATCGCGCGGCGCTTGCCCTCGAAGCTGAACGGGCGGGTGACCACGCCGATCGTCAGCGCGCCGAGCGAGCGCGCGATGTTGGCCACCACGGGCGCGCCCCCGGTGCCGGTGCCGCCGCCCTCTCCGGCGGTGACGAACACCATGTCGGCGCCCTTGAGGACCTCTTCGATCTCCTCCCGGTGGTCTTCGGCGGCCTTGCGGCCGACGTCGGGGTTCGCGCCGGCGCCGAGGCCCCGGGTGAGCTCGCGGCCCACGTCCAGTTTCACGTCGGCGTCACTCATCAGCAGCGCCTGGGCGTCCGTGTTGATCGCGATGAACTCGACGCCCTTGAGTCCCTCTTCGATCATCCGGTTGACGGCGTTGACGCCGCCGCCGCCGATACCGACGACCTTGATGACCGCGAGGTAATTCTGCGGTGCTGCCACGACGAGGGGCCTTTCCGCTCTATCCGACCGCCCTGCCCGGTCTGCTGACCGTGCCGCCGCGGTTTCCTGACCTGTGTGCTTTTGCGGGCCGAGCCCGGGCGGGATCCGGCACGCTCGCCGGTCACCCTGAACCCTCACCCTCAACTTGAGGCTTACAGTTATGTCAACCTGAGGACTGATACGGACAGTAGGGCGGCCTTACGGCCAGGGTCAACTAACCTCCCCCCAACTCCACCGGCGTGTCGCACTGGGCACAGATTTGCCCTGGTCGGCGAAGGAGATCTGGTTGTTCCCAAGCCCTGCACGCCGCCCCCTCCCGCCGCCCGCAT
>NZ_SMLC01000443.1 GCF_004349245.1 Actinomadura sp. 6K520 | reverse complement strand
GGTTAGGGGCTGCGTTTCCAGAAGGGGCGGCGGGGGGTTGGGGAGCCTGTGAAGTCGCTGAGGATTTGGAGGGCGCGAGTCCACAGGGCGTTCACGGTGGCCTGGTCCGCTGCGGGGTTCAGGCTGCGGAGGTCGTCGCGGAGGGTGGTGAGGGCCCTGGTCTCCAGGGACAGCACCTCCATGCGCTGGACGACCGACTCCAGGATGGGGAGAAGATCGCTCAGCAGGTGGTGGACGCGTTCGTCACGGCTGTCCGGGGCCTGGCGGAGACGGTCGAGCACGTCGGACAGTTCTCGTTGGATGTCGGTCGGCGCCGGCGTGCGGGCTGGCCGTGGCGCCGCACCGGGGCGCGGAGTGGTGCGGGCGGAGCCTCTCGTGCTGTCTCTTATACAC
>NZ_SMLC01000085.1 GCF_004349245.1 Actinomadura sp. 6K520 | reverse complement strand
GGGTGGGTTGGGTCCGAATAGATCGTCGCGGCTTCGTGGAGGATGCGGGTGAAGGCGCGGTGAGCGGTCGGCTCGTTCGCTAGGGCCTCGCCCATGAACGCGCCGGCCGGGGAGCGTCCGTAGGCTTCCACTACCTCCTTGAACAGGGACTTCTTGTCGCCGAAGGCGGCGTAGAGGCTGGCCGGCCTGATGCTCATCGCGTTGGTGAGTTCGCCGACGGAGGTGGCCTCGTAGCCGCGTTCCCAGAACAGCCGTGTGGCCTGGGCGAGGGCGGTGTCGCGGTCGAAGGTGCGTGGGCGTCCTCTTGCCATGGCCTCATTGTAGAGCGTTCGCTCAAGAATTCGTGCTATCTTCTTTGTTGAGTCATCGCTCAAGAAAGAGGGGGTCGTATGAGCACGCGGGTGCTGGACGGCAAGGTTGCGCTGGTCACCGGGGGCAGCAGGGGCATCGGACGGGGCATCGCTGAGCGGCTCGGCCGGGACGGAGCCGTGGTCGCGGTCGGCTTCGCCCGCAACCGGGCTGCGGCTGACGGGGTCGTTGAGCGGATTCGCAAGGACGGTGGCCGGGCCTTCCCGATCCAGGCGGAGCTGGGGAGGCAGGGCGACGCGGCCTCGCTGTGGGCGTCCTTCGATGCGGAGGTCGAGCGGCACTCGGTGGGGGAGGGCGTTGACATCATCGTCAACAACGCGGCCATCGGTCGCAGTTCCGACTTGGGTTCGCTGACCGAGGCCGAGTTCGACGAGCTCTTCGCGGTGAACGTCCGGGCGCCGTTCTTCATCGTCAAGGAAGGGGCGGGACGCCTTCGGGACGGTGGACGGATCATCAACATTTCCAGCGGCGTGGCCCGCCTGGCCATGCCGGAGATCATCGCCTATGGGGCCACCAAGGGTGCCCTGGACAACTTCACTCTCAACCTGGCCAAGCAACTCGGGCCGCGGGGGATCACGGTCAACTCGGTGGCGCCTGGAATCGTCGACACCGACACCAACGCCGGGTGGTTGCGGGGGAACGCGGAGGCCGAGGCTTATGCGGCGTCGTTGGCCGCGTTGGGGCGGGTCGGGCAGCCCGATGATATCGCGGGCGTTGTCGCGTTCCTCGCGTCCGATGATGCTCGCTGGGTGACCGGCAGGGTAATCGACGCGACCGGGGGTGCCGGGTTGTGACCCCGGTGGGATAGGCGTAGGTGGCCCGTGGGGGCCTCCGTCGAATGACGGATCATGGACGGTGGCTGTGCCGGAACCGAAGGTTTTGGATGTTGAGCCTTCGGGGCGCTCGCCTGCTGGGCATGGAGATGTGTGAGGTGAGGCCGGCCCATCTCCACTCCGGGTGCGGGGCCGCGGTGGGCCGCTCAGCCGGCGATGACCGGGGCAGACGAAGTTCCCCATGGCGGAACAGTTCGTCCGTGTGACTTCTATCGGCGCCACCAGCGGCGCCGCGGCGGGTGCGCGGCGAGCCTTTGGGGGAGGATGTCAGGGAGTTCCGGAATGGCTTCCGGTGCCGTTACGACGCGCAGTTCTTCGCGCAGATCCGCCGCTGACGGTCCCAGGAAATCCATGAGGTTCTCGGCCAACGGCACCAGCATGTCGAGCCGGGGGCGGTCGTCCATCGCGACCAGGCAACGGGCGAACACCACGTAGGTGGAGGCCAGTTCCCACGCGGTGTCCAGCTTCGCCGCGTCGAGGTCACCCTGCCGGATCTCGACGGCCAACGACGCCATCAGTGACGCCTGCACGAGGTCGTCGCGGTCGCCGCCGCTCTCCAGCAGGGCGGCGGCGTAGTGGTGATAGACGAAACCCATCGCCCTTTTCGTGTGCGGGCCAGCGGTCAGCGGGTTCGCCGCCTCGGCGATGCCCGATTCGGCCGCCTGTCTCAGGAGATCCAGGCGGGCGGCGTGGCGACCGGCGGTGAACTCGAAGCCGGCCAGATCGGCCATGGCGGTCAGTAGCTCGCCTAGTGCCTCGTCGCGGCGTCCCGTCTTCGGATCCGCGTGCTCGGCGTTCACCGCGTCATGGATCCGCGTGAACCAGGTGACCGCTTTCCGCCCCCTGTCCACCGCCTCGTCGGCACGACCCAGCATGGACAGCAGCGACGCATGCCGCCAGAGGGCGCGGGCCACCTGCCGCTCGTCGTTGCGGTCGACCTTGGCGGAGGTGTCGATCGCCGCCTCGTACGCCGAGACCACCCGGGTCCACAGCCGGTCCGCGTCGGACCAGGTCCTGCGATCGGCGGCGAGATTCACCGCCTGCTCGAACAGTTCTTCCCGCTCGTCCGGGTCCATGCGCGCACTCCTCGTTCCGCCATCATCAACCCAGATTGCGGCAACCGGCACAACCCGGTCCGTGCCCGGGAGGCTCGCCGGCAGCGAATTAGAACCTGTTCTTGTCTAATCGGGCCGCGGCGAGCAGGATGCGTCTCATGGACCTGGTCACTCTGGAAGAGATCCGGCGGCTCAAGTACCGCTACCTGCGCTGCGTCGACCTGAAGCTGTGGGACGAGTTCGCCGAGCTGTTCACCGAGGACGCCGTCGCCGAGTACGACACGCCCTTGCTCGGCAAGACGCTCCGGTTGGAGGGGCGGGACGCGATCGTCGACTACATGCGGGGCAATCTCGGCCCCGACAAGATCTCCACCCACACGGCGGGTGCGCCGGAGATCAACGTGGACGGGGATCGGGCGACCGGTACGTGGTCGCTGGACGACTCGATCATCCTGATCGAGCAGCGGCTGCTCATCCGGGGGGCCGCGTTCTACCACGACGTCTACCGGCGCGGCGCGGACGGGCGCTGGCTGGTCGAGAAGACCGGGCACAAGCGTACGTACGAGTACACGGTGTCGCTGGACGACATGCCGAGCCTCAAGTTCACCGCCGGGATTCCAAACTCCCGATGACCGGGACTCTCCATTGCCCCTACATAGAACGAGTTCTACCGTCCGTCAGACGTTGAGGGGAGTCAGGTGGCCATCGACTCAGCCGCAGGCAGTCCGGCTACGCGATCGTTCGCCGAGGCGATCGCGGAGGCCGAGCAGATCATCCGTAGCGCGCCGCACGTCAAGACCGACCAGGATCTGGCGGAAGGGCTCGACTACCTCGCCGGCAGCATCAAGGCGTCGCTGCACATGGTGCAGGCGTACCAGCACGAGTATCCGTATTTCGCCTCGTCCACCGGGCCGTACACGAAGCTCGGCCTCGACAACCCCGACACCCTGTATTTCCACGCCTACATCAGGGACGACGCGGAGTACGTCGTCACCGGGCGCCGGGGGAGCACCGCCGACCTGAGTTTCCAGATCATGAACGGCGACTACTCGCCCACCCAGTCGCCCGACAGCCTCACCGCGTTCGATGACCGGGAGCTGGACATCGCCGCGGACGGGACCTTCCAGCTCCGGTTCGGGCCGCCGAAAGCCGACCCCGAACCCGGCTACGTCGCCGTGGCGCCCGGGTCGGCGATGCTGATCGTCCGGGAGGTGTTCAGCGACTGGGAGAACGAGCGTCCCGGCGAGATCCGCATCCACCGGGCCGACACGCTCGGCACGTCGCCGCCGCCCGTTCCGTCCGAGCGGATGGCCCGCCGGTACGCGGTGGCCGGGAAGATGCTGGTCGCGCGGCTGCGCACCTTCCTCGCCTTTCCCGAATGGCACTACCTGAACCTGCCGGTCAACACGCTCACCGAGCCGCGCCCCACGCCCGGCGGGCTCGCCACGCAGTTCTCGTCCGTCGGCCACTACGACCTGGGCGACGACGAGGTCATGGTCATCACTGCGCCCGCCGCCCACCGGGAGGTCGCGCCCTACCAGGGCTTCCAGCTCGGCAGCATGTGGTACGTCTCGCTCGACTACATCAACCACCAGACCAGCCTCACCGCCGGCCAAGCCCGCGTGGACGACGACGGCATGATCCGGTATGTCGTTAGCGAACGCGATCCCGGTCTCGCCAACTGGATCGAGCGGACCGGCCATCGGCGCGGCTACCTCCAGTTCCGCTGGCAGCGGCTCACCCGCGACCTCACCCCGGCGGACGGGCCGAGCGTCGAGGTGATGCCCTTTGCAGAGCTGCCGCGACGGCTTCCCCATTACGAGCGGCAGCGGGTAACCGAGCAGGAATGGCGGGAGAGAATCGCCGCCCGGCAGGTGGCCGTCGCCAGAAGGATGCTCGGCTGATGGGCGCCGGACTGCTGGCCGGGAAGGTCATCGTCATCTCCGGTGTCGGTCCCGGCCTGGGACGCGGCCTCGCCCTCCAGTGCGCCAAGGCGGGGGCCGATGTGGTGCTCGCCGCGCGCAACGAAGGCCGGCTCGCCGAGGTCGCCAAGGAAGTCGAGGAAACAGGGCGCCGCGCGGTCTCCGTTCCGACCGATATCAACGACATGGCGGCCTGCGAACGGCTCGCCGAAACGGCGCACGACGCCTTCGGGCGCGTGGACGGCCTGGTCAACAACGCCTTCGCGACCCCGCCGCTGAAAGACCTCACCAAGGTCGACCTCGACGCCGTACGGCGCGGCTTCGAGACCAATGTGCTGGCCGCCCTGCACCTCACCCGCCTGTTCGTCCCGGCGCTCGAGGAGCACAACGGCTCCGTCGTGATGGTCAACTCGGCGGTGCTCAGGCATTCCCGCCGGACGTTCGGCGCCTACAAGATGGCCAAGGCCGCGCTCCTCGCCATGGCGCAGAACCTCGCGACGGAACTCGGCCCGCGCGGCGTGCGAGTCAACACGATCGCGCCCGGATACATCTGGGCCGACAACCTCAAGTGGTACTTCGACCACCTGGCGAAAAAACGAGGCGTCACGGCGCAGCAGATTTACGACGAGAACGCCGCGACCACCGACCTGCGTAAACTGCCCGACCCGGACGAGGTCGCCGATGCCGTGGTCTTCATGCTGTCGCCGCTCGCCCGCGCGGTGACCGGACAATGCCTGGACGTCAACGCCGGCGAATGGCACCACTAGAAAGGGCGCCCGCATGACCCAAGGCCGCGAAACCGTGGGCACCGTCGAGGACCTCCACGCCTCGGCAAGCAGGATCACCGGCCTGGACGACTTCGGTGAGGACGACTACCTGGACGGGCTGAAGGTGCTCCTGGAGTCCTACGACAAGGACGCCGGGCTCACCCCCCTCGGCAACAAGGCGCAGCGCGCGATGCTGCGCGGCGCGCTCGCCGCCCGGCAGTTCTCCGAGGCGGCGTGGCGGCGGCATCCCGAGCACGCGGACGTCCCGGTCGAGCGGCCGATCTTCGTCACCGGCCTGCCCCGCACCGGCACCACCGCGCTGCACCGGCTGCTCACCGCCGACCCCGCCCACCAGGGCCTCGACCTCTGGCTCGCCGAGGTGCCGCAGCCGCGCCCGCCCCGCGAGACGTGGGCGGACGACCCGGTCTTCCAGGCCATCGACGCCGGATACCGGCGGCACCACATCGAGAACCCGGAGTTCATGGGCGTCCACTACATCTCGGCGGACTCCGTCGAGGAATGCTGGCAGCTCCTCCGCCAGAGCATGCTGTCGATCTCCTTCGAATGCCTGGCGCACCTGCCGACGTACTCGGAGTGGCTCGCGGGCCGGGACTGGACGCCCGCCTACCGCAGGCACCGCCGCAACCTGCGGCTCATCGGCCTGAACGACCCTGGGCGGCGCTGGGTGCTGAAGAACCCCAGCCACCTGTTCGCCCTGGACGCGCTGCTGGACGTCTACCCCGACGCGCTGATCGTCCAGACGCACCGGGACCCGCGGACGGCGATGGCGTCCATGTGCAGCCTCGCCGCGCACGCCACCGCGGGCTGGTCGGACGTCTTCACCGGCGCCGTGATCGGCCGCGACCAGCTCGAACTCTGGAGCCGCGGCCTGGAGCTGTTCCGCGCGGAACGGGCCCGCCGCGATCCCGCGCAGTTCGTGGACGTCCACTATGACGACTTCGTCCGCGACCCGGTCGCGACGGCGGAGGGCATCTACCGGCACTTCGGGCTCCCGTTCGGCGACGACGCCCGGACGGCGATGACGAACCTGCACAAGGAGAGCGCCACCGGTGCCGCCAGGCCGTCCCACCGCTACGCGCTCGAAGACTTCGGCCTGACGCCCGAGCAGGTCGAGGAACGCTTCGCCGACTGAGCGACCTGCCCGGGCGAGGCTGCCCGTCCAGTGCCGATGCGGACTGTCAGGCGGCGCGGCCGGCGGTGAAGAGGTAGGCGAGGACGGCGTCGGCCAGGACGGCGGAGCAGTCCGGTGACAGGCACAGCACCCACGTCCGGCGGCGGAGCCTGGCGAAGCGCCCGACCTCCGCCCCGCCCGCGTCGAGGACGGAGTGCACATCGCCGGTGTGGCCGCGCGTGGTGGCCATCTCGCCCAGGAGCCGTCCGTCCGGCGCTTCGACGCGGGGACGGTCCGACTGGAGCGCGAGGTGCGGGACGATCGCCTCGGGCCGCCCGTCCGCGTCGAGCATGAGGACCTCGCCGGCCCGCCGCTCGAC
The DNA here is from genome assembly GCF_004349245.1 of Actinomadura sp. 6K520. GTDB lineage: Bacteria > Actinomycetota > Actinomycetes > Streptosporangiales > Streptosporangiaceae > Spirillospora. The sequence continues at coordinate 23,802 of NZ_SMLC01000085.1, read as the reverse complement.
CACGAACGCGATCTTCCCGTCGGGCCGCCGGGCGGACGCGAACCGCCGCCGGTCGGCCCCCTCCGGAACCGGCATGTCCGGATCTCCGAACCGCACGCGGAGATGCTCCTCCCCGCCGGGACGCACCGCCCCGCCGCGGTTCACCTCCAGGACCAGGAAGTGCTCGGGGGCGTCCAGCAGTCGCCGCGCGGTGTCCTTCACCTCCCGGTCGAACCGCCACCTGACCAGGAGGTAGAGCGGGACGCACACCGCCAGGACCACCGCCGGGAGGTACAGCGGAGCGTCCGGCCAGAGGCTCCCGGCGTGCGCGTCCATCGGCCCCGGTCCGAGCCGGGCGTCGACGGTCTGGCCGACGTCCTCGGGGCCGGCGTGCGACACGGTCGTGGAGTGCCGTTGCCCGTCTCCGTCCGTCCACGAGCCGTGGCATTCGTGGCCGTAACGCGGCTGGCGCTCGCACCGGTCGATCCGCACCGACACCCGCTCGCCGAACAGGTGCGTGTAGGTCGTCGCGGCGGGCGGCAGGAGCAGCGCGAGGCAGGCCGAGGCGAGCAGCCGCCTCGCGTGGCGGCGTCTCCGGGCTCCCATCATCGGGATCTTCTCCGCCGCCAGGGTGTCGCCGATACCGGCCGAAGGCAGTCTAGTGACGGTGCGCCCGGCTCTTGAGCGACTCTTCGGGGGAGCCGCGGCTTATCCGTGGGGTGGCCCGGGTAGTGCACCTGTGCCATCCTGAGCGCCCAGGTACTGGCCGCCGCTTTCCCGGAGTTCGACTTTAGGGGACGAGCCGATGACCGAACCGGTCCCGCCAACACGCAGGAATCGCGCCAGCCTCAGCTACAAACTGCGGTACGCCGCCAAGAACCCCGACAAGATCAAGCCGTATCTGGCCAGAACGGCGCGCGACCTGAAACTGCGCGTCACCAGCCGCGACCATGTCGCCTACTACCGGGCCGTGATGCGGTCCGACGCGGCCAAGAGCCCCGAGGCCGCCGTCGGGAGCCGTAGCCGGGAGCGCTGGCTCAAGCTCGGCCAGATGCAGTTCGACTACCTGCTCAAACACGGGCTCAAGCCCGATGACCGGATGCTGGAGATCGGCTGCGGGAACCTGCGGGCCGGGTGGCGCTTCATCGACTACCTCGACACCGGCAACTACTACGGCATCGACATCTCGCCCGACATCCTGCTGGCCGCGCAGGACACCCTCGTCCGCCAGGATCTGGCCGACAAACTGCCGCACCTGACGCTCGTCAACGACCTCACGCTGCGGTTCCTGCCGTCGGACCATTTCTCGGTCGTGCACGCGCACAGCGTTTTCAGTCACTCGCCGCTCAGCGTCATCGACGAATGCCTCGCCAACGTCGGCCGGGTCCTGGTCCCCGGCGGCTTCTTCGACTTCACCTTCGACCGCACCGAAGGAGCCGAACACCACGTCCTGCGGGAGGACTTCTACTACCGCACCGAAACGCTGACCTCGCTCGCCGAGAAGCACGGATTCACCGCCCGGTTCATGGACGACTGGGAACAACTCCCGCACGGGCAGTCCAAGATCCGCGTCACCAACCCCGCCTGACGGCCCCGGCCGTGGTCACGGTGAAACGCCGGAACCGCCGATGCCTGGGCATGGGCACAGTGTCGCCGCCGGAACCTTGACGGCGACCCCCGATGATCAGAAGCTTTGGGCCCGGATGGTCATCACGAGGGGTTCGCTCCCATGCTGCGACGGCTCATCGCCCTTTTCTGCGTCCTGCTGCTGTCCCTGTCGGTCGTGTCGCCCGCGCACGCGGACGGCCGCCGGCACCACCCGCGTCCCGTCGTGTTCGTGCACGGGTTCAGCGGCTCCGCCGGCCAGTTCGAGACCCAGGCGCGGCGCCTGACGTCCAACGGCTACCCGGCCCGCTACATCGAGGGCCACGAGTACGACTCGACGTTCACGGTCACCACCGTGCAGCAGGTGTTCGCGTCGCTGGACGACCGCATCGCGCGGCTCCTCGACCGCACCGGCGCCGACCGGGTGGACCTGCTCGCCCACTCGCTCGGCACCGCGCTGATGCAGAGCTACCTGCGAAGCTCGCCCGCTCGGGCGGCGACCGTCGCGCACTACGTCAACCTCGACGGCGCCGTCTCGGAGAACCAGCCGGGTGACGTGCCCACGCTGGCGGTGTGGGGCGAGGGGCCGGCGGAACGGGAGGTCGGCGGCGCCGCCAACGTGTACTTCGCCGACCAGTCCCACACCCAGGTCGTGACCTCGCCCGAGACGTTCGCGCGGTTCTTCGAGTTCTTCAACGGGCGGGCGCCGCGCACCACCCGGATCGTCCCGGAGCGGCACATCTCCCTGTCGGGACGCGCGGTGCACTTCCCGTCCAACGTGGGCGCGGCCGGTGCGCGGCTGGAGATCTACCGGGTGGACCCCTACACCGGGGCGCGCACCACCCGCCGTCCCCTCGCCGCCTACGACCTCGCCGGGGACGGGTCGTGGGGCCCGTTCAAGGGCCGCGGCGACGCCCACTACGAGTTCGCGGTCGTGTGGGACGAGTCGTCCGTCCACCACCTGTACTTCCAGCCGTTCCGCCGCACCGACCGGCTCGTCCGCCTGCTGACCAGCCGTCCCGGCGAGGGCCTGTCGGGCCTCGTGGAGACCGGCGACCACCACTCCGCCCTCACCATCAGCCGCCAGAAGGAATGGTGGGGCGACCAGGGAAGCGCGGGCGACGCCCTCTACCTCAACGGGCGGCAGGTGCTGAACGCCGCCAACGCGCCGCGCACCAAGCGCGCCATCGGCATCTTCGCCTTCGACGCCGGACGCGACCGCGTCACCGACCTCGGCGCGCCGATCCCGGCGTTCTTCGCCACGCCGTTCATCACCGGGATGGACGTCTTCGTCCCGGCCGGCCGGCGTCCGATCTCCATCGTGTCTCAGCCGCGCGGCGGGGACGGCCGCGTCGACGCCCTCGCCGTGCCCGCCTGGCCGTCCAGCGACCACCGCATCTCCGTCCAGCTCAACGACCACCCGAACTGACCCGCACCCGAACTGACCCGGCCACCCGAACGGAGCCGCGCCGCCGGTCCGGGACGCGCCCGGACCGGCCCGGCCTCTGCCGTCACCCGCAGCGCGGTGTCTCAGGCGTCGCGGCGGCGGAGTGCGGCGTGCCCGGCGAGCAGTGCGGCCGCCGCCCAGGCGGCGAGGATCAGCAGGCCGAGCGCCGGCGGGTACGTCCCGGACTCGCCGCGCATGAAGGCGGCCCCGGCGACGGCGGGCATGAAGTCCGCGACGCGTTCGAACACGGTGAGGTCGCTCGCCTGCAGGCTGGCGGGCACCACCAGGACGACCAGGAAGATCACGATCAGCGTGCCCGCCGCGCCGCGCAGCAGGGCGCCGACGCCCACGGCGAAGACACTGATCAGTGCCAGGTAGGCGCCGACGGCGAGGACGTCGCCGAGCCAGGCGGCGAACTCGAACCGGCCCCAACGGCCGAGGAGCGGCAGCGCCGCCAGCGACCCGGCCGCGGCGAGGACGGTACCGGCGGCGCCGCCGATGACGCCCGCCACCAGGGTCTTGGCCGCCAGCAGCTCGCCCCTGCGCGGGATCCACTGGAGGGTCGTGCGGATCGCCCCGGTGGAGTACTCGGCCGTGATCAGGAGCATGGCCAGCCCGATCAGGACGAACTGGACGAGGTCCACCGCGCCGATGGCGATCGTCCCGGCGGCGACCACGCCCTTGTCGTCCGACGGGTCGTCGTTGCCGTTGGCGTTGACGGTGTAGACGGCCAGCTGGAGGCAGGCCAGGCCCATCAGGACGGCCGCCCCGAACAGGTTCCACCAGGTGCTGCGGACCGTCCACGCCTTCGTCCACTCGGCCGCCACCGCACCCGGCAGGCGTCCCCCGGACGCGGTGCCCCGCGGCGGGGTCCCGGTCACGGCGGTCATCGGGCCTCCCCGGTGGACGCGGCGAACCCGGTGGACGCGACGAACTCGGTGCTTTCGGCGGTCAGCTCCATGTAGGCCTGTTCGAGCGTGGCCTCCAGCGGGCTCAGCTCGTGCAGGAGGACGCCGAGGCGGTGGGCCGTCTCGCCGACGGACTCCACCGTGGTCCCCGAGAGCAGCAGTTCCCCGGGCGAGACCTCCTCGGCGGTGACGCCCCGCCCCGCCAGGTGGGCGGCCAGTTCCCGCAGCGCCTCCGGGTGCGGGCCGCGGACCCTGACGCGGCGCCGCGAGCTTCCGGCGAGGATCTCGGTGACCGGCGCGTCGGCGATGAGCCTGCCCTTCCCGATGACCACGAGCCGGTCGGCGGTCCGCTCCATCTCGCTCATCAGGTGGCTGGACACGAAGACCGTGCGTCCTTCGGCGGCGAGGGAGCGCATCAGCTCGCGCACCCAGCGGACGCCGTCGGGGTCCAGCCCGTTCACCGGCTCGTCGAACATCAGGACCGGCGGATCGCCGAGGATCGCGCCGGCGATGCCGAGCCGCTGGCTCATGCCCAGCGAGTACGTCCCGGCCCGCTTGCCCGCGGCGTCCGCCAGCCCCACCAGGTCGAGCACCTCGTCGACCCGCCGGCGGGGGATGCCGTTGCTGCGCGCCATCGCCAGCAGATGGTGGCGGCCGCCGCGGCCGGGGTGCACCGCCCGCGCGTCCAGCAGCGCGCCCGCCTCGCGCAGCGGATGCCGGAACCGCGCGTACCGGCGGCCGGACACCAGTGCCGTGCCCGCGGTCGGCTCGTCCAGGCCGAGGATCATCCGCATGGTGGTGGACTTTCCGGCGCCGTTCGGGCCCAGGAAGCCGGTCACCAGGCCGGGTTCGATCGTCAGGGACAGGTCCGCCACGGCGGTCGTCCCGCCGTAGCGTTTGGTCAGGCCGGTCAGGGTGATCATGTGCTCTCCCTCGTGGTCACCCGGGAAAGCTAGGGAGCGGCGTGCGGCGCCCGCGACGGCCGATCGTCACCCGGCACCCCTGACTTTCGGCAGACCGGCCCGGCCGGACGCTCAGGACGCGGGCCCGTTCTCCGCCTCCGGGTGGCCGTGCTCGCCGAGCCAGTAGGCGAGGCGTCCGCGGCGGCCGACCGCGCGCAGCCGGCGTTCGGTGGCCTCGCGGACGGCCTCGGCGGTGACGACGAGGACCTCGTCCCCCTCCATCAGGATGGTCGTGGGGCCGGGGACCAGGGCCGCGTCGTCGCGGACGATCAGGCTGACGACCGCGGCGCGCGGAAGGCGCAGCTCGGAGATCTCGACGCCGTGCAGCCGGGAGCCGACCGGGACGGTCAGGGTGAGCAGCTCGGCGCTGAGCGTGTCCAGGGGGGCGGCCTCGACCTGGACCTCGCGGGCCTGCCCCGGCTGTGTCACGCGGAGCAGCCGCGCGGCGGCGGGCAGGCTCGGCCCCTGGACGAGGGTGAACACCACGACGAGCACGAACACGACGTGCAGCAGGTCCCGCGCCCCTTCGACGCCGGAGACGATGGGGAACGTCGCCAGCACGATCGGCACGGCGCCGCGCAGCCCCGCCCAGGACAGGAACGCCTGCTCGCGCCAGGGAACCCGGAACCACGGCAGGCACGCCAGCACCGACATCGGCCGCGCGACCAGCAGCAGGACCAGGCCCGCCACCACGGCAGGCGCGACCGCCTCGGGAAGCTCGCTCGGATTGACCAGCAGGCCCAGCATGACGAACAGGCCGATCTGGCCCAGCCAGCCGGCGCCCTCGGCGAACGACCGGCTCGCGGCGCGGTGCGGCAGCCGGGAGTTCCCCAGCACCACCCCGGACAGGTAGGCGGAGATGATGGCGCTGGCGCCCACCACCCCGGCCGCGGCGAACGCGAGAATGCCGAAGCCGAACGTCGCCAGCGGGTACAGCCCGGTGGCGGGCAGCGCGATGCGCCGCAGTGCGAGGACGCCGAGCCGGCCGAGGACCATGCCGAGGGCCGCGCCCGCGCCCAGCTGGAAGAGCAGGTTGCCCGCGACGTAGCCGGCGCTCGGGAAGGTGCCGGCGCTGCTGAACACCAGCACCAGGATGATCGTGGGCGCGTCGTTGAGTCCCGACTCGGCCTCCAGCAGGCCCTTGACCTTCTCCGGCAGCGGCAGCGCCCGCAGGACGGCGAACGTCGCCGCGGCGTCGGTGGAGGACACGATCGCGCCGAGCAGCAGCGCCAGCCGCCACTCCAGGCCCAGCAGCCAGTGCACGCCGGCGGCGGTGACGAGCATGGAGACGGCGACGCCGACGGTCGCCAGCACCCCGGCCGGTGCGAGCAGCCGCCGCAGGCTGTTCCACGACGTGGACAGGCCGCCCTCGATGAGGATGAGGCCCAGCGCGGCGGTGCCGAGCGCCTGGGCGAGCTGGGCGTCGTCGAAATGCAGGCCGATCCCGTCCTCGCCCATGATCAGGCCGACCGCCAGGAAGAACAGCAGGCTGGGCAGCCCCACCCCGTGCGCCACCCGCACCGCGGTGATGCTCACCAGCAGGGCCGCGCCACCGGCCAGCAGCACCAGGTACAGGTGCTGCAACGTCATCGTGTCCCCCCGCCTTCATCGCCGTACCCGCATCTTGCCCTGCCGGAAGAGGGCCGCCCGCACCGGGACCCTGCGTTCTTGACCTTGGTCGGTCGGATCAGGTGTGACTTCCGGTGGCTGGGTAGCCAGATAGCGGCGAGACGTCGGGGGCTGCGACGACCGGCTGCATAGGGGGTTGACCGTCATGGCGGAGGATGTGCGCCTCGGCACGCTGACCACGCAGATACCCGCGCGCATGGACCGCCTTCCGTGGTCGCGATTCCACTGGATGATCGTCATCGGGCTCGGCACGGTCTGGATCCTCGACGGGCTGGAGGTGACGATCGTCGGGTCCGTCGCCGCGCGGCTCACCGAAGAGGGCAGCGGCGTCAGCCTCTCCGCGGCCGACATCGGGTACGCGGCGGCGATCTACGTCGCGGGCGCCTGCTCCGGCGCGTTGTTCTTCGGGCAGCTCACCGACCGGTTCGGCCGGAAGAAACTGTTCCTCATCACGCTGGCCGTCTACGTCGTCGCGACGGTGGCGACCGCGTTCGCGTTCGCGCCCTGGTATTTCTTCATCTGCCGGTTCGTCACCGGCATGGGCATCGGCGGCGAGTACGCGGCGATCAACTCGGCGATCGACGAGCTGATCCCGGCCCGCGCCCGCGGCCGGGTGGACATCATCATCAACGGCAGCTACTGGCTGGGCGCCGCCGGCGGCGCCCTCGCCGCCGTGGTCCTGCTCAACACGAACTTCTTCCCGATCGACCTCGGGTGGCGGCTCGCGTTCGGCGCGGGCGGCCTGCTCGGCCTCGTCATCATGTTCGTCCGGCGGCACGTCCCGGAGAGTCCACGCTGGATGTTCATCCACGGCCGCGAGGAGGAGGCCGAACGGCTCGTCGACGGCATCGAGCGCCGGGTCCGCGAGGATACCGGGCAGGAGCTGGACGAGCCGGCCGAGAGCATCACGGTGCGGCAGCGCAAGGCCATCCCCTTCCGGCAGATCGCCGAGGTCGCGTTCAAGGCGTATCCGAAGCGGGCGGTCCTCGGGTTCGCCCTGTTCGTCGGCCAGGCGTTCCTCTACAACGCGGTGACGTTCGACCTCGGCACGATCCTGAGCGGCGTGTTCGACGTGGCGTCCGGGACGGTGCCGTACTTCTTCGCCCTGTTCGCGCTCGGCAACTTCCTCGGCCCGCTCCTGCTCGGACGGCTGTTCGACACGGTGGGCCGGGTGCAGATGATCTCCGGGACGTACTTCACCGCGTCCGCCCTCATCGCCCTGCTCGGCGCCCTGCTGGTGACCGGGTCGCTGACGACGTGGACGTTCATGGCGCTGATCGGCGTGACGTTCTTCTTCGCGTCGGCGGGGGCCGCCTCCGCCTACCTGACGGTCAGCGAGATCTTCCCCATGGAGACGCGGGCGCTGGCCATCGCGTTCTTCTACGCGATCGGCACCGCAACCGGCGGGATCACGGGCCCGCTCCTCTTCGGCAGGCTGATCGAGACGGGCGAGGGGAGCATCATCGCGTACGGGTTCTTCCTCGGGGCCGGGATCATGGCGCTGGGCGGCGTCGCCGAGCTGGTCTTCGGCGTCCGGGCCGAACGGGCCACGCTGGAGAACATCGCCAAGCCGCTCACCGCGCACGAGGCCGATGAGGAGGAGCCGGCGGAGGAGCCGGAGAAGGAACCGGCGGACGTGCGGCCGGGGCGCCGCGCCGCGCTGGAGGCCCGCCGCCACGCCGAGGAGCAGCGGGCGCACGCGGCCGAGCACCGCGCCGTCATCCACGAGCTCGCGCCGCGGGCGGACGAGGGGGACCGCGACGCCGTCGAACGGCTGCGGGTGGAGGAGGTCCTCGCGCAGACCGCCGAATGGGAGGCCGAGCGCCTCAGCTACCAGGCGACCGCGCATGAGGAGCGGATCACCGCGGAGGACGCCGCCAGCGGCGGTGAGCGCCGCAGTGCCCTGGAGCGCGCCGCCGCCGCCGACGAACGCGCCCTCTCCCTGCGGCAGCGGGTGGAGGCGCTCACCGCCGCGAACCGGGAGAACGCGGAGACGCACGCGGCGCTGGCGGAGGCCGCGGCCGAGCGGGCGCGGACCCGCGAGCAGCGCGCGATGGCCGAGGCGGCAGAGGCCAGGGCCGCGGAGTCCGAGGGCATCGAGGCCGAGATCGCCCGCGCCGAGGCCGAGACGTACGGTGAGTGGGAGAAGATGCACGCCGAGCTTGCACGCGCCCACGTGGCACGTGCCGAGCGGGACGAGGACGAGGCCGCCCGGTACGAGCAGCAGGCCGACGTCCACCGGATGCGCGCCGAGTCCGCCGCCGACCGGATGGAGGCCGCGCAGCACCGCTCCGCCGCCGCGTCCCTCGCCGCGGAGACGGGCACGGCCGAGCAGGTGCGGCGGGAGCGGGAGGCGGCGGCGGAACGGCGGCGCGCGGCCCGCGAACGCGACGAGCGCATCCGGGAGCGCGTCCTGCGCCGCCAGCGTGCGCGGCCCACGGGGTGGCGCCGCCTGGTCCCCGGCCCCGGCGGGACGTTCTACGCTCCGTGGATGCTCGGGATGGGGGCCCGGGCGGCCGAGTCCGACATCGCCCTGGACCGCGAGGTCAACGCCATCGCCCAGGCCCTCAACGAGCACGGCCCGACCAGCCGGCAGCGCCTCGCCGAACTGGTCGGCGCACGATACTGGGGGCCGGGCCGGTTCCGTGCCGCGCTGCGCGAGGCCGTCCATGAGGGACTCGCCCGGCCCCAGGCGCGCAACCGGTACGCGCCGCCGCCCGAACCCGCCGAGCCGGAGTCCGACCGATGATGCGCTGCCGACTTCTCGGCCACGATTACCATTTCACCGCCGCAGCCGAAACGATGCGCTGGGACTGCGTCCGAGAATGCGGGGCCGGTGGCAGCAAGACCTACCCCACCGCCGCCGACGCCCGCCGCTACGCGGCCGCATTCGATCGCAAGGACCGCGACGACCTGGGAAGGCGTGCGCCCCTGATCGGTCTGTTCCCGCTGCGAATCCTCCGGGCCATTCGCGGGCAAAAGCGCGCCTGAGGGCCGCGCGTAGCACCGAGCTTCCGGGGCCGTCAGCAATAGGTCGGTGCGGCGCTCGACGGGGGCCGGAATTTCGGCAAAGGGGCTGATTGCGCTAACGCGCTGCGCGCACGCAGGACGCATTCCGGTGCGGTAGGAGAAGCTCTCGAACACTGTCGCCGGGGTGATTTCAGTGATCGTTTGCTGTGTCCGTGAGGTGCGCACCGCGGCGGCCGTTCGGGGTGCCGCGACGCCGACGCCGACGCCGCGGAAACCGGCGCCATGGCCGAGGGCACCGGACTCGGGGGATGTGCTCCGGCCCTCGATGGCGCCCGCGCGGCGGCCCCGGCCGAGCACCTCTGCCGCGACGATATGCCTTCTGACCTGGCAGTTCATGCGCTCAGCGCAACCCGGGCGGACGGTGTCCCCGATGCCGGGTCGTCGCGAGCAACCCTCGGCCGCCGGTCGCCGGTGGCGGCCGAGGGTTGACAGGCGGGGGGCGAAGAACTTATATCTAGACTTACTCGCCCCGATTCCACCCACTTGCCCGGCTTCCACTTTCGGAAGATCACCGGATGACCGGGACGGCGAAACTCCTCCCCGCGGTATCGCGGGAGTCCGGGAACGATCCCACCCGGATGCCGGTGACCTCGGCAGGTCACCGGACTCACGATCACGGTTAACCGATATTTAACCTGCGCGTCCTCATTCGGCGCGCTGTTCGGCGTTAATCCACGGCGCGCCCGACGGCACCGCGTGCCGGTGCCGGGGCGCGGTGCCGGCGCGCGCAGAAGTCGGTCCAGCGCCACGGGTGCATCGACACCCCCGTCTTGAGTCGGGTTTTCCGCAGACGACAGGAAGCGAGTCGCATGAGCGGCCTTATTGTCCCGCCAGGTCAGGGACGAAAGCTCGTCACTAAGGCACAGGAGATCACCTTCAAGGTCACCGAGGCGGACGGCTCCGTCATCTCGACGTTCGAGGTGGTGGTGCCGCCCGGGTTCGACGTGGGGGCCCACGTCCACCAGCACGCGCAGGAGTTCTTCTACGTCCTGGAGGGGGAGATCGACCTGCTGGCGTTCGAGCCGGTCGAACGCACCGAGGGGGACTGGCGGGACTGGAAGTCCCCCGCCGGGGACGGCGTCGTCCGCGCGGGCCCGGGCAGCTGCATGTTCGTCCCGCCCGGATGCCCGCACGCGTTCACGAACGCCACCGACGAGCCGGTGCGCATGCTGTTCCAGAGCCACCCGTCGCCCGATCACGAACGCTACTTCGAGGAGATCGCGGAGATCTTCTCCAGCGGCCGCTCCGTCGACTCCGGCGCGGTCCAGCGGATGCGCGAACGCTACGACATCAGCCAGATCACACCGCTTCGCTACGGAAGCCCGGCATGACGGGAGGTGACCCGATGGACGCGATTCCACTGGTGCACGCGAGTCTTGGCGAGCGGGAGCTGGCGGCCGTCAAGGAGGTGTTCGCGTCCGACTGGCCGGCCGGCCAGGGCCCCCGGGGCAAGGCCCTGGAGCGGGAGCTGGCCGAGCGCTTCGGCGTCGCCGACGCGGTCGCGCTGAGCAGCTGCGCCGCCTCGCTGCACCTGAGCCTGCTGGCGCTCGGCGCCGGGCCGGGCGACGAGGTCATCGTCGCCGACTACACGTTCCCCGCCCCCGCCCATGCCGTGCGGTACGTGGACGCGGTACCCGTCTTCGCCGACGTGCGCGCCGACACCGGCACCATCGACCCGCAGGCCGTGGCGGACCTGGTCACACCCCGGACGGCGGGCATCATCGCGGTGGACACGGTCGGGCTGCCCGCCGACTACGCGGAGCTCCAGTCGATCGCGGACCGGCACGGGCTGTTCCTCATCGAGGACGCCGCCTGCGCGGTCGGCGCGACCTACCAGGGCCGCCCGGCGGGGACGCTGGCACCGGTCGCGTGCCTGTCCTTCCACGGACGCAAGGGCATCACCAGCGGCGAGGGCGGGGCCCTGCTCACCACGGACCCGGCGCTCGGCGGGGACGTGCGGCTGCGGTCGTCCTTCGGCATCGGGAGCATCGCGGAGCAGGCGCGGGTCATCGGCCTGCCGATCCCCGAGTTCACCGAGATCGGCTTCAACTACAAGCTCTCCGACATCGGCGCCGCGATCCTCCAGGTGCAGCTGGGACGGCTCGACGAGCTGCTGGAGCGCCGGACCGCGGTGGCGGAGCGCTACGCGGAACTGCTCAAGGACGAGGAGCACCTCACACTTCCGCACGTGCCGGCCGACCGCACCCACGCCTGGCAGTCGTACATGGTGACGCTGGAACCGGGCGTGGACCGGGCGGGCGTCGCCGCCGACCTGCGCGCCCAGGGCATCGGCTGCGGGCACGGCACGTGGGCGAGCCACCTGCAGCCCGTCTACAAGACGGACCAGACGTGCCCCGTCTCGGCGGACCTCTTCCGGCGCAACCTCGCCATCCCGATGCACGCCGAGCTGACCCCCGGCCAGGTCGAAAGGGTCGTGGACGCCCTGCGGACCGCGCTGCGCACCCACGCGCGTCCGCACCCGGCGCGGTGACCGCGCGTGTACCGGAGCAGGAGAGGAGATCGGCCATGCGGAGTGTGAACGCCGCGATCATCTACTACAGCTCGACCGGCACCGTGCACGCCCTGGCGTCGGCGGCGGCGGAGGGCGCGGAGAAGGCCGGCGCGCAGGTGCGGCTGCGCAAGGTCCCCGAGCTGGCGCCTCCGGAGGCGATCAACGCCAAGCCGGCCTGGGCGCAGCACATCCAGGACACGGCGGACGTCGCCGAGGCCGCCCTGGACGACCTGGCGTGGGCGGACGCGGTGCTGTTCGGCACTCCCACCCGTTTCGGCAACCCGTCGATGCAGCTCAAGGCATTCATCGACACGGCCGGAGGTCTGTGGCACGGCGGCAAGCTCGCCGACAAGGTGTACTCGGCCTTCACCACCACCGGCACCGCCCACGGCGGGCAGGAGTCCACGATCCTCGCGCTGGGGAACGTGTTCTACCACTGGGGCGGCATCATCGTGCCGCCCGGCTACACCGACCCCGTCCAGTTCGAGCTCGGCAATCCCTACGGCACGTCCCACCGGGCCGCCGACGGCGCCCCGGGTGACGTCCCGCTGAGGGCGGCCGCCTACCAGGCCAGGCGCGCCGTCGACATCGCGACCGCGCTCAAGGCGGGGCGTGCCGCCTGACGACTCCCTTGACCTCCCGACCTCGGGCCCGCCGCGGCGTTCGCCGCGGCGGGCCCGGCAACTCCCCACGACCGAAACGCGCCGGCGCGGCCCGGACGACGTACTTGAAACACCGCAAGGGAGTCAGCCCCCAATGAAGCGTTCTATCGCCTACAAATCGGTGCAGAAGCGCGGTCTCCACATCGGCCTGCTGCCGGAGATGGCCGCGGCCGTCAACGCTGCCACACCGATCGACCTCGACCACGACCTGGACGTGCTGCCCGGGGCCGGCCGGCGCATGACGGTCACCGACTTCGCCGAGCACGTCCGCGACCTGGCGGCCCGCCTGTGGGCGGCCGGTGTCCGGCCGGACGAGCACGTCGTCCTCTACAAGACCGCCAATGCCGACGCCTGGCTGCTCGCCGCCGCAACGTCCCGCATCGGGGCGGTCCCCGTCATGCTGTCGCCCTCGCTGGACGCCATCAACGTCGGCGCGCTGCTCAAGCGGCTGGGCCGGCCGAGCCTGCTCACCGACGAGCCCAAGCTCGACGCGCTGGCCGAGCTGCCGCTGGCGGACCTCGTCCAGCGGACGCTGATCGTGCGCGGTGACCGGCCGGGTGCGCGGTCGCTCGCGGACCTCGCCGGGGCGCCGGACGTCGCACCGCGGGTCCGGCCGATCGACGCCGCCGCCGTGATCACCCACACGTCCGGCACGACGGGGATTCCCAAGCTCGTCGTGCACACGCCCCGCACGCAGGCCGTCCGGCTGAGACCGCAGTGGCGGCTCCTGTCGCTGATGCGCCGCAAGGAGACCGTCGCGATCCACATCCCGTTCGTGCACTCCCGCATGGTCGCCGCGATGTCCCTCGCGCTGCTCCAGGAGATGCCGGTGCTGCTCCTGCGGGAAAGCTCCCTCGACACGGTCGCCGAGATGTTCCGCGAGCACCGGCCGGGCTTCGTCGAGGCGCTGCCCAACTCGCTCATGGAGTGGGAGGCGCTGACCGACGACCCGCGCAGGCCGTTCTCGTCGGTGAAGTACTTCAGCAGCACCTTCGACGCCATCCACCCCCGGACGATGAGCCGGCTGCTCAGGTCGTCCGGGCGGCGGGGGGCGCTCTACTTCCAGATCTACGGGCAGAGCGAGGTCGGCCCGGCGGTCGGCCGCGCCTACCTCCGCCATTCCGCGCACCGCACGAACGGGCGCTGCGTCGGCTGGCCGATGCCGGGGGGCTGCGCGAAGATCCGCCTGGTGAGCCGGGACGGCCGGCCGGTGTCCGAGCACAACCCCGGCTACATCGAGGTCGCGTGGAGCGGCCTCGCGAAGACCTACTTCGCGGAGCAGGACCGCTACGACGAGAACCGGTTCGGGGACTGGTGGCGGACCGGGGACGTCGGCTACCGCACCAGGCTCGGCTGCCTGCACATGCTCGACCGCGAGGTCGACATGATCGGCGGGGTGCAGAGCTCCCTGGAGGTCGAGGACCAGGTGCTCGGCCGGATGGAGGAGCTGAGCGAGCTCGTCGTCGTGCACGGCCTGAAGTCCGAGCCGATCCCGGTGGTCTGCACCACCGACGACGCCCCGCTGGACCGGGACCGCTGGCGCGCGGCCGTCGCCGGCTTCCCCCAGCTGGCCGACCCGATCCAGATCCCCCGGGCCGAACTGCCGCGGACCGGGACGCTGAAGGTGCAGCGGCTCGCGCTGTCCCGGCGGCTCAAGGAAGAGATGAAGGACCGGGCATGACCCGGGACCGATCCCCGCGATCCGCCCCCGGCGCCGGCGGCGGAAAGACCGACTCGAAAGGGCCAGTGCAATGACACCGGAAGCCACGCTCGCGCGATTCCGCGAATACATGGTGGGACCGACGCGGTTCATGACGCTGCTGTCCTGTTTCGAACTCGGCATCGTCGACGCGCTGCGGGACCGGCCCGGCATGACCGCCGCGGAGCTCGGCGACGCGGTCGGCGTGAAGCCGGACGCCGTGGAGCAGCTCCTGTTCCTGCTGGTCAAGGAGGGCTTCGTCGGGTACGAGGACGGCCGCGGCTACTCCCTCGACGCGCTCGGGGGCGTCCCGGAACGGGACCTGAAGCGGGCGCTCGCCTACATGAACATGATCAAGGTGGTCGCGCTGCGGCAGCTCTTCAACCTGACCGAGAGCGCGCGGACCGGCACGCTCGTCGGCCTGAAGGAGCTCTACGGGGCCGAGGGGACGCTGTACGACGTGGTGGCCGAGCATCGGGACCTGCGTGAGGCGTGGGCGAAGCTGATGGACACCGTCACCGCCAACATCGACCCCTGGTTCTTCGGCAACATCGACATGCCGTCCGGCGCGCAGGTCCTCGACCTCGCCGGGAACACCGGCCTGGGAGCCGTGCACACCTACCAGATGAAGCACGTCCCCGGCATGCGCGTGACGACCTTCGACCTGCCGGAGAAGGAGACCGAGTGCCTGGAGAACTTCCGGGCCCACGGCGTGGCGGAGCACTGCTCGTTCATCGGCGGCAACGTCTTCGACGGAATCCCCGAGGGCTTCGACGTCGTACTGATCAAGCACTTCCTGGACATGTTCGACCGGGACGCCGTCATCCAGATCCTCAACGGCGTCCACAAGTCGCTGCCGGTGGGCGGGCAGGTCAACATCCTGGTCCCCGTGTATCCGGAGGACGTCACGGAGACGGACAACCACAACGTCGACTTCTTCCCCGCCTTCTTCATCGGCTGCACCATGGGCCAGGGCGGGCCGCAGAAGCTCTCGACCTACCGGAACTGGCTGGAGGAATGCGGGTTCGAGGTGACGAGGACGGTCACCAAGGACCCCGCGGAACTCCCGCAGGACGTCATTCCGGTGCCGGCCATCCTGTCCGCGACCAAGACCGCGTGACCTCCGGCCCGCCGTAACCCGGGGGCGGCCGGCATCCGCAACACGGCGTCCCGCGCTTCGCGGGGCGCCGTGCCGGTGACGGCTGCCCTCTGCCGGACGTCCCCGTGCCGGACGTACCCGTGCCGGACGTCCGTGCGCCGGACGTCCGCGCGCCGGGCCGGCCCCCCCATCTCCTCGGACGCCGGTCGCGGCGGTACGGCCGACCTCGCCGCCGCCCGACCGGACTGCAACGTGTGGCCTCTGAAGAAAGTGGACCCGATACATGCCAACGCTGTGTAAGCCGTCGATCCGTGTGCCGGAGTACGTCGTCACCATGGAGGACACTCTGGAGTTCGCCGAGAAGGTGCACGCGGGAAAGCCGCAGCTCCCCTTGGCGCTCCGCCTGATCCAGAACACCGGAGTGCGGAAGCGGCACATCGTCCAGCCCATCGAGGAGGCGCTCCTCCACCCGGGTTTCGAGGAACGGAACCGCCTTTACGAGTCCGAGTCCAAGAAGCGATGTCCCGAGGTCATCGAGGAGGCCCTGGCGAACGCCGCGGTGACGGTGCGCGACATCGACGCCATCATCTACGTGTCGTGCACGGGCTTCATGATGCCGTCGCTCACCGCCTGGCTGATCAACAGCATGGGGTTCCGGTACGACACCCGGCAGATCCCCATCGCCCAGCTCGGTTGCGCGGCGGGCGGCGCGGCGATCAACCGCGCGCAGGAGTTCTGCACCGCCCACCCCGAGAGCAACGTCCTGATCGTCTCCTGCGAGCTGTGTTCGCTGTGCTACCAGCCCGGTGACGACAACGTCGGTGCGCTGCTGTCCGACGGGCTGTTCGGCGACGCGGTCGGGGCCGCGGTGGTGCGCGGCAACGGCGGTGTCGGTGTCGCCCTGGAGCGCAACTCGTCGTATCTCATTCCCGGCACCGAGGACTGGATCTCCTACGCCGTCCGGGAGACCGGCTTCCACTTCCAGCTGGACCGCCGGGTGCCCGGGACGATGGAGCCGCTCGCCCCGGTGCTGCGCGAGCTCGCCACGAGCCACGGCTGGGACGTCCGCAACCTCGGCTTCTACATCATCCACGCCGGCGGCCCGCGCATCCTGGACGACCTCGCCAAGTTCCTCGACGTCGACCGCGAGATGTTCCGCTTCAGCTGGGCGACGCTGACCGAGTACGGCAACATCGCCAGCGCCGTCGTGCTCGACGCGCTGCGCAGGCTGTTCGAAGAGGACCGGGTGACGCCGGGCGACACCGGCGTGATCGCGGGGTTCGGCCCCGGCATCACCGCGGAGATGGCGGTGGGCCGCTGGACCGTGGACACCCCCGCGGAAATGGAGAGAGCCCAGCTCGACGAGCTGACGTCCTCCCTCCAGTAAGACGCACAAGCCCACCTGAGAGGAATCCATGCCGCATTCCCAACGCCGAGTTCTGCTCGCGAAGCCGCGCAGTTCCTGCGCCGGGGTGGATCGGGCCGTGCGGACCGTCGAGGTCTGCCTGGAGAAGTACGGGCCGCCCATCTACGTGCGCAAGCAGATCGTCCACAACGCCTTCGTCGTGAAGTCCCTGGAGGAACGGGGCGTCATCTTCGTCGAGGAGACCGAGGAGGTGCCGGAAGGCGCCACCGTCGTCTTCTCCGCGCACGGAGTGGCGCCGGAGGTGCACGCGGAGGCCAGGGCGCAGAAGCTGACGACGATCGACGCCACCTGCCCGCTCGTCACCAAGGTCCACCGGGAGGCGGTCCGGTTCGCCGAAGCGGACTACGACATCCTGCTGATCGGGCACGACGGCCACGAAGAGGTCATCGGCACGCTGGGCGAGGCGCCGGACCACATCCACCTGGTCGACGGCCCGGACGACGTGAAGAACGTGCAGGTGCGCGATCCCGACCGCGTCGTGTGGCTGTCGCAGACCACGCTGTCGGTGGACGAGACCCTCGCCACGGCCGCGGCTCTGCGCCGGAGGTTCCCCAACCTGCTGGATCCGCCCTCGGACGACATCTGCTACGCCACCCAGAACCGCCAGGTCGCGGTGAAGGAGATCGCCGCGGGCTCGGAGCTCGTCATCGTCGTCGGTTCGGCGAACTCCTCCAACTCCGTCCGGCTGGTCGAGGTCGCGAGGGAGCGCGGCGCCGCCGCCCACCTCGTGGACTACGCCGAGGACATCGACGAGTCGTGGCTCGACGGCGTGACGACCGTCGGGCTGACCAGCGGCGCCTCCGTCCCCGACATGCTCGTCCAGGACGTGCTGGCCTGGCTGCGCGAACGGGGATACGACGAGGTCCAGGAGATCGAGCCGGTGACGGAGCGGATGCACTTCGCCCTGCCGCGCGAACTGGACCACCCGGCCACGGCGGAAACCGCGTAGCGGCCTTACGCCCGCGGCCGCAACGACGCGGCACGAAGGAAAGGACAGCGATGGCATTGCTGGAAGGCATCCGTGACCCGGCCGACCTGCGCGAACTGCCCGCGGAGGAACTGCCCGCGCTGGCGGCGGAGATCCGCGGGTTCCTGGTGCGGTCCGTGGCCCGCACCGGCGGGCACCTGGGCCCCAACCTCGGCGTGGTGGAGCTGACGGTCGCGCTGCACCGGGTGTTCACCTCACCCCGCGACAAGATCATCTTCGACACCGGGCACCAGTCGTACGTGCACAAACTGCTCACCGGCCGGGTGGACGGCTTCGAAGGGCTCCGCCAGCGGGGCGGACTGTCCGGGTACCCCTCGCAGGCCGAATCGGCGCACGACCTGGTGGAGAACTCGCACGCCTCGACCGCGCTCGCCTACGCGGACGGCCTGGCCAAGGCCAACCAGCGGCGCGGGCTCGCCGACCGGTCCGTGGTCGCGGTGATCGGCGACGGCGCGCTCACCGGCGGGATGGCGTGGGAGGGGCTCAACAACCTGGTCGGCGCCCCCGACCGGCCGGTGATCGTCGTGCTCAACGACAACGGCCGCTCGTACGCCCCGACCATCGGCGGGCTCGGCCGGCACCTGCACGACCTGCGCACCTCGTCCGACTCGTGGCTGGAGGTCTACACCCGCGACGGCCACGCGGTGGAGGACAACCTGTTCACCCACATGGGCTTCGGCTACATCGGCCCGGTCGACGGCCACGACGTGTCCGCCTGCGAGCGGGCCCTGGACGTGGCCCGCGCCATGCGGCGCCCCGTGGTCGTGCACGTCGTCAGCCGGAAGGGCCAGGGATACGCGCCCGCCGAGAACGACCAGGCCGACCACATGCACGGCATCGGCAAGATCGACCCGGAGACCGGCATGGCGCCCGCGTCGTCCGGCAAATCCTGGACGAAGGTGTTCGCCGACGAATTGTGCGCGGTGGGCGAGGACCACGACGAGGTCGTCGCCATCACCGCCGCCATGCCCGGACCCACCGGGCTGGCCGCGTTCGCCGAGCGGTTCCCCGAACGGACGTACGACGTCGGCATCGCCGAACAGCACGCCGCCGGTTCGGCGGCCGGGCTGGCACTCGGCGGACTGCATCCCGTCGTCGCGGTCTACTCCACGTTCCTCAACCGGGCGTTCGACCAGGTCATGATGGACGTCGCCCTGCACCGCCTGCCCGTGACGTTCGTGCTGGACCGGGCCGGGATCACCGGGCCGGACGGCGCCAGCCACCACGGCATGTGGGACATGTCGATCCTCGGTGTGGTGCCCGGCCTGCGGGTCGCCGCGCCCCGCGACCCCGCCCGGCTCCGCGAGACCCTCCGGGAAGCCGTCGAGGTCACCGACGGCCCGACCGTCCTGCGCTTCCCGAAGGCCACCGCCGGCCCGGACATCGACGCCGTCGTCCGCGTCGACGGCATGGACGTGCTGCGCCGCAGCCGCGGGCTCTCCCTCGACGTCCTCATCGTCTCCACCGGGGTGCTCGCCGAGGCGTGCCTCCAGGCCGCGGACATCCTGGAGGACCAGGGCATCGGCATCACCGTCGTCGATCCCCGCTGGGTGATCCCGGTCAATCCAGCCCTTACCGGCCTCGCCCGCCGGCACCAGCTCGTCGTCACCGTCGAGGACAGCAGCCGCACCGGCGGGGTGGGGGCGTGCGTCGGCCAGGCCTGCGCCGACGAGGGTGTGCGGACCCCCGTCCGCAACCTCGGGCTTCCCCGCGCCTTCATCGAACACGGCGACCGGACCGGCCTGCTGGCCGACATGGGCCTGTCCGGCGAGCAGATCGCTCAGACCGTCCGGGACTACCACGCCGACCTGTGCGTCCCCGCCCGGACGGGCGCGGAGGCGAGCCCGCGATGACCGCCGGCGGCCCCGGCGGCCGTCCGCACGCGGCCTGGACCGCCGCCGGGCGCGCGCGCCCGGCGGCGGTCCGGAGCCCGGTGACCGAACAGAGAGGATGATCGAACATGGTCGATCTCGGGATGCCCAAGGTGGCACCGGCGCTCAGCCCGCGGCGGACGAGCAGGCAGCTGACGCTGGGAAACGATGACAGGGCCGTGCAGGTGGGCGGCACGGCGCCGGTGAGCGTCCAGTCGATGACCACCACGGTGACGGCCGACGTGAACGCGACCCTGCAGCAGATAGCGGAGCTGACGGCCTCCGGATGCCAGATCGTGCGGGTGGCGGTGCCCTCGGCCGACGATGCCGAGGCCCTGCCGGAGATCGCCCGCAAGTCGCAGCTCCCGGTGATCGCCGACATCCACTTCCAGCCCAAGTACGTGTTCGCGGCGATCGACGCCGGGTGCGCCGCCGTCCGGGTGAACCCGGGGAACATCAAGGCGTTCGACGACAAGGTGGCGGAGATCGCCAAGGCCGCGGACGCGGCGCGGATCCCGATCCGGATCGGGGTGAACGCGGGGTCGCTGGACAAGCGGCTGCTGGCCAAGTACGGCAGCGCGACGGCCGACGCGCTCGTGGAGTCGGCGCTGTGGGAGTGCTCGCTGTTCGAGGAGCACGGATTCGGCGATCTGAAGATCTCCGTGAAGCACCACGACCCGGTGGTGATGATCTCGGCGTACCGGAAGCTGGCCGCCGCGTGCGACTACCCGCTGCATCTCGGGGTGACCGAGGCGGGGCCGCAGTTCCAGGGCACGGTGAAGTCGTCGGTGGCGTTCGGCGCCCTGCTGGCGGAGGGCATCGGCGACACGATCCGGGTGTCGCTGTCGGCGCCGCCGGTCGAGGAGGTCAAGGTCGGGATCGCGATCCTGGAGTCGCTCGGCCTGCGCAAACGCGGCCTGGAGATCGTGTCGTGCCCCTCCTGCGGCCGGGCCCAGGTGGACGTCTACAAGCTCGCCGACGAGGTCACCGCGGGTCTGGACGGGCTGGAGGTGCCGCTGCGCATCGCGGTGATGGGCTGCGTCGTCAACGGTCCCGGCGAGGCGCGCGAGGCCGACCTGGGCGTCGCGTCGGGGAACGGCAAGGGACAGATCTTCGTCAAGGGGAAGGTCATCGCGACGGTTCCCGAATCGAAGATCGTCGAGACGCTCATCGACGAGGCCATGCGACTGGCCGAGGAAGCGGGTGACGACGACGCGGCGGCCGCCGGGAAGCCGGAGGTCATCACCGTCCCCGTCCCCGGCTAGCACCCGCCGGCGCTGGGCGCGGTGATCACGAAGTGGTCATCGGGCGATCGGAAGCGGAAAACCGGAGACCGTTCGGTTCCGTGATGGAAGCGGGTCCGCCCGCCCCGAACCCGCCCCCCGGCAGGACGGCGTAGCACGTCGGCTGCCGGGGGTTTTCGCGCACCACTCGGTGACACTCTCGCCCGGTCTCGGCAGGGCGATCCGGAAGTGGCGCCTCGTGGTGGCGGGTCAGCACACGATCAGGACCCCTGGGCCGGGGGGTCGAAAGTGTCCATGACGTCGTCCGGGTGGTAGTAGACGCGACGGTTGAGGGTGTAGCGCCGCCATTGTGATTGGTGGGCGTAACGGTAGACCGTGCCCTTGGGAATACGCCAGATGGCGGCTATGTCATCGACGGTCAAGCCGACCTTGTGCATTTCGCGATTCAGCATGTTCCTCCCTGTGGTGACCTTCTACTGGAGCTTGGCGACCCCCTGGAGCCGAGGGGGGCACCGCAGCGATGCGTGGAGTCGATCAGCAAGCCGGAGAACGCGCATTTCACATCACGTTGCGAGGCGAGCCGATCGCACGCATGGTCCGGGATATCCGGGCAACGTCAACGACGAGTACTGCGTTGGGGGAGCCGTATTTGACGTCGCCGGCCTGGACCGGATGCCGGCGCTGCAGCGCCGGCCAAGGTGATCATTCGCGATGGGGGCTCAGCGCCCATGTCGCGGCACGTCCCGGCCGGACGCCCGAAGGGCGAGCAGCCGACCGGTGATCACCAAGACTTGATGACGGGGAGCCGGGTCGTCGGCGTGTGAAGAGGGGGCGGAGATGGAGGGCAGGACGCTGCCGTTGCGGCCCGCGAACGGACCGCAACGGCTGACCCCGTCATGTCCCCGCAGATGAGGGGCGCTTGCCTGGCCGGGGAGCCGACCGCGGCTCAGCGTCCCTGGATCTGGCGGGCGAGCGTGGCCCAGCGAGTGGCGGGCCACCTGTGGTCGGGGAACGCGGTGCAGACGATCTCGGCCGGAAGCGCGTCCTCGCGACGGCGCATGTGGGCGACCAGCTCACCACTGCAGGTGGGGCAGGAGCCGACGGGCACCCGGCCGGCGCCGTTCGAATAGGCGGTTCTACGCGCGGCGCGCGTGAGTTCGCCGATCTCGTCCACGATCTCCGCCGCGGCAGGGTGGGCGGCGAGCCACTCGGCATGCCGGCAGAGGAATCTTGAAAGCGCACGGATGTCCCGCGGCGGGCGTTCGAGCCGGCGTTCGTCGGCGACGAGGCTGGCCCAGGACGCCAGGACTTTGCGAATGGCCGTCCGTATCTCGGTGGCCGCGGCGCTCATCGGATCGGCGGTGGTGTTCTTCCTGGGACCGGTGCGGATCATGCGCATGGAACCCTGGCCCGACTGGTTCATGCAGTCGTCGTAGAGCGTCGGAAGGTTCCGTATGTCGCCCACCAGCCGGTCCAGGCAGGCCGAACACACGAACCTGCCGTCCCCGGCTCTACGGGCCTTCTTGCCAATATTTGCACTCGGTCTTTGGCACGATCCAGCTTGACACAGTATGCGTCCCTTCATGTTCTCCCCGTAAAGCCTCGTCCGCTGCGGGCGGGGTGGTGTGCGCGTACTCCTGCCATGCTCTCTGCATACTCTTCAATACAGTCATCTACGTCAACTGCCCCGCGAGAAAACGCCGGAAGAATTAACGCCACCGCCCGCCTGAACAGGGAAAATTCGCGTGGCACCCCGGGTGCCTCCATCTCTCGGCGGCTCACCGGTGATCGGGTCGGTGGATACCTGGGATAGGGACCAGGTTGAAAAGCCAAGCTGTTATTCTGTGTTATACAGTGATCACGAGCCGTCATATAACGAGCGTATTGGCCTGGCGTGCCGCTCGACCCAATCACGGATTTGGAACGTCCGTAACACGGAGGGCGACGGCTTCTCAGATGCTGAGACAACCCTTGGGGACGGCCACACGGGCAGGACCGAACCGGGATTCGCTCCTGGACGGGCGGGTGCTCACCGCTCGGCGGGGCGGTGCCGCACCCCGCCGCGGCCACACCGTCCGGCCGCCGCGGTCGGGCGGCGGCGCGTACCCCGATCGCGAATCGATTGCCTTACTGTGCAGTTGACGACGGTCACGGTCGCCGGGGGAGCCGTCGCCTCCGCCTGTACCGTCCGCCCGCGGGAGGTCACTTCATGTGCCGCGGCCCTCACCGGCCGCCCCTCGGTCCGGGAGAACGTCGCGGAGCCCGACCCCGGTGCCGGGAGTCGAGAGCTCCACGTGGCCCTCGCCGCCGGCGGCGGCCCATTCCGGACATGCCGCCACCGCGGCGCGCCGACCGCTCGATCTCATTGCTTGGGAACGGTTTCTCCCCAGGAGAGGCACCGTCTGATCTGTCGGCCAGGCGGTCCCAAATCAGATTGGACGTCGCCGGAGTAGATATCATGATCCGAATTTTCGGCGGATTGTCGCCCGGCCGACGGACGGAAAACCACACTTATGGCGATCTTGTGCGGGCTGGTTTTCGCCTGCCCGGCAGGTTGATTTTTCGAACAGTGAAACGGATCAAGGTCATTGTTCGGGGGAGGTTCACCGTGTCGAGCAAGTTCCGGCACCCGGCACCCGGCACCCGGCACCCGGCGCCCGGCACCCGCCACCCGGCGGGCGGAAATCTCCGCGCCGCCGCCCCCCGTGTCGCCGCCTCGCGGTCCCTCGACCCCTCCGCTC